>OMXV01000029.1 GCA_900315075.1 uncultured Prevotellaceae bacterium | reverse complement strand
TTCATCATTCCTTATGCTTTGAGGTGCAAAGGTAAGGAATGATAATGGAAATTGTGTTAATCTTATGTTAAAACAGACACAGGGTTATGCAGGTGCGCCGGAAAAGCATGACAAATCCATTAATTACGAATTGATACGCGAACTGTGTTCCTATGCCGGTGGACTTTTAGTCTTATCCCCCAGATACTTGCAAGAACAGATTTTCGACAAGATTTCCGACCATAAGGACAAATATCTGAAAATACAAACATGACATTCACGATTTCTGTGGTGCCTTGGTTGGTATAGGTGTGCTTGAACTCAGATTTTCTCGTCCTCAACCGATTCTCTACAAAGGAAGGAAGGATTTTGTTGTTTTTTCAGTTTATTGTTTGCATATCTCGTGGAATATTCCGAACTTTGTGGCGCAGTAGTTATTATCCACACAAAGGGCACGACATGGTTTCCAGACCAATAAGTTGTTTAAAACCAACTGTGTGTACCACTTTTGAGCGCAAGTTTTTACGAATGATATTCATCCAGCAGTTTTGATAATACTAATCATTATGAAACATACAATTGCAATTATCGTTTTCATTCTTCTTTCGGTGGCGAAAGTATCTGCCTACGAGAAGCAGTCTATTAACATTAATGTGAATGGCCAGCAGAGAAACATGGTGGTGTTCACTCCTAATTCGCTGCCAGCCAAGTCTCCACTATTCATTGTGACCCACGGTATGAACCAAGATCCCGAATACCAGTATGGCTCCGACAAGATGTACGAGATGATTGACACGGCCAAGTTTGTCATCACTTACTTGCGCAGCGACGGCAACACTTGGGATATCGGCGGCACGAAAGACCAGGACTTCGTTATCAAGACCATTGACGAGATGGCAAGCCGCTTCGACATCGACAGAGACCGCGTCTATTGGTCGGGATTCTCCATGGGGTCGATGCTCATCCACCACTGCATTCCAAGTATGCAGGACAAAATTGCAGCGTTTGCACCGACCAGCGGCATCCAATTCTCCGAACAGCCTTGGAATAACTGCAGAAAACCCGTCAACCTTTTGGAGGTCATCGCCTATGGTGACGAGACATTTGGCTACGAACAATACGGCATTCACTCCTACATAGAGAACTATGCCATCCACGACAATCATACGCGCTACTCGAAGACGACTGGCTACAGGACTGTCAGCGGCAGTTGGTTTGATGGCGACCTGGAGAAATGGACCGGCGGCCCCAATGGCGGCGAAGTGTGGCTCTATTCCTATAACAATGGCGGGCACTGGCCCATGGAACAAAACCGCCATCTCATCTGGAACTTCTGCAAGCGTTTCTCCCTCAATCAACCCAGGGCTACCATCACCCAACCGGCAGGCGAGAGCACCTATTTGTACATGGCACCTAAAGGTATGGCCACATTCCCCGACATCACCATAGAAGCCACTGCCACCGCCAAATCCGGACAAGTGGAGACGGTTGATTTCTACGACGGCAACACGCTGATTGCATCTCTTTCTGCCGCACCTTACACAGCAACACTGACTGCCCCAGAAGTCGGCAGGCATGAACTACGCGTTGTGGTGACAGACAGCAACGGTAAGAAGGGGGAAAGTTCATGCGTGGTGAATTGCATAGAATCGGACACCTCCTACGACCTGATTCAGAATTTCACCACCGAGGGAGTAGTGCCACAAGACTGGTGTGTGACCAACGGCAGGTCGATGCGTGTGGGTGGCGGGCTACCATTTACCAGCGGGAACCGTCTCCTACATTTCACGAATGAAAGCCGTGGCTTTGAATACGGTCTTCTCGTACAGAACCCGAGGGGAAGAGAGAAAGCGGAGTTCGCAAGATATGGCGATGAATCAGCCCGCTCACACATGACACTGCACGTGGGTCAATACACGCTCAAGTATATACTGTGCAACTGGGACCAACCCGAGTTTACACCAGTGATTATTGCCATAGAGGATACCAACGGACAGGAAGTGGCATCAGAGACCTTCACACCCACCGTGAATATCGGTGGCAACACTGCCAACAAATTTAGTAGTGGCAGGGGACGGACTTTCAATTTTGAAATCCCTGAGACAGGCAACTATGTGCTCTCATACTACACCGATGCCATAGCGTATGCAGACTTCGTGCTGGGATTTTCCACACTTCAGGTTAAGTCATTCGACGAGACAGGCCTTCAGGAAATCAGTCATGAAAACCCACAACCTCAGAAGAATGGATGTTTTGACCTCAGTGGTCGAAAAATCGAAGAAAGTAAATTGAAGAACGCTCAACTGAAACCAGGTATTTACATCATTGGAGGCAAAAAGGTAGTCATCACACCATAGGAAGGTATCTCCACAAAGGAAACACAGTGAAACTAAAAAACGGATAAAATTGAAAAACCAAAAAGACATCAAAACAGAAAAGAAAATGACTAAGGGAGATGTCGTTTCTACCACCAATGATGTAGATGCAGTTGTATCATATAAAAAGGAGGCAGAACAGGGGGACCTTCCATTCCAATCTTACGAACTCATCGGTAATATCAACAAGGCGAAACAGATATGTCCATTGGTCACCTTGATACAGACAGCTGACGGACTGGCATCACATATCTTGGAAAACGATTAGAACAATTCATCATAAGCACAAGTACTTCACATGAACTTCATTAAATACATCGCAGACGAAAACCACTACAAGGAGGTTTTATCCTTGGTGGGCAAGGCTAAACGCACGATATGGATAGGAACGGCTGACATCAAGGATCTGTATGTCGAAGACAAGCCCTTCCTTTCCTTACTTGCTTCGATGCTAAAAAGGGGAATTGAAATCAGACTCATTCATGCGAAGGAGCCAGGGACGGCATGGAGGGAAGACCATGAAAAGCACCCGATCCTCTATGACGGGATGGAACGGGTGCTATGTCCGAGGGTTCACTTCAAGCTCATCATCATCGACAGCAGCATAGTCTATATCGGTTCCGCAAACCTGACAGGTGCTGGAATGGGCATGAAGTCACCAAAGAAACGTAACTTCGAAGCAGGCATTTTAACTGATTCCCCAGAGCTGGTCGAAGCTGCCATCAGCCAGTTCGACCATGTGTGGATGGGTAAGTTCTGCAAGGAATGTGGTCGCAGAACAATTTGCTCAGACCCTATTGTATAAGCAGGACATGGGCATTTCAATATAGCCCAAACTCATAGATACGGGTTGCGCCTCCCCCACCCTGTTCGGGACCTACGACATATAAGCGTACGTATCTCACTTCTGTGGGTTGGAACGACCTTTGTACGACATTGTTCCGGTTGCCGTCTATCATATCGAGCGTTTGCCATTCCTCATTCTCAGCATTACGTCCCTGCAAGAGACATGTTCGAGTGATGTACGAGAAATGTTCAGCGCCAGCATTCAACAGATGCCAGCTACCGACGGTGGTTGGCTTACCTAAGTCGAATACCACACAATGTGGGATTCCACTCACATCACACCATTTTGTATCGGGATTATCGTCTGTCAGGTTGACAGCCTTTTCACGCTCATTGCACTCGCCAGAAACATTGATGATTCTCGCATCTTTTAACACGTTGTTTTTCTCCTCTACAACTTTACTCGAACTGAACATATTTTGTTTGAAAGAAGTTTCAAACAACTGCGATGCCGGTGCCATATCAGCCATGTCATTGGCTGCCGTAGCGGCAAAGATGACGATGTGAGGATCGTTTGGCAAAATGATTTCCCGCACATTCTTAGGGACATCTAGACGAATCTTATACATATAGGTAAATTCGTATGGTTCATCACCTCCAGACGAATGTCGATGCGACCCGACATATGCCACCTCGGCATCCCTGAGATATTCCACAGACTGTCCGTCGTGTCCCCATTGGCCTACAAATCCCGAATAGAATGGCACACTGACTGTTTGTTCTGTCTTTCCAACCATGAAAGATGCCATTCTATCATCTTTATCCGAAGCCGCAAGGAGGTAGATATGCTGGTAATTCTTTTCAGAAGGAAGCTTGATTTTCTGACCTTGACAAGTCATACCACTCTTTGCATCAAATTCGCCAAAACGGAATGGGATGCCATCCACACATAGCCCACCCTCAGGCATCAATTCTGCTGCATAACTATATCCACCTTCGAAGTTGCCCGATGAACGGAATTCATTATAAGAAAAACACTGACGGTCGTATGTAAGCGGCAACATATACGCATCAACTTCCATCTTCTGCCGATTCTCATTTTTCAGTTTTACTTTAAAAGTCTTCACGCTGAAAGGTTTGATTTCCACTTGCAACCTCTTCCCTGAAAAAGAAGCAGTCCCCTTGGTCTTCTCGGTGCCATCAGCCTCGGTTGCCTCAGCTATGTCGGAAGCAAATGTCAGTGTAGCCCTTTGCGTTTGCTTACCCCCCATTTCATAGACACGCACCACATATTCATCACTTACCTCTGCACGTTTCAGGGCACGCACAAACACTTGGTCATTGTCGGATGAAAGGAATGAGAAGGAATTACCTAACAATCCCTGATGCTTTGTCGAAATAAAAGACTTCAACTTACTGTTTAACGCCAATGCCTGTTTTGCAGCATCAGCATTGCGTAGTTCACCCTGATGTCCAATTATACTATAGGTAAACACATGATGTCCCAAATCCTGATAAGCCTGGTAGTCATAGTTGCCGTTGGTTTTGGGTGAATACAGCAACGAAAGGCGCAAAGTGTTGTCCTGGGGTTTGTCCCATCCATATTTCGAATCATTTATAAAGGTCACGCCATAGTCACCCGAGCGGTCAGTCAGGTCGGTCCACTCATGGGCATACACTTCGAAAGCATTGTCACGATTATTACCACGTTTCACACTTCCCAATCCTATATCGTAGGAAGCTTTTTCGTTGCTTACCGACAAGGGGAATTCCGCTTTCAGCAAAGCATTGAGAGATTTCCAGTCCACATCGTTCTCGAAATCAATACGCCGCGCCTGTCCACCCTCATAGAGATGTATGCGCTGCACGATACTTGTCTCTCCATATTTTTTCTCTACGGTAAGCGTCTTGCGCAAAGGTCCTTCTGTCATGGACACCATCACATCATTATGAATTGGCAGTGGCTGCCGGTCGAGAGTGGCTTTCAGTATCTCCCATGCCGGCCACTGATAGGATTTACAGTCGTCGAAAACGACCAGTCGCAGGCTTTTACCCTCTGCCACCAATTCTTTCTGATAGCGTTTGTCATATACCGACACCACATCCCCCTGCTCATTCACAGTCAGACGATATTCTGAATTCTCTATAGAACTGCCCTGGATTTCTTTCACCCCAGATACTTTGTTTGTGGATTGAATGCCATACACGGCGAATCCCGTGGCAGGCACCTGGGCGTCAAAAAGCAGATAATTCCTACCATCACGTTCCACAGTCTGTGATACCACACGTTTACCCTTTGCGTCGGTCACCGTATAGTTTTTGTTGTCGTTCAGTTCGACTGTAGCAACAGAATTAACGGGGAAAGTCTCATTATTATACACTACGATTGGAGTACCTTTCACTCGTGTGTCCATCTTGCTGATGACATCACTGACGCTATGAGTCAGTACCTGCGAGAAAGTTTTCAGTGCAAGCAGTTCATCATTCCATGAGAACTCGTATGCACGAGGTATGCTCGTTCCCGTCACATCGTCGTGAAACTGATGCCAAATCATGCGACGCCAAGTATCTGTCATTCTCTGGATAGGATATTTGGTAGTGCCCAACCAGTCGGCCATCACGGCAGTTCGTTCCGCAGCATCTCCCAAGTGTTCATTTTGTCGGTTGTATAGCTTCATGGCCGCCTGAGAAGTATAACAGCCATTTCCATGCAAATCCATTAGCAGTTCACCATCATATACAGGCAATTCAGGATGTTGCTCATAGGGCAGAAAATCTTTGTATAATTGGTCGCTTGTTGCGCTGACAATCTCAATAGGACCATTACCTTTCATTCCTTTCACCACTGACTGCACCGATGCCAATGTAGGCGAACCGCCCACATCGCCAGTTCCATAATATCGGTATGTAATACCTAACGGATTCTCTGATATATTGTTCATCAATATCTCATTAGAAGACAGTTCTGTGCCATCCCATCTCCTGCCATAGTCGAATCCATGCGCCATCATTATCCGGCTTCCATCGATTCCTTGCCAAAGTCCCACGGTAAATGGATAGCGTTTGTTGCCCTCATAGAAAGGTTTTGTACGCCATCCCAATTTTTGCGACGAAAAGCCTATCAGTCCACAATGGTTGGCCAATGTTGGCAGTGTATAACCAAATCCGAAGCAGTCGGGCAGGAACACGTCGGTGCTTTCTGTTCCAAATTCCTGTCGATAGAAAGTCTGTCCAAGCAAGATATTTCGTATCCATGACTCCGGTGAACAGATAATCACTTCATTGGCATCCCAGCCACTTCCAGTCAAATGCCATCTGCCCTCTCCGACATATTTCTTGAGTTTCTCATATTGCAACGGATAGTATTCTTTCATCCAGGAATATTTCACTCCACCCTCGAAATTGAATATATATTCGGGGTATTTTTCCAAAAGGAAGAGATTTTGGTCGATTGTGTTTTTCACATACTCACGTATGGTTGTCTGCACATCCCAGTTCCACTGGGTATCCAGATGTGCATCGGAAACCAGATAAGCTTTCATTTTCTGGTTTTGTCCTGAGGCATTTGCCGCCAACAAACACGCCATGGCCAACAACGGCATGGCTTTTCGCAAGATTTTCTTCATTTTGACTAAAAATTTAATGTTATTATAAGTAGGAAATCAAAATTATCTGCAACTATCATTCTTGTAGGTGTTTTATAGTCTAATTTTGATCACCTACTTATTATGCCACACCAACCACCATTACGAGCTAATTGTAACCGCAATGTGGTAGTCGGTGTCACCTCTTGTTTTTCACATTTATAATCCACTGCAATACGATGGGCATTTGCTCCATCCTTAAAACAGGTGAGTTCCCCTTTCTTTTTCAGGAAGTCTAATTCAATGTTGATATCCTGCGGATTTTCTCCCGTTATAGCACCGATGTACCATCGTTCGCCTTTTCTTTTTGCCACCACAATGTAATCACCAGCTTTAGCAGCAAGCACCCTCGTCTCATCCCATGTCACTGGCACCGAAGCGATAAAACGGGTACAGTCTTCTTCACGCATATAGCGTGTAGGACTATCGGCCAACATCTGCAAACCACTCTCAAATACCACATACAATGCCATCTGATAGGCTCTTGTTCCGCTTCCCATAGGGTTGACGCCCGTGCCATAGTTGTATTCTGGCTGCACCGAAGCCATCGACCCAGGAGTGAAATCCATCGCTCCTACAGCATTGCGGATGAATGGCAGCCAAATGGAGTTGGAAGGCACACATCCCCCACCCTGCTCCATACCACGTACGCCCTCATAGGAAAGTAGATTGGGATACCTATGCTCCAGTCCGGCAGGTTTGAAAGAACCATGAAAATCGACCAGCAAATGGTTTTTCGCACATTCCCGAGTCACTCTTTCATAATAATTGACCATCCATTGGTCGCTATGGTCCATAAAATCCACTTTCAAGCCTGCCACCCCCATATCGGCGTAGTATTTGATTAATTCAAAATGCTGTTCCACCGTCAGCCATGTAAGCCATAGGAAGACACCTACATTCTTGCTTCTTCCGTATTCCACCAATTCCTTGATGTCTATCTCATCCCTGGTAGTATAGGGATCACGAACATCCTTTGTCCACCCCTCGTCCAGCAAGATATACTCAATACCATATTTCGACGCAAAATCAATGAAATACTTGTATGTATCGTTGTTGATTCCCACCTGGAAATCTACATTCCACACCGTCCAATGATTCCACCAATCCCAGCTCACCTTACCACTCTTAATCCATGAAGTATCTGTCAATTCACACCTTCCCGACAAGATACGTTCCATCTCATTGGCAGCGATGTCTGCATCATTGCCTATTACGGCAAATCGCCAAGGCATGGTGCGTTTCCCTGATGTACGGGCAATATACCCACATTCTTTCGTGATTTGCTGACTACGGTCACCGTATGGCACCCATTCCTCAGGACATTTAGTAAAAACAGCCATGAGGCCATTTCCACCAGTACTTTTTACAAACATAGCGGGATAGTCGCGCACGTCACTCTCTGAAAGCAGCAATTTTGTTCCTTTGGGCGATTCCAATAAGACAGGCAAATAACTCATTTCATCCGTAGCCTGATAATCAGAGATTTTCATGTGCGTGTACGGATTCTCATAAGATGTGACGAATCCCTGTGTCTTTGAGATGTGCGCCACAAAATTTTCAGGAAATTGCAGCCTCATGCCTTCATTTGAAACATCCACAGTGCTTTTCTTGTTCAAAACGAAACGATAGGCGATTCCATTATCGTATGCACGAAACTCCACGCCATAATTCCCTGCAAATTCCAGCGTTAGCGAATGGGCTTGATTAGGTGTCACAGCATTTTTCAATGGGACAACAGCACGGATTTGTTCGTCAATTTCCTGTCGATGCACTTTTTTAACTTTCGGAGACACGCCAAGGTTATCTTGCCCCACTTGCATATTTATCGTACAATTCTCTACGATTAACTCATCTCCCATCCATACATTGAAATGGATATCACCACCGATGGAAATCTCCATTTTGATATGGCCATTGGGAGACGACAGCTGATAGTTTGAGGCAGCAAAAGTGATTTGTGCCCCAAGCATCATGAGGAACAGAATACATACCTTCTTTATACTTTTGCTTATAGCATACCTAAAGGCATGTCCTGCGGGTATTCCCATTCTGTTTTTCATAACCTATGGAATTTGCATTATTTTACCACCACTTTTCGATGATTCCGAATGTATATACCTTTTGTGGGATTGTCAACTTGTCTGCCTTGCAAGTCATAGCATTTTCCACCGTCGCTATCACTCGACACAAACCGATGGATGCCTTCGGGTGTTTCAATTGGCACCAGACCGTCCAAGGTCGATGACACCAGATAAGCCCTAAAGGCATCAAGCACGACAGGATCATTGTTTCTTATAAAGCAAGCATTTTCATTATCAAGTAAGAAAACATCCGAAAGACACTTTTTGACTGTTGTACCCACAAGCCGTGTTGTTGGTGTGCCCACCGACAATGATTTTTCTTTTGTAGCCATCACCGATATATCTGAGGCACTAAATGTCAGCGAATCGTCAGATACCGAATAAATCAGATAGGGAATACAATCATCCATTGTTGTCACATCCATGAAATGCGGCATGCCATCCATGTTTTCTTCTGTGAACGACTTCACTCTTACTCCTTCAGGGATTTCCTGAGGTGCAAAAGGCAAGGCTATAGTCTCCCACTGATTTGGCAATGGCTGTCGTGAATATGTAGCCTCTGTTGCCGTGAAAGTAATCGGAGACATAAAACCATACCCGTCTGTCAGGCGAAGATGACCGGCATGACCATCAACGACGACATTGCATGTCTCCAGTCCTGTGGGCATCTCATCCGATGCAGCCATCATATAAATTGTATTAGGATTATTGTTGGGATAGACCGTCTTTACCATGTTACCCATTCCCGACATATCTACAGCAAGGGCTGCAGCGGGAATGTGCAGAACAGATGCAGGTGCTACACCAGCGATGTCTTTGTCTTGCTGCCAATACACAATTCCCCGGCTTGGCCTACCCATATCTTTGAGTCCACCATTCGTGATATCCCCACCATCCTCATAGAGAATACTCATATTGTATTGTTTCCCGTATTCGAGTTGGTCGAAATAGAATTCCGCTTTCGCCGTGCCATTCGGCTCCACCACTACTGGCACATAGACACTTGAGGCGCCATAGTAGTAGCCATTATCAGCCAGTTTGAAGAGCCACAGCCGCAATTTGCCATTGTATGTCTCTGCGGCTTCATTACGAACCGTCACTTTCCCTTGCATACAATTACCATAGATGACATTGTTGGATTTGTTTGAAATGCTATGGCTCAGATAACGTAGTTGATGTGTGTTTGCATTTCCTTCATCCGTAATTTCCACTTCACTCTTCCCTAAGATATTGTTTCCGTGATTGTCGGTGGAGAGCCAGACATTCCATTTGCCCGACCTATCGGGAACAAAACTGAAAGAAGCCGTCGTTTCACCTTCATCAACCATCGTTACTGCAGTGCGGCAGACACTCTCGCCCATTTGATTGGTCATACTTGCCAACAGATGAATCTCACGGAAATATTCCTCCCCATAATTCTGGAATGAGACAACCACATTCTGGCGTTCACCTTTCTTATGATTTCCAGGAAAAGAGATGTCGGTAATTGATACATCTTCTATCGGATGTTGAGTGAGACTTACATTTCCCTGTTCATCTACCACAGCCTCTATGTACGAGATGGCAGGGTTGACATTTGTCTGCCAAACCTTTGTAGATGCTTTTTTGCTGATTGGCACTATATGATAGACGCCCTCACTGAGACCCTCAACCACGAACTCCAAGCCGACATAATAATTAGCATCCAATCGCATCGACATATTCTCACCTACCGGCACCAACGTCCCCGTCTCATCCACATATCCAATGCCCATGTCCCATGTGGCTGTGAATCCAGCCCAATTGACATAGTTGGCAAAGAAGGTGTTTCCTCGACGTATTTCCCAGTCGTTCACAGTCAGTCGTGGTTGTTGCGTCTCGGCTTTCACGTCATCAGGCAAGCGGAGGCCTATGATAGCATCCTGCCCCATATTATAGCCGTCGGGAGTTGAACTCGCACCGATTCCACTATTATCGTCGGGTGCCATCACGTCGATACGGAAATAACCATTATCCAGACCACCCCATCCCCAATTAATATGGAAAAGGCCCTCGATATCATATCCATCAAGTACGAAGGCATGGGCACCACCCGAATTGCATGCAGCGAAAGCAATGGGATGCCCGGTGGCAATCTCAGAATATAAAAGTTGTGACCAACTCTCTATACTATGATTTGACCTGCTCTCCAAATGACTGCCATCGTCGTATCCGAAATAGGTGACCAATGCATTCAAAGCATCAGCCATTGTTGCTGCTGACGACCCGCCATAACTCATGCGGCAACCAACACCGACCCAGTGCATCAACTGGGCAACGGCAGTTTTCTCTGTTTCAATCTCATTACCATTATAGACATCCTGCATATGATTCCAATCGATGACAGAATGCTGTGGTATTCCCTGTACTACTATTTCCTTTTTACCCTGACTTGTATCGTATTCCAATTTGTATGAAGGAATATAGCGCATGGTTTCCTCTGGATAACGATAATAATTCATTACCTGAGCCAATGCCGTGGCAACACATCCTGTGGCGCTATGTCCACCCATACTACCGTCGCTTTCGTAGTACTGGGGGCACAACAAATTATAAGGGTCGCCCTGGTTCCACAACGTCTGCATGAGCGGTTGCACATTATGTCGTGTGGGAAGATGGTAAAGAGCAGTATTTTTCTTGTCATTCGACAAAGATGAATTTGGCGCATCCAACTGTTGTATCTGTTCCTGATACATCTGTAAGAGGAAGTGCAGTCCCTCGGGGATGTCCGTCTCGTCGAAATGTCCGTGCTCTGTAAATCCTAAGACTGGCAATGTGCGGTCGTCGCCAGAAACCACAACGAAACCATGTTCGCCTTCTGTCTGAAAGATATAATAAAACGCTGTTTCTGCCGATGCATCATTCTGATGCCGCGGCATCCTAAATGGCATCTTCTCTGCCAAGGTGAATCCCCGTTCCTGAATGAAACTTTCTGCTCGATGGCGAGCAGTTTGACGTGATATGGGTTCTGCGCTGACGTTGACACATAGCATCGACATCAGACATAAGATTATTGTTTTACAGTTCATGGTTGTATGAGGTTTTGAGGTCGCTTTGCTTGTAGGTTTTAAGGTTGTCAGCGATGCCATATTTTTCGTACGGTGCCATCGCCCATTTTTACGATGTTAAGCCCTTTACGAAGATGCTGCAAGCGGATGCCGTTCATATCATATATTTCCATATAAACGTCATCACTTTCCATTTTATTTGATTGAATCCCTGTTGCATCAAGGTTTGACGAAGAATAAAGCAATTCGGCACTAATTGTTTCATAAAAGAGGTCAACGGTGATTTTATACACACCATCTACCGACACATGCCATTTGTTGTCGGGACCACCCATACACACTTGCGAGGCCTCTAATATATCCTCATCCTGCACGTAAGGATGCAACTCACGCGGTCCCCATGTCATCTGTCCTTCCAGTTTGAAACGACCAGGTTCTACAACGTTATCATAGACACCTAATTCGCCAGTCCAAGTGAAGATGTATGGATTGTCGTGGTCACGTTCAAAAGACAACATATTATCACGTTTCCACTCTGTGCGGTCGGAACCACCTGGGAACGCACTGCCGGCAATCAACAATTCATTCCAAGGAAGCATCAACTCTCCCGTCACTTTACGTCCTTGCGTATCAACCAGGAAACGATATGTATCCTCCTGAAACGACACAACCCATCCAGGTTGATTCTCATCTGTGGTGAACGCATACCCTATCCCATTGTTGATAAGATAAGAATCCACCAACTGTGGTCTGAGGAATTGTGTAGTACCTTTGACGAAGTGTTCTGTGGTCATAATCTTCAGTTCTCCGGGGTTCAATGCACCAGCAAAACGGAATTGTCCGTCCGGGCGTTTTGTCAGCTGGCATGTCCCATCAGGCACAGCACTTCCAGTAGCCCACAACTGCTCGATATCCTGTGCATTAGAGAAAGCCGCTGACATAATTGCTACCAATGTGGCTAAAAATATGCGATACCTTTTCATAGTCATTTCTGTATTTTGTTTGTTGTAACCCGGCCATCAGACCATACACTTTTCACGATATAAATCTGGCGATGTGTATCGTGCTGACTGATTTCACGACCTTGTAAGTCGAAATATCTCTGAGAGATGAGCGTAGAAGCCTTCATATCATCAATGCCAGAAGTCGAGCGTTCCAATGTGACTTCTATTTGTTCATTGCACGATGTCGATGGCACAGAGACAGTCACTGTCTTAGTTGATTCATCGTATGTCCATTGATCTGTAGTAATGCCATTAACACATATTTCTTTAGGACTCTCTTCCAACATAAAAACAATCTGATACGAACGTGCAGACAGCATCTGGTCGAATGCGCCCTCACGGGGATGTATCGTCAGTGTGACAATATTGGCCGTGCGGTTCTGACTCACCTTTGTCATGGTGTAGGCACCATCCATATATTCCTGAGAGTCACCCTCGTCTTCATAAATCTGGGTTTCGCCATTTGCGCCTGGCACCACTTGCAGAATCAGTTCTTCTGACGGTGATTTCAAATTGTTCATCGATGGATTGCATGGGATAATCGAACCCGCCTTGTAGTAATAAGGGATGTCACTCTGTGCATAATAGCCATTGATGGTTTGCTCCCCTTCAACAAGCAGTCCACGGCATACATCATACCACAATCCCTCTGGCAGCCATGTCTTATGGAATGTCTTACCACTGTCATCGGCAGGTGTCACGATAGGCGACACAAGGATATCGTCGCCAAACATATACTCACCTTCCTGTCGATACGCCTCATTTTCCTCTGGCCATTCATAATATAAAGGACGGCAAATAGAGATACCAGTATCGTATGCCTGGCGAGCCGCCGTATAAATATAGGGCATGAGCTTGTAGCGCAAGTTGACACAGTCGAGCAACAATGGGAAATTGTCGTATTTCCATATTCTGCGCTCGCACCCTTCCTGACTCGAACCATGTGTACGGAAGATGGGTGAAAAGACACCAAACTGCATCCATCTCAACATCAACTCAGGATTGGTGGGTGATATTTGAATGTGCCCACCCAAGTCGTGTCCCCAATAACCAAAGCAAACATTTGATGCCGTGGCTGTGAAATACGGTTGGAATGCCAGTGAACCGAAAGTGGAATACGTGTCCCCTGAAAAGCCTATAGGATATCTATGGCTACCCAGTCCACCCCATCGATGAAAAATAAATGGCCGACGGTCGGTACGATTGATTCGCATGTCGTTGAAAAAGACATGGTTGCACCAGAATGTCTCACCTAACCCCTGCATCCTTGGATTGGTCAGATTCTGTTGCCAGTCAATCCACCAGAAATCTACCCCCTGATTTTCGCGTTCACGGATGATATGGCTGAACATTGACTTATAGAAAGTAGAGTCTTCCAACATCCATGGCACTCTATCGACATTTGCCATATTCATATCGGCACTTATTTCATCAAAGTGGTCCTCATGGCGCCCCACGCCATCGGCCGGGTGCAGGTTCAGACTCACTTTCACGCCTTGATTGTGCATCCAGCGTATCAATCCCTCTGGATTGGGGATTAAGTTTTTATTCCATGTCCAACCAGTCCATCCATCAAGATGCCAGTCCATATCAAAAATCATCACATCAAGTGGAATATGGTTTTGGCTCATCTCATTGACCAAATTGATAAAATCCTGCTGGGAATAACGCTGATATTTGCTGTACCAATATCCTAAGACGTACAATGGTGGCAATGGCTGCCGACCAGTGATTTTTATATAGTCTGTAATTGCTTTCTTATATTCATGTCCATACCCCATAAAATACCAGTCATAGGCATTTGGGTCGATAGGTTGAGCCACCCACTCAATGCCATTGACCTGCTGGTCGAATGCGAAAGTGGTAGAGCCATCCCCACGTTTTGTCTTTGGCGATTCATCGATTATCGCCCAACCCGCGCGAGAGAGAATACCATTCTCCAAATCAGGTCGCTGATTATCACCACTTCCAGTATCGAGTGTACGTTTGGTGCCTTTTAGGTTGAGTGCATCATCTTTGCCTGGGTACCAGATAACATCTCTGCCATTAAGCCGGAGAGTGACACAAAGATTATTGGGCGACTTCATCGCCGGATTGATTGTTGACCCAATTTTATAGCGAAGTGTCAATGCCTCGGTCTCTATATACAAGAAGCCGTTTTCCTCGCGGGTCGTAAACGAGGGCACAGGCAAGTTTCTATTGATTACCGCAAAAGTGGCACGGTCTTCAAACTGTTGTCGTGAACTGTATTGTATGCGTATCATCTGTGGTGTGAGCACAGTGAAGCGAGCCTTCCCCGACACCACGACAGCTTCGGGATTGGCTTGTGGATTATTTTCCACCGTTTCTGCCGACAGCATGTTGAAACAAGCTGTCAGCAGAATAATCAATGAAAAAAACTTTCTCATCAGAATTGTTGATTTGGAGGTTAAGGTTTAATTGACTAAAGTCCAAAGCTCCAGTTTCGTCAGGTTTTTAGGTCTTTAGGTCGCTTCTCTTGCAGGTTTCAAGGTGATATATGTATTGTTAACGACATATTTGAGCAAATCTCACCTCATAACCTTATAACCTAAAGACCTCATAACCTAGAAGTTGAGAACTTACGAATCTTCAATCTATTTTATTTTCATCGTTGCCGAAGTACCTTCTTGCCACTTAGAATAGATAATTTTTCCTTTTCTTATATATCCTATGCGCAACACACGTCGGGGAGTCTCCATCATGCCCTCCTCTGGGTAGAGTGCCACACTGAGATTTTTTCCATCAGCATGAGCTTCCATACGCGTCATCCGATAATTGCCATCACGATAGCTGAAGCCATCACCCTCGTCTTCGTAAAGTGAGCCATCGGCTTTCATTGCACCATCGAGACATACGAACAAAGTCAACGAGTCGGTACGCAGTTCATCCGTACTCTGCGCTAAATTGGCAACGGGGATGACAGAGCCTGGACGTTGATACAATTTAGCCTGATAATCATCGGGTTTATTCTCCAGGGTGATGGGTTGCCAATCACCTTTAGGCATAGCCACTTTCTCAGCCCATGCGGGCACAATCATCAAGTCACCCCCTAACAGAAAAGCCTTGTCTTCTGCCCTTAGACTCAAGTCCTTGGCATCGGCCATAAAAACGGGGCGCATCACAGGCATACCATCTACACTTGCCTCACGAAACAAGGTATAGATATAAGGCATCAATTTATAGCGTCGCTCGATAGACGTACGGCAAGAATTGAGCACCTGTTCCCCAAAAGCCCATGGTTCTTGGTCGGCACTTCCCTTGATACTATGATTGCGTACGAAGGGGAAGAACACCCCCATTGCTGTCCAATGTGCCAGCAACTCGCCATTGGCACTCTCGCAGAAACCACCAATATCAGGGCCATTGAAAGGCTGACCGGACAATCCGAGGGTGAGCGACATAGGCACGCTCAGTTTCAATTGTTCCCATGACGACAGATTGTCGCCCGTCCATGTGGCAGCATACCGATGTCCACCCAAGAAGTTGGAGCGAGAGAGAATAAACGGCCGTTTCTGAGGATTGGCCAACAGCAGTCCTTGTTGACTTGCCTTCACCATATTCAAGCCATATACATTGTGATAGCGAAGATGAGACCCTGCAGAAAGGCCATCGCCCCCAAGATGCCGATTGTCAGCAGGCATTGATGTCTCTGGTCCTCCGAAGACTGAAGGTTCGTTCATATCGTTCCATACGCCATCTATACCCTGGGCCATGTAGTCTTTATAAAGGGTAGCCCACCACATACGCACCTCTGGACGTGTGAAATCTGGGAAATGACATTCCCCTGGCCATACATTTCCAACGAATGGTTTTCCATCCTTATCCTTCACCCAGTAATCAGCCTCAGTGCCCTGGTCATCCACGAAATAACCTTGCTCCACTTTCACTCCCGGGTCAATCATATAGACAGCCTTGAAGTGATTCTGATGCAAGTAGTCGTTTAATTTCTTTGGCTCTGGAAATTCTTTTGGATTGAATGTAAAAATCTTGTAACCATCCATGTAATCGATGTCCATCCATATCACATCCGATGGGATGCGATGGTATCTCAACAAGTCGGCAATCTCTTTCACCCGAGTATCAGGTTGATAACTGAAACGACACTGCTGATAGCCCAAAGCCCACAGGGGAGGTAACTTCATCGTACCAGTGAGTTCGGCCAATGCCTTCATCACAGCTTTGGGACTCTCACGCTCGATGACAATCACCCTAAAAGCAGGCCCCTGACTTTCAAAGACCACTTCCCTACCCGTTTTTATCGACTGCCTCCATGTATTGTCAGCGATGATGCCAAATGCCGTACCATCTTTCCGTACGCCCATCACCCAAGGATGGCTTTGGTACAGATGAGAACCGTTGTCAACACCATATGCAGGTGTATCGATATTCCACAAGGAAATCTCGATACCATTGCGTCGCAATGGTCCTGTGACCTCGCCTGTGCCATAGAGATCTACATCGTCACCGACTTTTATCGTGGCCACGTTTTTGCCATCTTGAATGCTGAACACAGGACGCAACTGCCAATTGTCGGACAATGGCCATATTGCTGCAGGTTCTCGTTCAAAAATAGGTGACGGCTGATGTTGGCTGGCATCATATCCCTGAGGATAAAACACCGCCACTTGATCGTCGGAAACGAATGCTGCCTGTGCCATCGCCATAGTAGCGATGGCCAGGCAGCACGAAGACAAACTAAATCTTCTAACCATACTTTATTTACTGAACCAAAACTTTCTTCACAGTGCCGTCAGACATGCGCACGATGTTAATACCGCGCTGCATGTGCTGCAGACGTGCTCCGGAGATGTCATAGACAGCCTCCTGGGTTTGTGTGCCATTTTGTGCAGTGGTAATGCCTTCTGACTGGTTGATATAGTTGTCACCCTCCTTCACCACCTTCAGATGACTTGCGTCGAGAACAGGATGACTGTCTGTACCCAAAGTCTGGAAGAACACATCCTCATCATTGCCCTCATTGAGCATGAAGCAGAGCTTTCCACCAGTTACGTCCTCTTCACTGACCACAGCAATCTGGTCTTGTGTGCCATTGAGTTCGTAGCAGTTGACAAATGCCATGCTACCGCCATTGAAACGTGCAAAGCTACGGTTGCCATCGATAGCCTCAGGAGCCACTGTACCACAGTTATAGCAGTTGATAATCTCACCTTGGTCGCCTAACCATCCAGAGATAGCGCCACATTCACGCTGACCAACGATATCACCAGCATTGTAGCAATTGACAATACGTACATAAGCCTCACTCAGGTCGTTCACACCCAAGATACCAGCGCCATTAGCACCACTTGCGCCAACATTTACCATAGCCTCGTTGCCACAATTCTCAATGGTCAGCACATTGCGGCCGATAGAAGTACCAACGATACCAGCAGAATAACCAACAGAATAAATCTCACAGCTGCTGTCAACTGTCACATTCTTAATCGTAGCACCACTGACAACGCCGAACAAACCCTTGTTGCCATCCTGACTGTCGATAATCATATTCTTGATTTTATAGCCATGTCCATCGAAAACACCCTTGTATGGACGTTTCACATCCTGAGAGTTGCCCTCTTCGTCCACCTGGTTGAAACGAGTACCAACACCCTCGTAAGTAATACCAGCCATATCGATATCATTGGCGAGGTCAACAATCACGTTGCCATCAATCACACCATTGTTGACATCATCGGCAAGTGCTTTCAACTGAGCACCAGTACGGATGATGCGTGCACCACATACAGAGCAGATGTCGTCAACATACTGATGGTCGGCGCGAACTGGGTCGCTCTCAGTATTGGAATAAGTGATGTCGCCACCAGGAGTACCGTCACAATTGAGTGAACCATTGGCATAGACCATGAGGTGAGAAGCGAATGGCACAGGATAAGCATCCTCGCCAAGGTTCTGGCGCCATGCATCGGTATTGCCGTTGGTATTGAGCATATAGGAAAGTTCTCCAGAAACGACACTTGCCTCGCTGACCATAGTAGCATTATTCTCTACCATATCGACGATGTTGTCTGTGTAGTAGCAGTTAATCATATTGCGTACATGGCGTGCGATAACAGTAGAGTTACCTGTCATGCTCAGCAAAGAGGAAGCCACGTAAGTGTTCTCAATCATTGTCTCAACCTCGCCATGAGCATAGCCGATAATTGCGGCAGAACCTTCACAGTCGGGAGCATTGATAGTGCCCACAAAAGCACAATTGCGGAAGGTAGGACGATCATGGCAGATAGCACTGATACCACCATGTGTGGCATCACCAGGATATGAACCAATAATATTTGCAGCGATGACCACATTCTCAATCAGACACGTACCATAGGTAGCGCAAACCAAACCACCAGCATAGCGCTGTGCACTTTCAATAGTTCCATCAACAATGAGGTTGCTAACGGTAGCATTGTTGATAAACTTAAACAAAGCGACACCGTCGTAAGAAGAATGATACTCTACGGTCACCTTATGCTCCTGGCCATCAAAGACACCCTCGAAAGCATTGTTCTGGTCCATGGTATAGGCATTTCCGCCAATCATCACATCTTTCTTGCTATAGGCAGTGAAATCGATGTCGGCAGTCAGACGGGCATTCACTTTCTTGGTACCTTGGTTGATAAGCGCAGCAAACCAATTCAAATCAGCAGCAGTAGCCAAGTCATAGAAGCCATCGTTGAGGGGCAGATATTCTGTATCGACAGCACCGCAAACAGAGCAGATACCCTCTACAAACTGATGAGGGTCGCGATTTGACTCATTGACATTCGAGAAAGTGATGTCACCACTCTTTGAGGAACCATCGCAATTGAGGTCGCCAACAGCATATACCACACCGTGTGATGCAAATGGAACAGGATGCAAATCCTCGCCCAAAGTCTGATACCATATCACATTTTCCGACTGATTGCCATTGATTTGGTATGCCACAGCGCCAGAACTCAGGTCATACTCATCTTCACTGATCAGTGTACCTTGATTTCCGTAGGTGTCGTAGTTGTTCGTTCCCTTACCATTGCCATTTCTCCACATCGAGTTGCTGCCATCCATTCCAATGATGAAACCAGCATTGTAGCAATTGGTAATCTCGCTGCCATTGTCGCCAACCCAGCCACAGAGAGCGGCACACTCACGATTGCCAGAGATGCCACCGGTGTTGAAACAATTAATCATCTTGATGCCACACTGGCTCCACATACTTACGCCACAAATACCAGCAGCATTCTCCTCCTGGGCACCAATGCTTGCCTCATTGCCACAATTCTCAAATGTCACCGAACCACCGCCGTTGGTACCACCAGCGATACCTGCCACGAAACGAAGTCCAGAGATAGAGCATGTTGCATCGACAATCACATTCTTGATGTAAGCGCCATCGCCAATCACACCAAACAAGCCCACGTACTCACTCTCGGGAGTATCGATGACCATGTTGCTGATGAAATGCTGCTGACCGTCAAACGAGCCAGTAAACTTGCTGCTGGCAGTGCCAATAGGAGTATGAGTTACTCCCGACATGTCGATATCGGCTGTCAGAGCGCCAGAGATGGCACCGTTGCCACTGGCAACCATATTCGAGAAATCTTCCAGTTCTTGGGCATTCCCAATCTGATAGACTCCATCCACCTGATCCAAAGCCATAGCCTTGGTACTGCCTAACCCCATACAAATAAGGGTAAGGAGTGCATAAAGTAAATTCTTTTTCATAAACATTTGGTTTTTAGTTATTTAACAAATTCTGCTTTGATTATTTCATTGAAGAGGTCTATGGTAATGCGATAGATACCATCACGTGAAATCATCCATTTCGTATCGTTACCGCCAACTCTAAACCGATTTTCTGTCAGGACATCAGCACCCTGTTTATAAGGATGTATATTTTTAGGATACCATCTGTCTTGGCCCTGGAACTTAAAACTGGTAGGCTCTTCATTCTCTGGACGCTTTTTCAGTTCACCTTCCCATCTCCAGATACAGGGATTATCCACATCTTGTTTCATGAGGAGCATCTTTCCCTCTTTCCACCCTGCCTCGGTGGCACCGCCAGCGATAAATAATTCACCCCAGGGTTGAAAAATCTCCCCATGCAATTTCATCTGCATCGTACTGACAGTAAATTTATATCTGTCTTCACCGACAACAACTTGCCATGCTGAAGAGTTAGCATCTGCTGTCTCCTTGAAAGAGATACCATGGTTAGCAATATTGGCATCGGGTACGGCTGGTGCTAAGAAGCGCGTCGTCTTACCTACTTTTTTTGTTGTCATTATGCGAAGCTCTCCTTCCTTGAGTGTTCCAGCATATTTATAATCGCCGTCACCCACATTGATTAACTTCTGCACACCTCCAGGCACAGCCGTACCCATCACCCACAAGTCTTGATATTTCTGGGCTGATATCCCCATAGAGATGACCAGCATCCAAGCCAATACAAATACCTTCTTAATCATATTATTCATAGCCAATTTCTCCTTGTCCAATTAAAAACTTAACGAAACCTCTATCTTCTTGTCACATGCCGTTGCCGGCACATATACCGTGACAATCTTTGTCTGTTGATCATAATTCCACGTTCCATTAACTTGACGCTGCCCATTGACACTGACAGATACCGGTTGCGACTGTGCTAAGAACTCCAATGTATAGGCTCTCTGCTCAGGCATTCCGGGGAACAACCCTTTGCGAGGCATGATCGTGACGGTATTTCCTTGATGATTAATCTGAGTGGTGGTGTATGCTCCGTCCTTGTAGCCTTCGGTATCACCCTCGTCCTCGTAAAGAGAAGTACCTCCATCGGCACCGGGAACAATTTTCAAAATAAGTCTGTCAGGTCGTGTGTTGAGGTTCATCATCGGGGGATTATTGACAATCACCGTACCAGCACGATAGAAATAAGGTATTTCCTGCTGTGCATAGTGGTCTGTAAAGACACGATTTCCCTCGACCACTTGATTACGACAGACATCAAACCATTTGCCCTCGGGGAGCCATGTCCTCCTCACGGCCTTACCATCTGCCTCCGACGGGGTAACCACGGGAGCCACAAGGATATCATCACCAAACATATATTCATCCTCGAATAGATAGGCATTATTGTGCTCGGGTGAATCATAATAGAGTGGTCGGCAAATGCTCACGCCTGTATCGTAAGCCTGACGTGCAGCAGTATAGATGTATGGCATCAGCGCATAGCGTAGTTTTACAGTCTCGAGCAGCAAAGGGAAGTTTTCATAATGCCAGATACGTCGCTCGATACCGGGCCAGTTGGTGGCATGTGTACGGAAAATCGGAGTGAAAACACCATACTGCATCCATCTGAGATATATTTCGGGGTCGTTGTCACCCGTCTGTTGATGTCCTCCCAAATCATGTCCCCAATATCCAAAACCTACATTTGATGCAGTAGCAGTGAAATAGGGTTGCCATGCCAATGTACCATATGTGGTGAAAGAGTCGCCAGAGAAACCAATGGGATAACGATGGCTACCCAGTCCGCCCCAGCGGTGGAAGATCAGCGGACGATGGTCGGGTCTGTTGACACGCATGTCGTTGTAGAAAACATGGTTGCACCAGAATGTTTCTCCGAGTCCATTCACATATTTACTTGTCAGGTTCTGCTGCCAATCAATCCACCAGAAATCAACACCCTGCTTTTCTCTTGCACGGATAATGCGATTAAACATCGAGTGATAGAATTTGGGGTCCGACAGATTCCAGGGCACCACTTTCGTCTGTGCATCCATTCCCATATCGTCGCGAACCTCGGTGAAGAAATCTTCATCGTCATCCACACCATCTGCAGGATGAAGGTTGAGCGCCACCTTCAATCCCTGCTGATGCATCCAGTCAATCAATCCTTCTGGGTCGGGAATTGCCGTACGGTCCCATGTCCATCCGGTCCATCCCTGTGTATGCCAGTCCATATCGAAAATCATCACATCCATGGGAATCTGATTGCGCTTCACATCGTTGACAATCTCCATGAACTCATCCGAAGTATATCGCTGATATTTGCTGTACCAATATCCGAGCACATACAATGGCGGCATCGGCTGGCGTCCTGCCACCTTGATAAAATCGCCCAAAGCTTTCTTATACTGATGGCCGTACCCTAAGAAATACCAGTCTATCGCATCCTTGTCAACGGGTTCTGCCATCCACTCTATACCGTCATAAGTTTTGTCGAAGGCAAAAGTGGTGGAACCATCACCTCTTCGAGTACGTGGCGACTCATCAATGATACTCCAACCAGCTCTTGAGAGCAAACCATTCTCCATTTCCTGGCGTTTGTTATCACCAATCTGTCCGTCGAGTGTTCTTGTGGTACCTTTCAAATTGAGGGCGTCATCCTTGCCTGGATACCATAACACTTGCCTGCCGTTCATATTGAAACTGATGTTCAGCACATCATCGGCTGCCACGCCTGTACTGACAATACCACCTATTTTATATTTAAGCGTCAAAACATCGGTTTTGATATATAGGAATCCATCTTTCTCTTCTGTTGTGAAATGAGGAACGGGAAGTCGTCGGTTGACGATAGCAAATGTAGCTCTATCCTCAAACAAATTCTTATCACTATATTGGATACGAATCATTTCTGGGGTTAGCACCGTGAAGCGTGCTTTTCCCGATTTGACCACTGCCTCTGGATGAGCAATAGGATTATTGTCCTGTGCCATCACAGGCAGCAGCATCACGATGAGTGTCACAAATAAGAGTAAACGTTTCATAATTCTTTCAACTTTTGTTTCGACAAAATTATCAGTTTACGTGCGCAATATAAAGAAAACAAGCAAATGTATAAGGATATTAGCCTTATACAAATACCAACACATTGATAATCAGAAGATTATTTTTTCTAAATATATAAATTGTATAATGGAAATATTCGCCTTTTTAACCCCTCTTTTGAACAAAAAAATAAAGAATTAGACACAAAGACACAAAAACACAGAGGAAAAAGGATATACTTACCACCAATTATTCGTATTATTTTTGGCAGTTCGGTAAATTGTTTATACCTTTATGCCGTATGAAAAGAATGTCATTGATTTGTACCATTTACTTCATTATGACATTAGCGGCTTTGGGGCAGGACTTCCGCGCTATGCCAGATATGGACACGGGCACATTGCAAGCCTTGATTGACAAGGCAAGCAACTGTGGCGGTGGACGTGTGACGTTCGGCCGAGGGAATTACTTAATCGGACAGTTGGAACTGAAAAGCGGTGTAGAACTACACTTGGAAGAAGGAAGCATTCTGTTGGGCAGCACATCCCCCTACGACTATTCACTTGTGGAAGTGGGTCAGACAGCAGGCGACCGTCTGAAAGACAACTCACACCGGGGACTGATTATAGCGAAGAATGCCAAGGGAATCGCCATTACAGGAAAGGGCACCATCGATGGTCAAGGGTTAGCATTAGCACTGACCATCGACAGTCTACACCACACGGGAGAATTGAAAGACCCCAACTACAACGAGCGCAGGCACCGACCGAGTGAACTGGCACGTCCTACACTGCTCAATATCGTCGGCTGTGACGATGTACGCATTGAGGGTGTGCGACTGCGCAACAGTGCCGGATGGGGCCTATCGTTCAATCGCTGCAATGGTTTGGTCCTACGTCATCTCGACATCTACAACCGTGCCTATTGGAACAACGACGGCATTGATTTAACCGACTGTCATAACGTTATTATCGTTGACTGTCATGTGAACAGCGCCGACGATGGTATTTGTCTGAAATCCTACGACACTGAAAGTGGCAACGAGGACATCTTTATCAGCGACTGCGAAATCAGAAGCAGTGCCAGTGCCGTGAAATTTGGTTCTGCCTCATATGGTGCATTCCGCCGTATCCAAATCCATGGTATCCGTGTTTTCGACACCTTCCGCTCAGCATTGGCTATTGAGAGTGTCGATGGGGCGACGATAGAGGATGTGGTGGCTGATAGCATCACAGCCGTCAATACAGGCAATGCTCTGTTCATACGACTGGGACAGCGGACAGGCAATAGAAAAGGTGCCGTCCGCCGAATCCGCATTACCAATCTCACGGCACAGATTCCTTTCGGACGTCCCGACATCGACTATGACCTTCGGGGGCCCGAGGTGGACTATTTCCACAACATCCACCCTGCACCTATCTGCGGCATTCCTGGCAACTGCATCGAGGATGTGTTGTTGGAAAATGTTCACATCACCTATCCTGGACGTGCATCGAAGGGAATGGCTTACATCCCCTTATGGCGCAAAGGTGACGTACCAGAACAAATCGAAAAATACCCTGAGTTCTCCATGTTTGGCGAATTGCCATCATGGGGACTCTATCTACGCCACATCCGAGGTATCACCCTCAGAAATGTGCAATTATCTTTAGAGGCAGAAGATTTCCGTCCCGTCATCGTAGAAGAGGATGTCGAAGGACTAACTATAGAAGGTTCTGAAATAAATTATGAGCCTACTTTAAAAAGTGATTAGTCTTAGGGACATACCCCGTGTATGTCTGAAAATAGTTTTGGACTCAGATGATTATTTATCCTTTAGAAAAGAGTTGCTCAAAAGTCACATTGTCTCTATTCTTTAAAGATGTGGTGTTTTGACAATACCAGTTAACTATTGCTTTGTAAAGGTACGAATAAAGTCATTTTACAACCCAATCCGTTACTCAATCGAGATTCGTGGGGGAGGTTTCGAAGATGGAGCGCCCGTAAACCTTCATGCCGTTGGCAATTTTGAGGGCAGATTTCGCTTTTGGTGCCGATGAGGCAGGCAAGGCCTTGAGCAGTTTCCCCTTGGCAAAATAGAAACGATGGTCGTCGAACTCCCCAGTATCGGGATTCATATCGTGGAAGTAGCAGAAGATGGGTTCCTGGGTGTCAGGGTCGTAAAGGTATTCGCGATACTGCTGCCATGGTCCTCGCTCAAAATTCTCGCGTATCATCACCACCTGTTGCGTGTTGAAGAGTTCGTCGTCCACATCATCGCCGTCGTAGAGGTAAGTATATATTTCAGTTTTGCCCTTGACATATCCAACGGCGCAGTAAGTGGCCACATGGTCGATGACGGCTGTGCCGATGGGATTCTCAGTGCTGTAGCCTATTTTCACTTGTTCTTGCACGTGGTTGTAGAAATCACGTATTTTCTGGATTTGCGAGTCCACACTTTGTGCGTGAGCCATAAGCGCCACGCATAACACAATTAAGCTAAATGCAATCCTTTTCATATTCATGTTTATGCTTGGGTAATAGATTTATATGTCATGTGCAAAGTTATGAAAAAAAATTATTTTATGCTTGTTAGTCACTGAAAAGATAGAAAATTATTATGTGTTCAATTTATTGTTTATTCGAATTACACCACCAAAACAATCATTGTGGAATAATCTATTGAATCCATTTAAAAAGTGATTACCCATCTGCATAGAGGTATGTGGACAGATGTGTTGATTAAAACTTCATAATCAACTTCTCGAACTGATCATTGTCGGCTGTGGAGCGGTTTTTAACACGGGTCTTATAGGTATTGACGGTATGAACCGAATAATCAAGGAATTTGGCGATACGCTCACTATCGCTGATACCCAAACGGATGAGAGCGAAGATACGCATCTCAGATGTGAGGGAATGGTCATTGGGTGGCAACTTACGGTCTTTTTCCTCGAAAAGATTATTAAATCGTTCCACAAAGTTTGGGAACAACTTCAAAAATGTTTGGTCGAAAGCCTCATACATATTCTCGCGCTCGGCATTGAGTGTTGAGAGTTTCAACATCGAACGTAAGTCGTCGAATTGTCGGGCTGCTATTTTGCGGTCGATGGTAAGGAATAGTTTCTCCAATTTAGCGATATATTCGGCATTGGTATAGAACGAACGCCCGATATAAGCATTTTTGATTTTGTCGTCCTCCATCAGCTGGCTATTGGCTTGCTTCAGCATTTCCAGTTGTCCTGCGATGGTTTCTCGTGCCTCGGTAAGCTTACGATTCTTCTTACGATTCAACCAATATGCATACAATATAAACAACAGCAGTGCGATAAAAAGACTTGATGCTGCGATGAGCCAGTTGCGCTGACTACGCACAGCCTTGTATCGGTCTTGTTCGATGATGGGCAAGATATCCCCAATTTCCACTTTTCTCAGTCGTGAATTATAGAATTGCACATCGTCGAGTGCCTGATGCACATATCGACTTGCCCGCGAATGGTCTCCCTGCTTATAAATCAATCTTGACAGATGATACAGGGCTGTTATCTCACGTGTAGCTGTCTCATTGTCGTAGATGGCTGACTGGGCGAAATAAGCCATGGCACTGTCTTCATCCTTCAGGTAAGTGTATGCCCATGCCATCTCTGCAGTAGTCATTGCCTTTTGATGGTCGTCGGCCTCGGGCGATTCCAACACTTTCTTAAAAGAACTGAGAGCCTCGTTATATTTCCAGTCACGCATCTGCCTGGAACCCATATACGAATACCATTTCATCGTGTTGGGCGGTGTGGCCTGAATCAATGAGTCGAGATAGGCATTGCTGATGGTAATGTATTTCGTATAATAGGGGTCATCGTGTGCGAAGTCGGCCATCGACCGATATAGGCTGCATTTCATGTCGAAATAGAGGTTGCGCAATTCGCGCGGTTGCTGCATAGGGTCGATGGTGTCCAAAATGGATGCTGCCTCACTCAGTATTCCTGATGAGATTAAACAGAAGGCCACAGCACATTTGGATTCGGTGATACGGTCGTTCTCTCCCATCCTTTCAGCCAAGTCGAGCGTCTGTCGGGCATAGACCACGGCAGAATCATAACAATAACTCTTGTATTCCTCGTAAATGGAATGTAGTGCATCATATCTGCTCTCTGCCCCACGTGCTTGTCTGAGCTGTTGTTTCAGCTGGTCGATTTTCTCGCGTTTCTGTGTATCAAACTTTTCTCGTTGTGCCAAGCTCTCATCAAGTTTCTGCAACCACTCTTTTGTAGAGTTTTGTGCGAACAAATGTAGTGGGAGGATAAAAAATACAGGGATAATATATATGAATAGTTTTTTCATAAGTATAGTATTGATTGGATTTTCAAAGTATCAATCTGTGATGTAATAGTCTTGCTTTATACCATCAATATGCTGAGTGCATAAAATCACACTGCAAATTTACAAAAAAAAACACATCGGAGTTATAAAAAGACAAAAAAGTTTTTGAGTTGGACAAGAAAACGATTACACCTCTGTGCGCATAATGCGGAAAGTGAACGGGAAGCGGAAGTACGTCAAGGTAATTAGGATGCAGCAGTGATGCCGACGAGACAGGGATACGTTCTGCCAACAATTGGATGGCAATTCTGCTTTTTCACATTAAACTCTGTATGTAATCACAGTAAATGAAATAAAAATCTTAACTTTGCATGCAAAATTAACATAATTAAGTCCATCAGGCATAAGACTATAAAGATTTCTATGCCAGCATCGAGTGCTTGCGGATTACATAGAAAAAAAAGAGGTTGCTCGCTATGAACAACCTCTTCGTGTCTGTTTTTTAAATATTTTTTACCAACTAATTATTGTCTCATAATCATCTCGCTCTGGCTACTGTAAGGCCCGTTGACTTTGATGACATACATGCCCCTATTGTATTTTGTAGCATCGACGATAGCAGTAGTTTTGGCTTTTCCGTTTGCCATCAGACTGCCACCAATATGGAACAACTGCCACGTAAAAGGCAATCCATCTGGTCCATCAATACGGAACATTCCTTTTGTCTCTGTAGGCTGAATGAAAAAATCGAGATCGAGGGAAGCAGAGACTGGCGTATCGATACCAGCCTGTTCGCCAAAGAGTGGAACTTCAGCCTCTACAGAGGGACGCATGCCCTGAATCTGTGGCCATCCATCGTTTCCCCAGGTAATCTTATCGAGATAAATCACACGGCCCGCATCTACATTATCGGCCTGAAATCCATGATAGAGCACCCATGACTGTCCAGCGTCATCCTGCACAAACTCAGAGCAATGTCCTGGTCCATATACCTGTGGACTGCCATTGAGCAATGGTGAGAAGTTATCACCAATAGCCGACCTTCCTTCACGGTTGACATAGGGGCCAAAGAGGTTCTTGGAACGTGTCATCACCAAATGATAGGTGCTGTTGGCACCTTCGCAGCACGAACCCGCCGACCCTATCAGATAATAATAGTTGTCATGCTTCACAATACAAGTTGCCTCGATGAGTCCACCTGCGATTTTCTGTGGCACGGCACCCTCTTTCACATTCAATCCGTCTTCTGTCAGTTCCACTCCATAGATATCATGGAATGACCCCCAGAAAAGATAGTTGCGGCCATCATCCTGAATAAAGAAGGGGTCGATACAGTTTTCTATTCCTACTTCACTTGAAATGAAGAGTTTATGTGCATCATGGAATCCGCCATTTGGCCTGTCCGACACAGCCACGCCAATGCCACATTCCCATGTCTTACCCCATTCCGACTTGGAATAGTAGAGTACATATTGGCCATTGATGTAATTGATATCAGGTGCCCATATCGAACCATTAGGAACAAAGTCCATCGGTCGGGTGGCATCAGTGAAAGCAGTGCCGGCATATCTCCAAGTCACCAAGTCCTTAGAACGGTAGATTGGCACATTGTGGGTGTCCTCGGTAGCATACAGATAGAAATAGTTGTCGCTTGCCTTGATGACAGTAGGATCGGGAAGGCTCCATTTGGCCACAGGATTCTGATAGGTATTCACCTCATCATCCGCACAAGCCAAGAGGCCCATACTCATAATCAATGCAATGCTGAGAAACATTTTCATTATCGTATTCATTTTCGAGGTATTTATCAGTTGGCTGGTTCAAACTTTGTCCACATATCAGTGGCAAGGAGACAGAGTGTAAATGTATAACGTCCACTGACTGAAGGTACCCATTTCAAGTCACCTCCATTGTCCTGGAATCGATACATCTCAAGCCGATGGTCGGTGACAGGGTCTGCATTTTCCACTGGAGCATAGAAGAACTGGTCGCCCCAGCCTCCGCCAAGTCCGAACTTAATCTCTCCACCGGCGATGAATTCACCTGTCCAAGCATAATAGTAGGGTTCGCGTGCCGTTCCCACCATTTCAAGTCTGCCAGCAGGTGTGTTGGTGTTCCAACCGATAGAACATCCATTACCACAAATCCAGATCAGTCCCGGTGTAGGCAGTTGCACGATATCGAGAACCCGACAGTCATTGAAGTCGTTGTTGGTATCGACGATGACCGTACGCGCGCCCAATTCATCGAAAGTGAACTGTTTGAAATTTCCGCTGGTCACATACTCCATTTTCTCACCCTCTGCTTGTCCGTAAAGAGGATATTCCTCTGTACTGGTAGTGAAATAGAATGTGCATGGTTTCATATTGGTTGACACCTCATAGATACCTGTTCCCAATTGCCTCTGCTCCAAACGCTCCACCTTTGTGGTACCATCGTTGAGGTCGGTCATGTGCATATACAGATAGGTAGGATATTTCTCGTAGCAAGTTGCTAAGAATGACACCGTAGAGGGGATAGGCTTTACATACTTCGTCTCGTTGTTGACATAACAAAGCAGTTGTGCAGTCACATCCAGTGGTTCGCCAGGCATCACCCAACGAGAGACGATAGAATTCAACTCATCATGTGTAAAAGATGCTTGTGTCACATTGCCCAATTCGATGAGGTCGGAGCAATGTTCGGATTTCATGTTGGTATCATAGAAGCGGATACAGTAAGACACGGGGTCGCTGGCAGAGACAGGACTTACGGCTGCATCCCATGTGAATGTGATAGCAGTCTGGTCTGCCATGCCTTTATTAAAAATGATTTCACTCTGCGATGCCTTGATATGCATCTGGTCGGGGTTGTCTTTCAACTCGTAGTATTCAGGGTCTTCGTTGCAAGCAGTGAAGGCACCTGCAACAAAGACGAGACTGATGATATATGCTATTTTTTTCATAGGATATTAATTTTATGATTGATGCTTATTTTTCAGTATTATCGCCAGTCACCCAGAAGGGAGCCTCAACAAGATTTGGGTTTTTCTCATACTCATTGATGTAGATAGGCATCCAGTAGTATTCTTTCTTCCATACTCTCTTCTGATATGGAGTACGCTTGAAGAATTCGTTCTGGTTACGACCCTGTGCATTCATACCATAGCAGTCGCCATTCATCTCAGGTATTTTCTCTGCCAGCATCAGTCGGCGTATGTCAAACCATCTATTATTCTCGCAGCAGAGCTCGACACGGCGTTCCAAATACACCACCCGTCTCACTTCCTCCTGAGTATTATCAATATGGATATAATCCTCATTGGCGGGGTCCACATTGTCGAACGTGTATTGACGAACGCCGGCACGTTCACGAATACGGTTGAGGTATTTCAGCGCATTCATCCTTGCCTCAGCAGTATTGTATGCCTCGTTGACAGCCTCAGCATAGTCGAGATAGGTGAATGCCAGGCGATAGGTGAATCCCTGACGGTCAGTCACAGCACCAGTCAGGTAATTATCGGTGACACACAACGACTTACGTGCAAGATAGCCATTCTGTGGCGCATCGTGTGGCGATGAAGACTGGATGTTGTCGCGTCCATTATAGAAGAAATTGTATTTACGATTGCCCACAGCCAACCATGAGCCATGGTATGAAACAGCATTATAGAAACGCGGTTCACGGTTGCAATACATGTTGTATGTTCCACGCGATGTCACTTCACCGGGATTACCTGTTCCGTATTCCCATGATGTGATATCCGAACGGTTTTCGACCACACTTGAAAAGCCATCCTCCACATAACCTGAATTAGGATCTGTGATGGGCAGTCCGTTCTTGGTGAAGAAAGCATCGACAAGTCCCTGATATACGCCTAATCCATTGCCACCTCCATATTCACGTACCGACACGGTGCGAAGGAATGTATTGCGATAGTCGTTGCCCTTGGTGACAGGGAAGGTAATCTCACGGTTGCCCTCACTCCATTTTTTTATATGCACGTTATAGGTTGACATGAATGGGTCGATGCCACCATTAGGTCCTGCTTCGGTGTAGAGTGCATAACCTGCCTTTTCGGCTTCATCGATACATAGCTTACATGCCTCAGCAGCCTTTATCCATTTATTATGGTCGTAGGTCTGATTGAAAATCTGCTCACCTTTATAGTTGCGATACTCATTGTACCATGGATTGCCATTCACCAGTGGGCTGGCAGCAAAGAGCAACATGCGTGAACGCACGGTAAGAGCCATAATCTTATTGACGCGCCCATACTTCGACGGATCGCTGTAGATAGCAGGCAGTGCATTGGCAGCCTCCAACATCTGTTTGTCGCAGTAATCCACCACATCATCAAATTTCGACTGTCCCACCATCAGTTCGTCGAGCGACGCATTAGTGGGGGCGATATAGTCGGGTGTGAACGGTATTCCACCATAGTTCTCAGCCAACAGCCACCATCCGTATGCAGTAAGGAATTTCACCTCGTTTTTCATATTTTCCACTTCTGACTGTGGGAGGTCGTGGTCGGGCATGGCTTTCACCATGTTGTTGAAGATATATCCATGGCGGATATAAAGAGGCATTCTTGCCCAGAGGTCACCGTCCCATGGCGAGTTGATGGTCCATGTGCCTGTGATTTTCTCGATGACGAGTCTCCAGTCCCACTGGCGCCATCTCTCCGAAGGAGTGATATCGTCGGCCAACACTTCGTACCCATCGGCTGTCAACGACCATTTATCGGGTTTATGTATGATATTGTATATACTTGCGAGCCAGGAATATACCTTGTCGCGGTTCTCAAATACCATGTCGGTGGTCAGTTCCGGGTCGGGTTCCTTGTCTAAGTAGTCGGAACAAGATGTGGTGAGCGACAGGGCCACCAGTCCGGCCGCGATATATTTTGCAAACTTGAATGATTTCATAATTTCGTTGTTTTGAAATTGATATATTTAGAAACTGATATCCACTCCGAACATAATAGAGCGGTTGAGCGGATACTGCAGTCCGTTGCTGGTACCAAGCTCAGGATCCCATAGTTTAAATCCAGAGAGACAGAAGAGATTGTTGCCACTCACATAGACTCTGCAACTCTTAGCATAACAAGGCTCCACCCATGCCTTGGGCAGTGTATAACCCAGTTCTATGGTCTTGCATCTTAGGAAGCTCATGTTTTTCTTCCACCATGTGGAAGCACGATAGTTATTCTGATTGGGGCCGTATGTCAGTCGAGGCCAGAATGCGTATGGATCAGGATTGCTGTCGGTCCATCTGTCGTCGATATTGTAGGCATAGGCATTACCTTCGGTTGTGGTACCACCTCCAGGCAGGAAATAGGGCTGGCCACCAATCACACGATATACATCACCCACACCCTGGAAGAAGAAATTGACATCAAAATGCTTATAGTTTATCACACCACCGAAACCATATACAATGCGTGGATCAACCGTACCACCGATGAATCCCTCATCCTCTTCAGTGATGACATTGTCACCATTCATATCCAAATATTTGACGTCGCCAGGATAGAGTTGCGAACCACCTACACGCTGCTCGGGAATACCTGCTTTCAGGCTGCCATCAGCATTGAAGTCATCGGCTGTGAAGAGCCGCTCGGCTGTAAGGCCATACAGCTCACCCCACGACCTGCCCGTCTGTGCACGGTGTGTGCCTTTCTTCACCTCTGGCTCATCAAATTCGGTCACTTTGTTCTTGGCGAATGTGAAGTTTCCATAGGCAGAAGTATAGAAGTCTTGATTCCACTGTTTATGTAGATTGATTGTGACTTCGATACCATGGTTCTCCATCTTGCCGTAGTTGGCGTATGGCTGGCTCTCGTATGGAATACCACTCTGGGAGGGCACACTGCTACGACGCATGAAGATATCCTTACGATTCTCCTTGAAGATGTCGAATGTGAGGTCGATGGCATTGAATAATCCTAACTCAACACCAAAGTTCTGTTTAGTCACAGTCTCCCATGTCAGGTTGCTGACACCATATTCACCCTCGAGGATACCATCAAAGTAGCGCTGTCCGGTAGTACCCCATGTATAGCCATAGTCGCCAGAAGACTTGAGTGTAGTGAGATAAGCAAAACGCCTACCACCAATATTATCGTCGCCTGCACGTCCGATACTTGCACGGAACTTAATTTTATTGAATGTGTTCTTCATCTTTTCCATCCAGGGTTCCTCGCTCATCAACCATCCCACCGCAAACGAGGGGAAGAAACCGAAACGGTTGCCCTTGGCAAAGTTTTCCGAGCCATTGTAACCGAAGTTGAACTCTGCCACATATCTGCTATCATATGTAGCCGAGAGACGACCAGCAATACCCTGTTTGCGGAAATCCTGAATATCTCCGTTGTCGTATGCCTGCTGGTTGTAGAGGAATAACACATCGAGGTCCATCTTTCCGAATCGACGTGCATACATCAGGTCGGCCTCAAGATAGATATTGGTATTACCATACTCACCTCTGTTATAATGTGGCATTGACTCATCACCAGTCTGGAACTGTGTGTAAATGAGGTTACCCTCAGCATCACGCCCAGTGGCAGGGAATACGGTACCCACATTGGTGGTACGTCCACGCTCACTCTGATTCCATCGGTCGAAGCTGAACAGCACCTTTGCCTTCAATCCCTTTGTAAGTTGTCGCAAGTCCTGCTCTACAGAGAAGAGTGTCTGAAGTTTGGATGACGTACGGAAATTATAGCCACCTTGTGTCACTTCGAGCCAAGGGTTATGACGGTTGGAAATCAAGGGGATTGAACCATCGCTATAGCGAGCTGGATGCGCAAACGGCAGAGTCATGAAAGCGTGGTCGAATGCAGTATTGACATCGACACCCTGTTTCTTGAAACGGTTGAGATATCCACCGATATTCACACGCAGCAAGGTGGTCTTCGTCACATCCATATCAATGTTTGTACGCAAGTTGAACTGCTGGTTGTTGGTCGCATTGTCTATAGGCAGGGTCTTATCTTGTTCAAGAATACCACCCTCCTTGAAGTATGAAGCCACGATAGAATAGCGCAGGAAGTCGGAACCACCACTCACGTCTAAGTTTCCACGTGTGGTGTGTGCATAGTTCTTGGTGATGACATCAATCCAATTCACATCTGGATAGAGGTCTGGGTCATAACCTGAACGTGTGCGGTCGATTTGTAATTGTGTGAAAGGTAATGGCGAACCATCTTTCCCTGCCAGGTCGTTCAGCAAGGTCATATAGTCGGCAGCATTGAGAAACTCAGGAAACTTTGTTGGTTCGCTGATAGCATGCTCGACGTGGAACCTTACCTGTGGGGCACCAATCTTTCCACGTTTGGTGGTGATAACAATCACGCCATTGGCACCACGCACACCATACATGGCTTGTGCAGAAGCGTCCTTCAGAATTGAGAACGACTCAATCTCGGCAATATCCACATTGTTCAGGTCGCGTGCCACACCATCAATCAGCACCAGTGGTGCATTGCTGCCATGGAAAGTTGACATACCACGAATCCAGAATTCAGAATCGTCGTAGCCAGGCTCACCGGAGCGCTGTATTCCAATCACACCACTCAGTTTACCTGCCAAGTTATTAGATAACGTACGTGTAGTACCAAATTGCAGTTCGGCTGGTTTGATAGTCTCAATAGAACCGATGATAGAAGCCTTCTTCTGGCTACTATAACCGGTCACCACGACTTCGGTAAATTCGTTGGTTTCCTCCTCCATCTGTACGTTGAGCAGTTTGGCACCATTCACCTTTACTTGCTTGTTCTTGTATCCAACATAACTGAATTCAAGAACGGTAGTACTCTTGTCAGGAATCGTGATACGGAACATACCATCGATGTCGGTCATCACTTTGGTCTCTGTCCCGACTACGCTCACGGTCACTCCGATGAGTGGCTCTTTTTCACCGTCGGTTACAAGACCAGTCACTAATGTCTCTCTTGTGTCCTGCTGAATGGCAGCATTTGCCTGAGGCAAGACCGGAGCCGCTACCAAGAATGTCATTGTGCAGAACATAAACATGCCTGCAGGTAGTAGCTTGTGGCAAAACTTAGTCAAATTTTTATCCATATACTAAAGTAAAGAATTAATTTTTCCGCAAAATTAAGACTTTTACCACCACACATCTAAAAACATCGCTAATGTATAAGCTGTATATGATTATATTATACCATCCGCCACTGATTATCAAGCATTTAACAACCAGCAAAAACGCTGATTGTATAACAAAAATATAGGGCTGCATAGCAGCCCCATATCACTTATTTCAAGAAATTCACCGTTCGTTGAGGAGAATACAACTCCCATAATGAAGCGATTGTCCATCCAGGTGCAAAGATGTCGTTGTAGAACCCTTTACCGTTTCGTCCATAGTCCCAATTTGTGTGTTGCACCACTTCGGGATTGAATCCTGGCACACCTATGCCACATAGTCTGTCGGCTGTTGGCAACATTTGATTGAGGGATGAACAGATGACATCATGTATCTGATGGAAGCGTTTTTCACCTGTCTCATCAGCCAACCACTTCACGATATGTGGCAATTCAAATACAAACACGTCGATATGGTTGTTCTCAACCGACACATTACTCCACCCACGTGTCTTGAGTCCGAGGTCGCCGAGCATCTGTCCCTGAGCGAAGGGCACATCCCAAAGGTAGTACCACGACAACGCGAAATAGGCAGCCTGCTGACATAGTGAAATGTAGTGTTGACGCTCTTTACCTTTGGTTACCATGGCCAGATAGTAAGTGGCAGTTACAGCACTGATGGCAGCCTCTTTGTCCTCACAGTTGGCATCGAGTGTTGATGAGAAGTAGTCGCTCTTCGAGATGATATTCTCTTCCAAGTACTCTACACTTCGCTTGGCAGCGGTAAGATACCGTTTGTCGCCAAAGTATTTATAGCCCATGACCAATGTCGATGTGGCACTCGGTGTGGAACCGCCGGAGGCATCCACATCGCTATGGTCATCACGATATTTGCGAGGGAAATGCCCATCGGCTTTCTGCAATTCAAGCATGCTGTTGAGCAATGTCCGCATCTTACGTTCCCAATCCACATGTTTCCTGCCTTGTCGCTTTTCGTATGCGAGGTAATGCAACACAGCATAGACAGCCTCCGACTGTTGGCGGATGCTATGAATGACATCTTGATCAGCAGGTATTCCACCTTCGATGTGCATATCTTCCTTGAAATACCCTTTTGCCGTAAAACCATATTTCAACCAACTATCGTAAATGGCATTTCCTATGTCCACCAATGACATGTCACCCGTTTGCTGTCCATACTCCAACGCATTGAAGGCATTGAGCAACACACGTCCACAAAAGCCCAACTGCACGTGGTCGGTAGGCAGACAGTCGTCGCAACGGATACTAATGCCCGAATTGTATTTCAGTTCGTATTTATCGACATAACTCTTGCGGAAATAGTTGGACAGCTGTGCTTTCATCTCGTCGGGACTATACAATGCCTTCACAGGTTGCGGATTCAGCCGGTCAATACATTTCTGCCAGGTTTGTGCAATAAACTGACCATAATTGTCGGTTTGACCTTCACTGACAATCCACGACATGGAAAGGCGTTCACCTTTTTCCAATTTGGCAAAGGTACAAATAGGATTGACAAGGGTGAGTTTACGAATATATCGCTTGGGAGTTTCGATATATGGATAACCGAAGGTGATGGCTGCACGACCACGGCTGTTGTCAAAGCCTAAATATCCCAATGAGGTCTTCCCGCTAAGTATCACCTCACCTTCCTGATGTGTGGTCAATGTTTCATCATGTCCATCAACCACCCGTAAAACGCTCAGACTCTTTCCTGTCCGACTGTCGAATACGCCCGACAAAGGTGACGACAAACGGTCTTCACGGAAATTCCAACTATTGGAAGTGTGGAAAGAAGGGGCTGAGTCGGGAGACCTGAGATTTTTATGGTACCAAAATCCTGGCAGATAGAAATCGCTCTCTGCGGTGGCAAAGTCTGTGAGTATTGACATCCCTAAATTGAAATATATCCGCTCTTTGGCCGAAAGTACAACCGTCAATTTGTAATCATCGCCGTCTTTCTGCATTTGCGTATTCACATCTACGGGAATTTGTTCACTGGCGTGTAGAACTCCGTTCTGGTTTCGCAACGGATAGGTTACTGCCGGATTTCCAGGCTTCTTTAAGGAAATCTGATACGTTACATTGAAAGGTTGTGCGAACATTTGCACGTATAGTCCCATCAACATCATCACAAAGAATCCAATTTTCTTATTCATAATAATATATTTTTTCAAATTAAAATCGTGTCTTCTTCACTCCTTCATGCGTGATTTTGACTGGGCGAATAAACCCATTCTCATCAAAATCCATCTTTTCGATACATGTCACCCGAAAGTTGATGTCGGTCTCACCCAAAGGCCGACGATGATAGATTATGTACCACTCATCTTTCCCTCGTCCCTTGACAACAGAATGATGCCCGGCACTGGTGGCCACAGTAGCATCCTGTTCCAATATTTTTCCTATACGCTTGAAAGGCCCTAAGGGATTGTCGCTGATGGCATAGCTGACGCTATAGTTGGGCAACCCCCACCCTCCTTCACTCCACATGAAATAGTATTTCCCGTTTCTTTTCAGCATGAAAGGACCTTCCACATAGTGTTCTGGTGTTACCTCTTTATATATCTCGCCGTCAGCGAATGGTACAAGGCTCAACATGTCGACGGCGAGTTTCACCACATTGCAGTGCCCCCAACCACCATAATACATATAGCATGTACCATCATCATCACGAAACACATATTGGTCTATTGGCTGCGCCCCATTGACGATATGCTGTATCAGGGGCTTTCCAAGCGCATCTTTATAAGGTCCCTGCGGTTTCTTACTCACAGCCACACCGATACCCCCGACTTCGCCTTCATGCACATCGTTGGCAGAGAAAAAGAAGTAAAATAGGCCATTGTTTTTGATGACTGCTGGTGCCCACATAGCTCTTCTCGCCCACTTCACCTCTTCACAGGTCAGCACATTGGGGTGCTTTCTCCATTTCAACAAGTCGCGTGATGAGAAAGCATCAAAGTGCAATTGTTGGTCATATGGAGCAGAGAATGTAGGGAAAATCCAACACTCATGGCCGAAGACCACTCCTTCGGGGTCGGCATACCATCCTTCAAAAAGTGGATTTCCACTTTGCTTTTTCTTTTGTTGGGCGAAGCAAAAACTTGCTCCGACAAAACAACAGAATATAAGAGTCGATAGAAAGCGATTCATGTATCTATAATTATCTATGTATGAGATATTTCTTCTTGCCATGGATACAAATGCTGCCAGCAATAGCATCGGTGATTTTCATTCCCGAGATGTTGTAATAACCTTGTGAGAAAGAATGGCATAAAGGAAACGGTTTTCCTTTCTCATCAGGTCCACTTATCTCAGAAACAGCAGTCAGTGTGTCGAGTGGAACGGCGAATGCCGCTGCGAGTGCTGTGGATGCTCCGAACGAGGAACTGGCTTTGCTATAGTCCTTTCCATCGTACATCATATCTTCGGAAGCCTTCGTCAACCATGCAGAATGTCCAAATGAACGAGAATTGATATTATTGAAGGCATGGAAAGCATTCACCTTCAACCAAGAGATATAATCGGCATCGTTGTATTCACGGGCATATAGTCCGGCATATCGCATCAATATTCCCTTAAATCCCTGGAAGTCACCATCCACATTCTGACACACTCTCACCACACCATCGGCATTGCAAAGTTCTCGTTTAGCATACGCAATAATCTTGTCAGCATCCGCTTTGTATTGCGCGTCGCCAAAATGCCGATAGAGCAGCACTGCTGCTCCTAACATAGTGCCTTGATTGTATGTTGATGCCCACGTGTTGGTATTTGTCACAGTAACGGTTTCAGGGTCGAAAATGATACTGTCATAGACTCTTCCTGTTTCCGGCTCGAAGAGATATTGTCGTTGGTTGGCATAGAGCATACGTGCTTTCTCGAAATAAGAGTCGTCGCCAGTGCCAAGGGCGATATAACACGCAGCCACCTCGGCAGGACCGTTGATGCAAGAGTTGGTGCCATTGCGGTCGCCAGTAAGCTCAGCCCATCTCAGCATGTCTATATAACCAAGGTTAGCCCTGTTCCATATCAGGTCGAAATTCTTTTTGGCATCATTCAGATACGCTTGCTTGCCAGTGAGCAGATAGGCACGGGCAGCCCCTATAATCATCCACATCACATCGTCGTTGAAATCATAACCAAACCAGTCGTAACCACCCACGATGACACCTCCAGTCCAATTGTTTCCTACATGATATTTCATGTATTTATAACAATTCTCATAAACGGTCAGATATTCCGGGTCTTTTGTTCGTTCATACATATCGAGAATGGTCTCCATGGTCTCGGCCTCATTCCAGCCGCCATTGTTGAACGTATTATGTCCGTTTCCCTTGTCTTGTAGGTATTGCTGCAAAAAGGCATCGGCCATCCGCTTACGTGCCGTAGCATCAAAAAAAGACTGTGGCTGCACTTCAACCATCTGCCACGTCTGCGCAGCACCAAGAAATGGTTGCCGACCATCATACCGACTGCTGGCATGCAGGTATTCCCCGTTTTTTATGTAATAGATATTTCTATCCTCATCGGCTTTTTCCAGCGTCCAATAGGCCTTCTCTGTGGTCTGAACCAGAAACTTGCCCGACACATTGAGGTATTTGCCTGTATAGACATTTTGAAAAGCCCATTCGCCATTACCACTTTCCTCAACCGTCCACTGCTGTGCAGGAACTTTGGTCTCGGTCCACAACACGACAGGTGCATGCTCATCTTTGGATGAATTATTTACAAAAAGCGACTTTGATGTATTTTCCTCTGGCATAATGCTATAAGTCTTCCCCGAGATTATAGCACCATTCACTACCACCGAAGTGCCCATAAGCCATATGGCGATGATCCATTTTTTCATTTTCATACTACTGGGTTATATTTATAGTGCAAAATTACTTAATTCACTTTATGGCTAATGGCAAAGAATTGTTCAAAAAACAAAAAAAACAAAGCAATGCCACGAACACGCATCACATAAATAGTGAATAAAATGTCGTGGCACTTTGCTTTTTTACATTTGAATAGATATTATTCTATTCTGAACAGTTATTATCGGGTAGATAATAGAAAAAACACTTACTTTGCAACCTGAAAGATGTAATTGTATGAAATGTTTAGGTATTGTTTGATTAAGGTAAAGATTGTTTCAGGTAAAAAAATGTTTTCTATTCAAAAAAAGCTGAACTATCTCAGTTCAGTTAAAGATTATCACAATCCCACTCCGACAATTCTTGATCCGTTTCTTTTGGATAGCCATAGTTGGTCTTCAGTTCCTCCTCCGAGAAAGACTGTTTGAATTTGTCGCCCAATAGAAGGACGATGATATCGTCTATCTTTTCATTGCTGCGTTTCAGTGGTTCGATGCACGACCCTTTGACGGCCAAGACACACAGATAGGCACCAATTGTGCCCTCTAATAAACCATCATAAAGTGAATTCAAATTTTCTGCCTCCGTGCGATATTCCAGCAACACATGTAGCATAAAAGGCCGATCACGGAATTTCACCCATTCAATGCGAGAAGAACCCTCACGAGAGTAATCTTCCATACTTGTGAGGGAGTTATATTGATAATCGTCATTCATAGCATCCTTTACCAATGCCATCATTTTCGCATGGTCTTCCTCCTGAAGGGGTGAATTTTCAAATAATCGCTCATAACTCCATCCATCAATCACCGACGTTGAAACCTACAAATTATTCGGACGGCCTGTGCTTGGTGGATTCAACCGCAAAGGCGAAATTGGCAAAGCTTCGCCAGAGAAGATAGCTGAGATGACTCGCCAAATTATCGCAGAGGGACCTGTGGGGCATATCATGATTGGAGCCGACTGTTCCGTTCCTTCACCTCTTGATATCACAGCCAATATCCACGCTGCCGTCAGCACGGCACACGGACGATAGAAGATTATCTGATATAATGGGTCTCAACTAAATGCTCCTGAATCTTCTTTGATATTTCATTTACTATATCGCCAAAGGTACAGTCGCCTGTATCCCAGCACTTGTTACAGGCAATACAACCATGTACCTGAAGATGCCCCACGTGAATCCATTCTGTATCGATGCCTTGTTGTTGTAACGTGCATTCCACTTCATGCAGCGCCATTGCCGTATTGCCATGTGCCTTGGGACTGCCGTTAAGTATAATCACCTTGTAGTGATTCCCTATTTTATTCTTATCAGCATTTATTTTCATATACACTTTGTTATATTAGTGTTCAAGTTTCCAACCATGGTCTGCATGATAAATCATCTGATGGGTCATTCCTCCGTCGATACAGATGTTCTCCCCTGTGATGAATCCTGCCTTGTCAGAGCATAGGAACAACACCATATTGGCGATATCCATTGGATTGCCAACACGACCCACAGGTTGTTGAGTGGCGTCCGAGCCTTCATACACCGTATAAGCGGTGTCTATCCAGCCTGGTGAAATGGAGTTGACGCGAACACGACCAGCAAGGCTCACCGCCAACGCATGGGTAAGTGCAGCTATGCCTCCCTTGGCTGCCGTATAACTCTCCGTCTGTGGCTGACTCATGCGGTCTCTCGAAGATGAGATGTTGACGATGACCGCACCTTCCGAGAAATGGGGAGCAAAAAGTTTGGCAAGATAAAAAGGTGCGGTGACACCCACACTAAGGGCATACTGGAACTCTTCGTAACTACATTCATCAATACCCTTCATCAGTGGCAGTGCATTGTTGATAAGAAAGTCCACATGGCCATATTTTCTGATGACATATTCAACAAAGTTCTCCAATATCTGTTTGTCAGCAATGTCGCCGACATAATGTGACCCTTCCTTTTTATCAATAACGCAGACATGAGCACCTGCTTTCAGAAACTCATCAGCGATGCATCGCCCTATACCTTGTGCGCCTCCTGTCACAACTACAACTTTATCCTTGAAATCCTCCATATATTATTGAAGATTGATGTCTGTGGTAGCTTTTCCGTTAGCACTCTGGAACACAAGCACCAGTTTTTCCTTGGGCAACCCCTTTAACGTGAGTTCAAACTCTTTTTTGCCTCCCAGTGTGAAGGTCTTGACAGTCTGACCTGAAAAGCTGACCACATCAACTTTCACTATCGGTTCCGATGCAACAACACTGAGTGTCATACCGTTCCTCTCTGACTGGATTGTAAGATTCGAAGAAGGTTCGGAAATTTGGTCATGTCCGGCAGCGACAAGTTTCTGACGACATACATCCGCCAACTGAGGATTTGTGGCCTCCAAGTAGCGCAAAGCATAATGCCGACCTAATTGGCGATAGCCCTCACTGCTGAAATGTAGATTATCGTCGCTTGGAAGACAGCCTTCGGAAGAGACAACATACGTGTTAGGATAATGATTGGCAATATCGTTGATAGTAGGATTGGCATGTCCACAAATTCCGCCATACTCTCCACGTACCACCTCACCGACAAGCAAGGGCACAGCCGTCGAATCAAAACGCAATTCCTGCTGTAGGTCGCGGTATATTTTTCTCAGTGTCTTACGCCATTGGTCATTATAGGCATCAGTCTCGCCCTGGTGCAACAAGATTCCCTTGATAACTCCGTCTTTAGCAGCAATCTTGGCCATCGACAACAGGCGCTCGTAAGGGTCACGCCCGTATTGGTCCAGGATGCCATTCATCCAGTCGCGCTCCTCTTTAGCGATGAGTTCGGCATTCTGGTCCTTGTCGAAAAAGGTGATTGGACAGCCTTCCACAGCCACCGACACGATGCCTATACGCACATTTTCTGGCACTACATCTATCAGTGTACGTCCGAACCAGTCGGCCGGACCCAAATGGGCATCAGCACGACATAGAGGCGGCACAGCTTTTCGCCAAGTACCTAACTGACGGTCTGCACCGTCGGTGGTTGCCATACTAAGATAACGGTCGTTCACCATCAAGTCTTGCGCCTCAATGGGAGCCTGCCCCGCCATGTTCGACTGTCCGAAGCAGAGGAATATCCAAAAATTCTGGTCTTGTGCATGTAAATGTAATGTACCCATAACCATAAAAAGTGTAATTAAAGTCTTTTTTATCATATTCATAATTGAATTAAGTAGGTTTTCAAAATTAGCCACCGATGAGCTATGCGAATAAAATTGAGTCTGCTATTGATTACGACTATAATACGGCTACAAATTTACTGAAAAATCCCTTATGTTTTCTTTATTTCCACAAAAAATAATTGGAAACTCAATAACTATAAGACAAGAATACAAACCAATGGAATTATCCGACCTCATCATTTATAATTAAATTATTGAAGTTTCGCAAGTCCTCAACTTCTAGGTTATGAGGTCTTTAGGTTATGAGGTTATGAGGTAAGATTTGCCCAAATATGTCGTTATCCATACATATATCACCTTAAAACCTATAAGCGTAGCGACCTCAAAACCTCAAAACCAAACGAAACTGGAACTTGCGAAAGTTGAGTTAAATTATTGAAGATTTGGTTTTTTTTGAGTAAATTTGCAGCGACAAGGTCGTTCACCTAAAAGGAACAGGAGGAAGGAAGCTGCTATCGAAACATCAACCTTTGCATTTATGAAGAATTCTTGGCATTTTTTACTTGTTTTGCCCTTTCTGGCAATTCTATTAGCATGTAACACAAATGGGATAACCCCTAAAAATGCTAAAGGAATGCCTGTTTCTTCATTCATGACTTCTGATGTAGTAAGTGAAGATTCTTGTTTGCCACGCTCTTCACTTGTCAGCTCTATAGATGTGCCTTTACCTCTGAAGGACACACCAGAACAAATCTTATATAGGAAGGCATATATTGTTTCGTACAATAAAGACTATAAAATTCCGAACTGGGTAGCATGGCATCTAACAGGTGAACACACATATGGGGAGGTAAAACGCTCAAATGCCTGGCACGAAGATTATGACGTCCCCACTCCAAGGGCATCATCCTCAGACTATAAAGGAAGTGGATGGACACACGGACACATGTGCCCAGCAGGCGACAACAAATGGGATGGTGACGCCATGTACGAATCGTTTCTATACACAAATTGCTGCCCTCAAAATGCCAATTTGAATAGTGGTACATGGAACCAAATTGAAATATCATGTCGCCGATGGGCAGAGAGACATGGTAGTCTATATATCATTTGTGGCCCTGTTCTTTTTCGTCAAAAGCATGAGACTATTGGAACTAACCAAGTTGTTGTACCCGAGGCATTCTTCAAAGTTATTTTGTGTTTAAGCAAAGGACATGAAAAAGGTATTGGCTTTATTTGCAGGAACACAGACGGCAATCAAAAGAAAGACCTGTACGTTAATAGCATCAAACAAGTTGAGCGTATCACAGGCATGACCTTCTTTCCTCACTTATCTGCAGACATAGCAGATAAAGTGAAGAACGAAGCAGATATTAATGATTGGGATTAATCAATCTTTGCCTGTAGACTCAGTCATTTGATATCATTAGATCAAACCACCAACACAGTCCCCCTACCCCCCTTCATGGGCAAGATTTAAAGTTTTCGTGATATATCAAAAACCATAAACATACAAACATGAAACAGACTTATCGTCATACCTTAGCGACATTTTTCTTTATCTCCTGTCTCCCTTTGTCGCTATCCATCTATGCACAAGGCACTATCGAAGACTATCGTCGTGCTTCCACCCTGCGCGAAACATATACTGGAAAAGTGAAAAACAGTGGTCTGCGTGCCCATCGCATCGCCGACACACACAGATTATGGTACTCCGTTTTTGACGGTACAAAAGAGGTTTTCAAGGAAGTTGATGCCGACGCCAACACAGTGACCGTCCTCCCTGGGAATCCCGAACCGCCCCGTCCACGGCCGACGGGTCCGCAGCGGCACTGGATGGAGGTACCCGACGAAAAAGACGGCTTACAGTCGTCACCCATCGACAGCACATTGCAGATATTCCACCGTGACGAGAATCTATGGATACGACATGGTGGTCAGGAACGGCAGTTGACCACGAATGGCACCGCCACCTATTATTATTCATCGTGGGGGACATTTTCGCCCGACGGTCGCTATTATGCCACAGTGCGCATCAAGCCTGCCCCAAAACATTATGTGTATTATGTAGAGTCATCACCCAAAAAGCAAGTAGAGCCAGTGCTTCACAAGCAGGAGTATGCCAAGCCAGGCGACTCACTGAACTACCGTGTGCCCGTCATCGTGGAAGTAGCTACCGGCCATGTAGCGGAGCCATCCACCGAACTGTTCCAACATCAATATGAAGTGTCTGCCCCACAGTGGGATGCAGACAGCAAGTCGGTCACCTTCGAATTCAACGAACGTGGTCACAAACTATATCGCATTTTAGAGATGAATCTTGCGGGCGAGGTTCGAACGCTCATCGAGGAGACGAATGACAAGTATGTGAACTGGACACGGCAGCAGCGCCACGACCTGAGCGATGGTCGCCGCATCGTGTGGACAAGTGAACGCGATGGTCGCAACCATATCTATCTTTACGACAGGAAAAAAGGGAAACTAATTCGCCAGGTCACACGGGGTGAATTCTATGTGCGCGACATCCAACATATCGACGAGAAAAACGGTATTGTCTATTTCTCTGCCAATGGAATGGACATATCCGAAGACCCATACTTCATTCATTACTATAAGATTGGGCTCGACGGCAAACACCTCACTTGCCTAACTCCTGAGACAGGCCATCATAGTGCAGTTTTTACCAGCGACATGTCATACCTCATCGATACCTATTCCACTGTCAACACACCTCCCGTAAGTGTGCTGCGCTCGGGCAAGGACGGTCGCATCCTGCGCACTTTGGAACAAGCTGACATCAGTGCACTTGAGGCCACGGGGTGGAAGGCACCAGAGGTATTTGTTGCCCCTGGCCGCGATGGCATTACTCCGATGTGGGGGATAATCGTACGCCCTTCCAATTTCGACCCATCGAAGCACTATCCTGTAATTGAATACATCTACTCTGGTCCTGGCGACCAATACGTGCCGAAATCGTTTCGTGAATGGTATGGGGGCATGTCGGAATTGGCTGAGTTAGGGTTTATTGTCGTCCAACTCGATGCAATGACCACCTCGTTCCGAACCCGTGCATTTGAGGAGGTATGCTATAAGAACCTAAAAGATGCCGGTCTGCCCGACCGCATAGCCTGGATTAAGGCAGCGGCAGCAAAATACCCTTACATGGACGCTGACCGTGTAGGTATCTACGGTTGCAGTGCCGGCGGGCAGAATGCTCTTTCTGCAGTGCTGTTCCATGGTGACTTTTACAAGGCTGCCTATGCTGCCTGCGGATGCCACGACAACCGCATGGATAAAATCTGGTGGAACGAACAGTGGATGTCTTACCCCATCGACTCCTCATACGTTGAATGTTCGAATGTAGAGAATGCCTATCGCTTAGAACGTCCACTAATGCTGTTAGTAGGTGAGTTGGACGACAATGTTGACCCTGCCTCCACCATGCAGGTGGTCGATGCCTTAGTGAAAGCTGGCAAGGACTTCGAGCTGGTAGTCATCCCTGGTGCCCATCACACCATGGGCGACACTTACGGCGACCACAAACGCCAGGATTTCTTTGTTCGTCACCTGCTCGGTGTGACACCACCAACATGGAACGAGCTGAAATAATGTCGAAACTTGGCTCACCACATGGTGACCACTCCACTAACACAAAAACACAGAGACACAGAGTATTGTCTTTGTGACCTGATTCTCTGTGCCCCTGTGTAAAAGGATTTGCCTAACAGATAGATATTAAAGCAAGTTATAATTGTCTTGAGATTATGCGAATGGGTTCTCTGTGGGATAGAAGTTGCCCTTGGGGAAATTGTAGTCAATTTCGTCAACGGGGATGCCCATATACTTCAGCACTTCCCAGAGATACTTACCTGCATGCTCAAACATCACTGCTGCATGGTGAGGATAGTGTTTCTCGATGAGGACATGACGATAGAAGCGGCTCATGTTTTTGATACCGAAGGTACCGATTGAACCAAATGAGCGGGTGGCAACAGGCAGGATTTCACCCTGGGCGATGTAGGCACGAAGTTTGGTATCGGCAGTTGACTGCAGACGATAAACGGTAGCCTTACCAGGTTTCAAGTCGCCCTCCAATGTTCCGTTGGTCACCTCAACAGGCAGAGCGCGGGCCATAATACGCTGGAAGCACATCTGGCAGCTGCAAACTTTGGAGGAAGCTGTGTTGCCGCAGTGGAATCCCATGAAGATTTCCTTGTCGGTATAGCAGTCACATTCAAACTTCTTGCCCTTGATGCTCTCCTCGTACATGTCTTTAGGAACAGAGTTGTTGATGTCGAGCAAGGTAACAGCATCCTGAGTGATGCATGTGCCGATATACTCTGACAATGCGCCATAGATATCTACCTCACAGGCTACGGGAATGCCACGACCTGTCAGACGGCTGTTTACAAAACAAGGTACGAAGCCGAACATTGTCTGGAAGGCAGGCCAGCACTTGTTGGCCATAGCCACGAACTGGCGAGAGCCCTTGTGTGCCTCTATCCAGTCTAACAATGTAAGTTCATACTGGGCAAGTTTTGGCAACACAGATGGAATTTTATTGCCAGTGCCCAGTTCGGCAACCATATCCTTTACCACATCATCGATGCGTGGGTCGCCCTGATGCTTCTGGAATGCCTCGAGCAAATCAAGCTCTGAATTCTCTTCTATTTCAACATCAAGATCATAAAGGGCACGGATAGGAGCATTGCAAGCAAGGAAATTGTTGGGGCGTGGACCAAAGCTGATAATCTTCAGGTTCTGCAGACCAACGATAGCGCGAGCGATGGGTACGAACTCGTGAACCATCTCGGCACACTCAGCAGCATCGCCAACAGGCTCCTCGGGGATATAAGCGCGGGTTTTACGCAGTGAGAGTGCCTGACTGGCATTCAGCATACCGCAATAAGCATCGCCACGGCCATCAATCAGGTTCTCCTGTGTCTCCTCGGCAGCAGCGCAGAACATTGTCGGTCCCTGGAACCAGTCGGCTATCATGGTTTCAGAAATCTCTGGACCAAAATTACCCAGGTACACACAGAGGGCATTGCATCCAGCTTTCTTTACATCCTCAAGAGCCTGCTGAGCATGAATCTCACTCTCGACGATACAGATAGGACATTCGTAGATATCGGCAGCGCCGAACTTCTCTACATACTTAGCAACCAATGCTTTACGACGATTGACAGCCAATGACTCTGGAAAACAGTCACGGCTAACGGCGACGATTCCGATCTTAATTACAGGTACATTTTTCATGTTGATAAAAGTATTTGTTTAAATAGTTTTTCATTTCGAGCGATAAAGGTACATCTTTATTTTCAAATTCCTCACTTTTTCACATTTTTTACGAGATAAAAGTGCCTTATTCATGGCACATCTGCCTTCCAAGGCTTATACATAAACAACCGGTATTCGGTTTCGCATAGTCAATTATACTTTGAGGATTATCGATTATTGAAATCGATACACCACATGCGAATACCGAATACCGGTTAAAAAAATGTCTGACTTTATTGTAGGCGGAATAATATGGGCAATGCATATTTCACTCGCACAGCTTGACCTTTCTCCATTCCAGGAGACCATTTTGGCATGGAACCTATCACACGAATAGCCTCGGCATCAAGGTCGTCGTTGACTTTTTGGGCAACGTGGACATTGCTGACACTGCCATCTGGTTCAACGATGAAGTTGACAAGAACCTTTCCCTGAGCACCTGCTTTATGGGCAGCTTCTGGATATTTGACATTCTCTGAAAGGAATTTCATCATAGCTTCTATACCACCAGGGAATTCTGGCATCTTCTCTACCACATTATAGGCTTCTTGGTATGCAGTTCCAACAAATTCTTCACCATCCGGAGTGCTCAAGTGGATTTGCAATTGGAAGTTCTTCGTTGTGATGAGAATGACCCCATTCTTCCCATCCTCACCATACAAATCAATAGAAGCCTTGTCTTTCAAAACATCTATATGATCAATGGTTTGGGGATCGAGAGTCTGCAGTTCCTCCATACTTGAACGCTTGCCATCAATAATAACGAGAGGATTCTCCAAATCGCCTTTCATCTCAACGGCGACACCACGGACGCTAACGCTAATAGGTGCAGAAACCGTCGTGTCGGCTTTCACTTCTATAGTATTGCCACTGACTTTTACCTTTCCTGCTTTACGGCCCTTTTTCACCATTTTCTTTTGCGGGTGTTGGTAAACATAATCGGTGACGGTTTCAGCGTTGAGTGCTAAGACAGTGCCCAAAATGGGGAGGAGCGCAAGCAGTTTCAACCAACTCTTGCCATTGGATTTCTTATTGTTAAGCATCATGTTTATGCGGTTTTTTAGGGTACTATGAGTAATGCCGTTGGCTATGGAGTACCCGCCACTGACAACGGCCTTTTGGACAAGTAGATACAGATACTGACGCATATTGATGCCTTGAGAGAGAACAGCTGCATCAGCCTCGTACTCATGGATGGCTCGCAGGTCTTGGCGGAGCATCCATATTGCGGGGTTGAACCATTGCAGTGCTGTGAGTGTGTCAACGAGAAGGACGTCGAGCGAATGTCGCTTTCGTATGTGGGCTCGTTCGTGGGCCATGATGGCCTGGTCTTGATGTTCGAAATCTGAAACGTTAAGTACAATGTATCGCATCCAACTGAAAGGCGCCAATTGTTTGTCGGTAACGGCAATGACGACACCATCGTCTTGTGGGTGACGTTCGCTGTGCATAATAAGATGTAATACTTGTACGACAGACCATACAACACGCCCCACAACAATGAGCACACCCAAGAAGAACACAATGATAATTCCCATTTGCCACCATGGAAGAGACGGTTCTACAATGGCGACCAATGGCTGCCCTATGGCTATGCTGGACTCAATGGGTGCCATGACAACAGTATGATGGAAAGTGAAGACACAAAATGGCAACACAAACGAAGTCACTGCCGTTATGAGCAATACCATACGGTTCAGGCGGTGAAACGTGTCGCGACTGAGCAATAAGCGATAAAACAAGTAGAATATCGCTATCAGCACAGCAACTTTCAAGTCCGCTCAATTTGCAGTAGTTAAAGGGTAGTTAAAAGGTAGTTAAAGAGTAGTTAAAGGGACGTATGCTCATTTTTACAGCTATTTTGTGAGATAATGACGCAATCTATACCTTTAAAACCTTTTTCCCGCCTAATCTCTCCTTACTTGCGAAAGTTGAGTATTATGATTTCTCTATTTGCTCGATTAGTTCTTTCAGTTCTTCCAAAGAAATCTTTTCATCCTTCACAAAACTGCTAACGGCATCCAGATACGAGTCGTCAAAATAGCTCTTGATAACTCCGGCCAGACTCGAGCGTCCGTATTCCTTCTCCGATACAGTCGGGAAATATTGATAGGACGTGCCGAACTGCTTGTGACCGAGCATACCCTTTTTCTCCAGGATACGCACAGTAGTGGATAGCGTATTGAAATGTGGACGTGGCTCGTCATAGTACTCCAACAGTTCCTTGACGAACATCGGCCCATGCTGCCAATACAGGTCCATGATTTCTTTTTCTTTACGAGTTAGTTTTTTCATTGTTCGTTTTCTTTTAGTTTCACATCCATCAAATGCGTCTGTATCTTATCCGACCACAAAGTAACTAAAAAAAATAGTTTATTAGAACTAAAACCTTTAGTTTTTATGGATTATTAAGAAAATCAGGGCGTATTTTTTAGTTGTTCACACATTTCAATGAAAAGCCTCCATGCATATCGTATGGAGGCTGTGCTGTTTTCGTTACTGGTCTTTTACCATGTTGAAAGTTTCCGACAAACCATTGTTGAGAGTTGTCACATTGCCAAACCGAATCCGACGATGGTTCTGCACAAAAAGCGATGGCCGCTCATCTGGATGAATAGTTTCCAAATGGAAATTCTTCAGCTTAATCTTTTCGGCATAGTTGATACTGAGTCCCCATGCAGGTTGGATGCCATGGGCTGATGGTTCGGGATAGCCACCCGCCTCATGATGGGCAATGGTGGCAGTGCCATTATGGCTAAAGAAGAAAGGATTGCTACCGCGCTGTTGTTCCACATCATCGAGGGTCAATCCACCAAGGAATCTCACGTTGATATCTCTCAGAGTCACTTTTCTCACGGGATGGTCTTGTGTGCCTACGATAAGACAGGCATAACGACAGTCGGCACTATCAACATCAACGCGAGAGATGTTAATATTGCTGATGGAAGAAGGACGGAATCCTTCAGGAGCCCTCATCCTATCGCCCAATCTGATGTAAATGGGTGAGTTGCAGATATCGCTCATGTTGATGTCGCTGACGTTGATATCCTCCATTGCAGCACCATCGACAGTCTCTAACGCCAGCCCCCGGCAATGCGTGAATATACAACGTCGTATCCTGATATGCCGGAATCCGCCATTACTTTCCGTCCCCAATTTGATACGCCCCGTGGGGCCATCTCCATCGGGTGCTTTCGTAGTTATAGCTGTAGGATTTCCTCCAAGTACCGACCCCACATCGTAACCGCTCACATGGCAGTCTTCTATCAGCACATGTGCTGTAGGTTTGGGCCATCCCAATGCGTAGGAACATTTCAATACGATAGCATCGTCGTTGACCGTATTAACCCGACAACCGCGAACAATGACATGCTCACAACAGTCAATATCGATTCCATCGCGATTGGTGTCTGCTGTAATGTTTTCTATCAGTAAACGGTCTACACCTGTAAGCAGCATGGCAAAATGACCACAATTTAGGAAGTTCAGTCCTCGAATGGTGACATTCTTGCAATCGCGCAGTGCCAAAGCCTTATTGGCTGTAGTCTGCCCGGTTTCACTTTTCCACTGACCGCCACGTGTAAGCACACTGCTTCCATCGATAAGGCCATCCCCCTCTAATACCACATCATGCAGTCGTTCACCCCAGAGTAGCGAATTGTGCCAATGACTGTGTCCGAAATCCTGGAAATGGGAGTCGTTTTTCTCAGCTTCATCATACCCTTCAGAGTCGGTTGGCGCAGCTGCTTTCAGCACGGCTCCCTTTTCCAGTCGCAATGTCACATCCGACTGCAGATGAAGGGAATAGCAGAGATAGGTTCCTTTCCTAATCACCACCACACCATGTTTACCATCTTGTGCCGCCCTCAGCAATGCCTCATTGATGGAAGGCGAGTCGATATGGCTTCCATCACCCACTGCCCCAAAGTCTCTCACATCGTAGTCTTTGGCCGAGAGGGTCATTACTCCCATCATCCACCCGCCGAGGGTTATCAGCATAAGAAGTCTCTTCATGGGTTACAACTGTTTAGAATCTGATTTTTCCGTCATAATTGAAAATGGGCTGGTCGGTAGGCACCTCTTCATCATAGAATTGCACCGCACTGTCGTTAAGTTTAGGATGCTGAAGTTGGAGCAAGCGGATGATTTCGGCACCAGCCCAAATGGCAGGACCATATCCATGGGCTGCCATGGCATGGACAGGTCGATAAGCATAGAAGGAAGCATCGAATCCCATACCAGTACCTACGCATACGCCTTCCACCTGACCACGTTCGTTGATGGACGATGCTAAGGCATGCCATGCCTGCAAAGCCACAGGACCGAATGCCTTGGCACTTATCCATCCTTTGTTAACGGCATGTGCCAGACAATAAGCATAGATGGCAGTGGCTGATGTCTCAAGATAGGTGTCATTGCGGTCGAGCAATTGGTGCCAAAATCCATCTTGATGCTGCAGTGCAGCAAGACCCTCAGCATGTTTTCGCAGCAGGTCAAGAATCTGCAACCGCTGTGGATGATTCTCGGGCAGTACATCAAGCACCTCACATAGCGTGAGTATTGCCCACCCGTTGGCACGCCCCCAGTGGAAAGCCACATGGGGTGTCATATCCTCCACCCAGCCATGTCGGAACAGTTTCTTTTCTGGCACCCACATCCGTTCAGCAAACAGTAGCACCTGCCGGGCTGCCTCATCGTAATATTTTGTATCGCCCGTCAGTCGTCCCATATATGCCACAGCTGGGATGCCCATAAACATATCGTCGAGCCAAACCGTGTTTTTCTGTGGACGTAGTCGCGCAAAGGTGCCATCATCCAGACGGTACTCCTTGTTTATAATATACTCGATATAGTTATCGATAAGCGGCCGCAGGGGCAGTTTGTTATCTTCTAACAAAGCCTTAATCATCGAGCAGCACACAGCCCCGGCATCGTCGAGGGCATGAGGGTCAACCACCCGCCGTATGTTGCCATCGATAGGTTTTCCTTGTTCATGGAATTTTCTGAATGTAGGTGCGATATCAGCCAATAACTTATGACGCTGATAGACGTAATCACGATAGGCAGAGTCGCCAGTTGCTTCATAGGCTGCGAGAACCGCAGAATAAGTGACGCCCCATTCATAACTGGTCAGTCGGAATCCGCCCTGCTTTAGCTGGGTGTTTTCATTAATGTCCTTTATCTTTGTGATCTCTTTCCCTGTGTTTTTGTCCACAAGTATAGCAGGAGTCTCACTTGCAATGTATTGCAGCACACGGTCCATTGTCTGTTTCACTTCCTGGGTTGTAGGTATGCCATAGCCCACCCTATAGGCGGGTCGCATCAGATGGAGTGGCGTGTTGCTATCATTCACAGTCTGTGCTTTCGCATGGCTGATGCATAGACAGGTAGTGAAAGCCAAACCTATTTGCATCAACTTGATTTTACTAATCTTCAATTTCATCTTTATTTCTCGGTTTTGGGATATTGTTCGATGAGTTGCTGGGGTAATCTGACGATGCAGATATTCATAGAGCGACCATCTTCGCTGAGCATAGCCGATTGTATTTCTATCTCTGTACCATCAGGTTTGAATGTTGGATGTACATGGTCGCGTGCAGTGGTTTTATGGCCTGCGGTAAGTAGGATGCGCTCTTTGGTGTGCCTGTCGATAATCCACAGTTCGCGAGCAAAGTCATCGCCAGCCACCCAGTGTCCATCCTGCGAGCCAGCCACATGCCAGAAATTGTCGCCATCTACCTGTCCCTCCATTGTCAGTTCGCGAGTGCGCATATTTACCACCGCTATGCCAGTGGGATATTCTTTGGTTCCCGATGGCCCCCATTCGTCTGAAAATGCAAATGATTCAAGACCTGCGGTCTCTCCACCTTTCTGATTGATGGGACGATGACCCAATAGTGCTATCACCAACTCGTCCTCGCTGATGACTGCCTCATGGGTAACCCAGTCGTGTTCCGTTTCTCGATAGATAGGACGCAAATTTGTACCATCGGCATTCACCATCCATGTTCGTTGTGGTGCTTTTCCTCCTGTTTCCCAGCAGAAGATCACTTCCCCAGGATGCCATGGGTTGCCTTGGATATGCCCCACCTGAAAGTGTACACCCACCACAGGTTCTGCTTTTCCCGTCTTCAAATCCATCTTTCCTATTCCTCCTGGTCCTGCGCCCATTTTGCGTGGTCCGAATATGCCGGAGATGGGTTCTGCGATAGGCAGATTCCGGGCATATTCCTTAGTGAGCCTGAAATAGACGAACTCCTCACTCCCATCGAGTGCCATGTCGCCATCTGTGCACATTTCCGCAGGTATGACTCCGCAGATACGTTCATAATGCTTTTTGCTTTTTAATTTTCCTGATTCAGAATCGGCAAAGAGCTGTTCCAAATTTACCTCCACCACTTCCATGCCCAAACGCTTGTCATTTTTATCTTTTAGCAACCGCATGTGATAGAGGTTCATCGACTTACGTGCCACACAGAGCATACCGGCATATCCACCTTCGGTAATCTGTACGATGTCGCCAGTTTCCTCATTGACGGCAAGAGCCTCGCCCTGGACACGGTCGGAGCGGAAAACCACCCACTTGCCATCGGCTGTCCATTGGTTGTGGGTCTGATAGATTTTCGAATCGCCAGTTCCACTCTTACTGGTGAGAAATACAAGTTCCACGCCCGTCTGTGGGTCTTTGATGACTTTTCGCTCAGATGGGAATCTTGTCCCCATTTGTGCCATCAGGCAGAGGGGACATAACAATACGATGATAAAGCAAATAATTTTTTTCATTGTTTCAGTGTGAAATAGTGTAATTTGTCCTGAGTAGTATGTGACTGCAAAAATACAAAAAAAGTCTTATAACACATTGTTTTTTCGCTATTATTGTGGTATGACTTTTCGTCAAACTTGTCTTTGACGAAAAAGTGTATCATGTATGACGTTTTATCATGTGACTGGAGTTTTAGTCAGCTTTACCTCATGGGAATATAGCATCTATTCTAAAGATATCTGCAATATTTGCATCTATATTTCGGAATTCCAACTTCAACATCAAGGAATTAAAAGATAAAGGTCGATGATTGGTATAAAAAAAAGAAAGTAGAGACGCCACGTTGGCATCTCTACTTTCTTAATTATATGGTAATCATTTGTTGACAACACTACTATTTTGTCAACTCGTTACTTGTCAACTAATAACAATCACTTTACAACGACTTTCCGTCCGTTCTTCACATAGATACCAGGCTGGGGCTTGCCCTCCACCTTCACACCCTGGAGGGTGTAAATGGTGTTGTCGGTAGAAGTCTGACCCTTCACATTGCTGATGCCATCGATGTAGAAGTTGCCGGAGTTGGATGACGTCCAATAGATTTCATATGTTTGGTACATAAATCTTGCTATTGCTCTGATAGGTAATCCTGTGCGTTTCTGGCATTGTGTGCTGGTCATTTTCCCACTATTGAGATTGTATGCATATGCTTTCTGACTGTTATAGTTCGTACTGGTCCAGTAATAAGTGGCGGTTCCGCTCTCTGGGGTACTGCTGTCGTAATAACTTCCTGTGTAGGGCAGGAATATGCTCTTGCCGTTATTCTTACTCGTCAGGCGAATACCTTTTACATTGTTGAGGGTTGCCTCTTTGAGTGTGCAGTTGTTGACCAGTTCTTTGTATTCAGCATTAGTTGGTATGCCGACATCGTATAAATAGGCCAAGTATCCGTCCTCATAATAAACCACATAGGGATATTCAGCGAAATCGTTTCTATAGCCATAATTATAGTTCTCGCCCCAGTTGCTATCCTCATGATAATTATCCCAGGTATATGTATCTTTTGCTTTCGTTTCACCCCAGGCAAAGTATAAATCATACATAAATGGACGGAGTGCCCCTACATTGTAATCAGCCCATAACTTACCACTCGGAAGACCAAGGTCGGTAAAGCAGGATGCCCTATCGTTCCAAGAATTCATGTCCATGAAAGAACCACTTTTCCATAATTCCTCTGCTGTGTTTAGGCTCACACGCTGTAATCCCATGTCTGTTCCTACTGGATAAACCAAGTAGCAATATTTGTTTTTTCCTACATTCGTGCAGGCATTATTGTTGAGGTTGGGCGCAGTGCCTGAAATAAATAGTTCCTCCAATTTAGTACAATATCCCAAAAACAAATATGACTCTACTCCTTTGGGGAACGTAAATGAAGTAAGGTCAAGGGTCTTGAAAGCGCATTCCCTGAACATTTCATCCATGTTAACAGCCTTTGACGTGTTGAAATTGGAAACATCGAGACTGGAAAGTTTTTTGCAAGAACAGAACATGCTGTTGAAATTATATACTTGCTCCGTATTGAAATTGCTGAGGTTAAGACTGGTCATCTCTAAGCAATTGTTGAACATAAAATCCATTCGTTTCACATTGGCTGTGTTGAAGTTGCTGAGGTCCAATGTCGTCACTTTCTTGCAACCGGCAAACATTCCCGACATGTCTATTACCTTTGCAGTGTTAAAGTTGCTGACATTAATTGAACCCAACAGTTCGCAGGAAGAGAACATTCCTGCCATGATGGTAACCGCTGAGGTGTTGAGATAGCTGAGGCCACTGATGGTGGTGAGTTGCTTCATGTTTGAGAACCAACTATTACATGATGTAGGTCGAGCCTTTGCAAAACTGCTGTTGAAGACAACCTTGGTGATAGTTGAGGCAGGATCGTACCAACCAGGGCTGTTGTATCCTTCGTTCAGTGAATATTTAGTCCCTGAGCGATTGTCTTTCTGGTCGTCATAGTAGAAGGTGAGTGTCTTCTTGTCGCTCGAGACCACAGCGTAGGGCACTTCGATAGGTGTGTCGTCCTCATATGCGCAGGCGCGGACGGGCAATCCCGTGCG
>OMXV01000043.1 GCA_900315075.1 uncultured Prevotellaceae bacterium | reverse complement strand
AGGTCTTTTCACTAACCACTATGCAATATAACATTGCGGTGTGAGGAAGATGAGATCCTCTGTTAATATTTTAAGATAAAAAATACCGAACTATTGATAATAAAGAATCGATAATAAATGATTTTTTAGAATGAAACAGATAATAATATTAATAGTTCTACTTGTTTCCATCTCCACAATAGGAAATGGACAAAACACTATGAGACTGGATGAATACACCATCTGCTCCAGCAAGTTAGATTCAATCATTAATATGGTATTAAATGATATAGAGAATGAGGATTATATAGTTATCTCTGCAAAAAAAAATGGCAACAATATTTACACAATATTCGTTTCTGCCTTTTTATCTTATAAGTTGCATTATAGAACAAGCCTATTAGGCTATAGCCAAAAGGGTGACAAAACCATCCTTTTCTATTCAAGTGCCAAGGATATGATAACTAAAAAGAAAGACAGCCCCCCAAAAACATTTAGTTGTATTCCTCCGCCAACAAAGGATAATCCGTTACCTGTCATAGGTACAGATGGCGTGAAAGAATGGTTTTTTAGTATAGATAATGGGGAAATTATTCTGTTACGAAAGATTTTAGAATGGTAGTTTTTGATTCATCACAAATGAAACAGAATATCATTTCAATCAATACATCTTTAGAAATCAGATTGCAGACGATTGGTGTCAGGCCTGAACTTGCCAACGGCGGGCAGGCTGTGTCCTCCACGATGACGTATGCGTATGATTCCCTAAGCAGGCTGTCAAGGGTCACCCGCCCGTTCACCAATGCAAGCGTGGACAAGGATGTCACCTACACCTACGACCTGCACGGATGGACGACGGGCATCACCACCAACAGTTTTTGTGAGGAACTGTTCTATGCCGACGGCCCGGGCACTCCCCGCTACAACGGCAACATCAGCGCGATGAGATGGCAGAACAACAACTACAACAACAAGCGTGGCTACAAGTTCGCCTACGACGATTCTAACCAGCTGACACAGGCCACGTACGGCAGGGGTAACGCCATATCGGCAGCGGGGGCATATACCGAGGGCGTGCAGTATGACGCGCACGGCAATATCACTGGGATTACACGCTACGGGAAGATTTCGTCCAGCAGCTACGGCTTGATGGATAACCTCACCCTCACCTACAACGGCAACCGGCTCACGGGGGTGACGGAGACTTCGGCGGACTATGACTTCGCCGGCTCGTTCGAGTACAAGAGGGCGAATGGCTCACAGTACATCTACGACCGCAACGGCTCATTGGTCGCCGACAAGAGCCGCGGCATCGCGTACATCACATACGACTCCAACAATAACCCGGGCAAGATATACTTCACCAACGGCAATATAACGAAGTATGTCTATAGTGCCACAGGGCAGAAGCTGCGTGTGGAATACTATGTCGCCGTGCCGAACACCACGGTGACGTTCGGCGAGGAGCCGGACGCGCTGACCCAAGGCCAGACCATGTACGCCAAGGAATTCATGTTTATCTTGTTCTACGGAGGTGAGGAGTATGTGGAGGCGACCTATGGTCGTGGAGAAAATGATTGCATAATTAGGCAGCCTGGATTCCTCCTTCCACTCCTTTCCTCCGTAGCTATTTAACAAAAAAATCTCGATAGAGAATGAAGTGCTTGTTTCTATTGGGCAGGAAACTAACCAGCCGTTTTTAACGGCTGGTACAGTGATGCCATAGAGGCAGTCCTAATAGTCCCTGAAGTCCGTAGCTTTTTTGTGTTTCCATGATTCTTTTCATCACGAATTGGAGAATTATAGAATTTTCCATTATGATGAATTTATAGGAATTTGAGATGAAATGACAAGTCATTTCCTAACTCTATTGCGTAAGGTTCTCGCCGTTTGCGACGATAATTCTTCAAAATTCTTTTCATCTGCTTATCAATTCTAATTGAAGTTTCGTAAGTCCTCAACTTCTAGGTTATGAGGTGAGATTTGCTCAAATATGTCGTTAGCCATACATATATTACCTTAAAACCTGTAAGCGAAGCGACCTATAAACCATAAAACTAGACGAAACTGGAGCTTGCGAAAGTTGACAAAAACTCAAAAACTTACAAGTTCAAAAACTAACACCTCATACGCCTAATCCCAATTTCCTGCGTTATGGTTGTCGTGTTCCAAGTCACCGATTTTCAGACCAGGAAATTCTCCCATGTCAATGGCAATATTGATTAGTTCCGACACTTGTTCCTTGTCCAATCCCTTTAGGTATTGGGCATATTCTGCACAACACTCCATGACCGGCACAGGGTGGTCGCTCTTGCTGCTGAGGATGCTTGCACTATATGAAAACACCTCTCCTTCACCGTAGGGTACCATTCGGAGTGAATCGACCAAATACCCTGCATTGACCATTTCCTCCAATTTACTGGCATATCGTCCGTTGGCTTTCATGAAAGCCTCTGATGCCTGGCGTATCTGCAACAGACGGTTTTTCACGGCCTCTTCACGTGTTTCCCGCTCCCTGTTGAAACGCACGGGAGAGGAAATACTCATAAACGTAATCAAGCAGAGTATAATCACACAAGCGAACAGCAAATAGTTGTGGATACTTTTCTTTTTCATGCTGCGAAATTACAATTTTCTTATCACATATTTGTACAAAAGTAAAAAATAATATATCTTTAAATAAGATAAACGGCATCCAAACATAGAAAATGATAGAAATCATTTTGCTCTGTATTCGATTTATATTATCTTTGCATATTATTTTGAAACCTAAGCACATACCAGAACCGCAGAATGCTATGCTTCATGAGAGAATACTGAATACTTTTGGATATGAGCCCACTGCGGAGCAGAAGCAGGCTGTGGAAGTGTTCTGCCAATTTATTGCAGACAGGTCACAACGACCATGTATGTTGATGAGAGGGTCGGCAGGAACGGGAAAGACATCGCTTGCCAGTGCATTTGTCAGGACACTGACGGAATTAGGACTGCGCATGATGCTATTGGCACCTACAGGGCGGGCAGCGAAGGTTTTCGCGCTCAATAGTGGCCATCCCGCATTTACCATTCACCGGAAGATTTATAGGCAGAAGGCTTTTACAGGACAGATGAGTGGTTTCAATTTAAACGACAATTTGGCTCAAGACACCATCTTCATGGTGGATGAGGCATCGATGATATCCAACAATAACTATGGTGAGGCGGCTTTCGGAAGCGGACGGCTGCTCGACGACCTTGTGAGTTTTGTCTATTCCGGCCGTGGCTGCCGACTGATGCTCATAGGCGACATGGCACAGTTGCCACCAGTAGGGGAGGAGGAATCGCCGGCATTGTCGCAGGACTTCCTCGAAGGCTATGGCCTCAATGTGTATCTGTCGGATCTCAACGAGGTGTTGCGACAGAGTCAGGACTCGGGAATCCTTTACAACGCTACGGTGATACGCCACATGGTGATGGGCATGGGTGATGTCGCTCTGCCCAAAGTGCGTTTCCAAGGTTTCGCCGATATATTGATGGTGCCTGGGGATGAGCTCATAGAGTCATTAGCCAGCAGTTACAGTAGGGTAGGGCTGGATGAGACCACCGTTATCACACGGTCGAACAAAAGGGCGAATATCTACAACCAAGGTATTCGTAATATGGTGTTAGGCAGAGAAGAAGAACTTTGCTCAGGTGACATCCTTATGGTAGTGAAAAACAACTACTATTGGACGGAACAGGAGAAAAGCGATATGGCATTCATAGCCAATGGTGACCGGGCTATCGTTGGAAGGGCACGGGCGTTCAGACAACTCTATGGTTTTCATTTCGCCGATGTCACATTGAGATTCCCCGATTACGACGACCATGAACAAACCATCACCGTTGTGCTCGACTCCCTCCGTTCGGAGGCTCCAGCAATGACAGCAGAACAGCAGGAACAGCTCTTTCTGGGGGTGATGTCCGACTATGAGGAGATACCTGCAAAAGCCGACCGACTGAAGAAGGTGAAAGAAGATGTCTATTTTAATGCCTTGCAGGTGAAATATGCGTATGCTGTGACCTGTCATAAAGCACAAGGTGGACAGTGGCAACATGTTTATCTCGACCAGGGGTATATGACCGACGACATGCTCACACCCGACTATATCCACTGGCTCTATACGGCCTTCACAAGGGCAACGGAAAAACTCTTTCTCGTCAATTGGCCTAAGAATCAGACTTTAGGAGTTAGAAGTTAGAAGAGACATAGAGGTAAGGGGTAAGAGGTAAGGGGTGAGAGAATACCACTGCCGCTTTCGAAATGGGGTATTGTCCCTTTAACTACTTTTCAATTTTCAATCTTCAAAGAATCATTTACTAAAACTATATGAATATGAAAAAATTAACGATTATTGTATGCACAGTTGTCAGCCTTATGCTTACAGGGTGCATGGGAACAAATGGAAACATCTTCAGTGGTGTTGATGGAACAAGCACATTGGGCAACATCCTTACCAGTGTGTTGGGTATCAATAAGGTGTCACAGGAAGGTCTTGTGGGGACATGGAAATATTATCAGCCAGGATGTGGTTTCGCATCCGACAACCTGCTGGCAAAGGCCGGTGGTGAGGTGGCTGCTGCAAAAGTGAGGTCTGAATTGGCTGGTACTTATCAGCAGATGGGCATCAGTGGTTCCAATACTTATTTCACTTTCAACCAAGACAAATCTTTTTCTGGAAAGCTGATGGGTACACCCCTCAGTGGTTCGTACGTCTATGATCCTAACACCGGACAGATTACACTGAAAACAATGATTGCGTCGATCAATGGTTTTATCAACACTTCTGGAAGTGGTATCAGTCTGCTTTTCGAATCGAAAAAACTGTTGAGCATTTTGCAAATGGTAGGTTCTGCCAGCGGAAATGCCACGCTTGCCACCGTCAGCGAACTGAGCAAAAACTACGATGGCGTACGTCTCGGATTCGACTTAGCAAGATAGATATTTGTTAGGAGTTCAGGAGTTACAGGAGTTCAGACAATACTTGGGCATAAAAAAAGACGTCACATTGTGGCGTCTTTTTGTTTTAAAAAGTTATGAGATAATATCAACTTGTCAACTTAAAGAATCAAATATCTTGTCAACTCGTATCTTGTCAACTCGTCACCTTACAAAAGCAAATATCTTGTCAACTTGTATCTTGTCAACTCGTCAACTTACAAAAACAAATATCTTGTCAACTCGTATCTTGTCAACTCGTCACCTTACAAAAGCAAATATCTTGTCAACTTGTATCTTGTCAACTCGTCAACTAAGAAACTATTTCTGCTCCCAGTTGATGATATTGAGGAATGCTTTCCACTGCTTGTCGAGGTTGTAGTTGTTGGTGAAGCCTTTCTTCACATGCACGATACCCTCTTTCATTGTAGCCTTGGAGAAGGAGTTCCCGCTGATTTTCACAGGTGTGGCGCTATTGGTGTAGATGTCCATCAAACCCGTGCATTTGTCGAAAGCCTTGCTGCCAATTTCCTTTAGTGAGACAGGTAGTGTCAAGGAAGTTAGGCTGGCGCAACCCTCAAAAGCACTACTGCCGATTTTCAGAAGAGCAGAAGGCAGGTTGATTTCAGTCAGACTGGCGCATCCCTTGAAAGTGTCGTTGCTGATTTCCTTGATGCCATTGGGGATGATGGCTGTGCGCAGACTGGCACAATTCTCAAAAGCACTTTTAGCGATAGATGAAACAGAGTTGCTCAGCTCGATGCTCTCCAGCGAACTACAGTTGGCAAATGCCTCATTATCAATCTTGGTGATGGAATTTGAAAGATCAACATTCTTCAATTCAACACATCCTTTGAACATATCTGCGGGGATGATGGTGACACCTGATGGGAAACGGAATTCCTGAAGGCTGGTGCAACCCTCAAACAGATTACCACCCAAGCTGCTGACACCTGTGGGGAATTCAATATATTGCAGGCTGCTGCAGTTTTGGAAAGCATTTCCACCTATTTTCTTTACACCAGTAGGGATCACCACGTTGCGTAATTCGCTGCAATCTTTAAAGGTATTACTTGGAATTTCGGTGATAGAGGTAGGGAACTCAAAGTCCATCAACGATTTGCAACCTTGGAACACACCTGTGGAAATTTTCTTCAAATTCTCAGGAAGATTGACCACGGTGAGACTGGTGCAGTCTTTGAATAGGTCGGATGGCAATTCCTGGATACGGTAGGGGATGCTAACCTCATTCAGACTGGCACACCCCTCGAAGGCACTGCTTCCGATTTTCGAGATGGTAGAGGGAAGCGAGACCGAAGTCATGCCGGGACAGTTCTTGAAAGCTCCTGAGCCAATCTCCTCTATATAGCAGGTCACACTATCTACTGTGATTTTCTCGGGTATCACAATGTCGCCAACGTAGGCTTCCTGACCTCTCACCACTACAGCTTGCTGCTTCTTCAGGTTGACATTGTAGAAAATACCATCAACCACAGTCTTGTCTTTCTTAATCTTAATGTCGATGGCATTCACCGACAAGCTTGCGATGAGTGCAAGCATCAGCATGGTTATTCTTTGTACGGTTTTCATAATAAATTGAGTTTTGTAAGTTCGTATCTATTGCCTATCCCCACTATTGGGGTGATGTCCTATTTAGATTGATTGGTGGCAAGACTGACTATCTTGTCAACTGCGGCGGAGATGCCGTCAGGATCTTTGCCACCAGCAGAGGCGAAGTGTGGCTGGCCGCCGCCGCCGCCCTTAATCAACTTGGCAGCCTCGCGAATCATCTGACCAGCATTCAGACCCAACTCTTCCACCATGTCCTGACTAATCATGACATTTAGCAAAGGCTTGTTCTCAAAAACGGAACCAATGACACATAGTGCATGCTCGCCGATTTCATGGGTTACCTTGAATACCAGGTCTTTAGCCACGTCGGGCTTGATGGACAACACGGTTTGGACCACGTTGATACCGTTGACATATTGTTTCTTCTGCAGCAACTGGTCTTTCATACGCTCAATAGCTTGAGCCTGGAAACCTTCAATCTGCTTTTTCATTGAGTCGTGCTCGTCGATATATTTCTGAAGAACTCCTTGCAGGTCTTTGGCATTGTTAAACATTTCACGGATGCCTCTTATCATGTCTTCCACGATGTAGATTCGTTCTTCGCAACGCTTGCCAGTGACGGCTTCGATACGGCGGATGCCGGCGGCAATACTACTTTCACCGACGATTTTGAAGAAACCAATATTACCTGTTGCACGGGCATGGACACCACCACAAAGCTCACAACTCGGGCCAAAGCGCACCACGCGCACCTTGTCGCCGTATTTCTCGCCGAAAAGGGCAATGGCGCCCAACTCGCGGGCCTGTTCTATCGGCATCTCACGATTCTCGTCCAGGGGAAGGTTCTGGCGAACCATATCATTGACGATTTGTTCCACCTCGCGTATCTCCTCTTCGGTCACTTTCTGGAAGTGGGAGAAGTCGAAACGGAGACTTTCGGGACTCACATAAGAACCTTTCTGCTCCACATGGTCGCCAAGCACTTGCTTGAGGGCGTAGTCTAAGAGGTGGGTAGCTGTATGATTAGCGGCACTGGCTTCACGCAGGTCGGTATCTACACAGGCCATGAAGTCGGCCTCTGGGTGCTGTGGCAGTTGTTTCACCAAATGCACACTTTGATTGTTCTCACGTTTAGTATCGAAGATTTCCACCGTTTCATATTCGCTCACGATGACACCACGGTCACCTACCTGACCACCCATTTCTCCATAGAAGGGGGTGTAATCGAGCACAAGTTCATAATAGGTGTTCTTCTTCTGTGTCACTTTGCGGTAGCGGAGGATGTGGCATTCGTATTCTGTGTAGTCATAGCCCACAAAGGTCTGTTCGCCTTCAAGTAATTCTACCCAGTCGCTGCTTTCTACGGCAGCAGCATTGCGGGCACGAGCCTTTTGCTTCTCCATCTCCTCATTAAATTGTTTCTCATCCACACTGTAGCCATGTTCGCGGCATATTAGTTCAGTCAGGTCAAGTGGGAAACCGTAGGTGTCGAACAGTCTGAAGGCCTGGCGACCGTCAAGTGTCTTCTCGCCATGAGCCATCAGTTCATCCATGGCGCCATTGAGCAGATTGATACCTTTGTCGAGGGTGCGCAAGAATGAATCTTCCTCCTCTTTCATCACACGGCTGATGAGGGTTTGTTGGGCGGGAAGTTCAGGATATGAGGAACCCATTTCATGCACAAGGGTAGGAATCAGCTTGTACATGAAGGCTTCTTTCTGCCCTAAGAATGTGTATGCATAGCGTACGGCACGGCGTAGGATGCGGCGGATGACATAGCCAGCCTTGGCATTGCTGGGCAGTTGGCCATCGGCAATGCTGAAAGAAACGGCGCGAAGATGATCGGCGATGACACGCATAGCCACATCGGTATCCTCGTTTTCTCCATACCGCTTGCCAGATAGTCGCTCAATCTCGTGGATGATGGGCTGGAAGATATCGGTATCGTAGTTGGAATGTTTGCCTTGAAGTGCACGAACCAGGCGCTCAAACCCCATACCAGTGTCGATGACATTCATCGATAGCTTTTCCAAACTGCCATCAGCCTTACGGTTGTATTGCATGAACACGAGGTTCCAAATCTCTATCACCTGAGGGTCGTCTTTGTTTACCAGTTCACGACCGGGTACTTTGGCGCGCTCCTCAGCACTGCGAGAGTCGAGGTGAATTTCAGAGCAAGGTCCACAGGGGCCTGTGTCGCCCATTTCCCAGAAATTATCGTGTTTGTTGCCGTTGATGATATGGTCGGCAGGTACATGTTTCGCCCAATAGGCTGCAGCCTCGTCGTCACGCTCCAGCCCTTCTTCCTTACTGCCCTCAAATACGGTCACATAGAGGTTGCTGGGGTCGAGTTTCAACACATCTACCAGGTATTCCCAGGCATAATCGATAGCACCCTCCTTGAAGTAGTCTCCGAAACTCCAGTTGCCAAGCATCTCAAACATGGTATGGTGGTAGGTGTCGTGACCGACTTCCTCCAGGTCGTTATGCTTGCCACTCACGCGAAGGCATTTCTGTGAGTTGGCGCGGCGACGTGGTTCTGGCTGGCGTGTCCCTAAGATAATATCTTTCCACTGGTTCATGCCGGCATTGGTAAACATCAGGGTGGGGTCATCTTTAATTACCATCGGAGCAGAGGCGACGATGGTATGGCCTTTTGACTCAAAAAATTTTTTAAAAGAGTCGCGGATTTCATTGGCTGTCATCATTTTTATTCTTTTTCTTTTCTCTTGTTTTGTTTTATGACTGCAAAATTACTCCAAACGGAGCGCATAACAAAGAAAATTTGTTTTTTTTACATCATTTATTGCATTCAAAAGTAGTTTTTGATTACGTAAAAGCACTTTTTTATGGTTAGAATGAAAAAAACTGTAAAAATATCCTAAAAAATTTTCTGCATACCAAAATTTATTTGTACTTTTACACACTCATAATAAGATTTATCAAGTATTTTGCCTTAATGTATCACTTCGTGTCATGCAAATTAGGTGTATGCAGTCATCGTAGAGGTTGTTGTGAAGATAAAGAACGATATGAGGTAACGGAGTAACTTAACATGGAAAGTGGTGCTCTTAAAACTAAAGAAAGGAATAATTAATTAACAATCATTAATATATAAAGGTATGAAAAACTACATCAAACCAGAAGCAAAGTTCGTAGTTATCGACACTGATGAAGTGATGGATACCGGTCTTGATGTCATCAGCGTGAACGATGAGGACGGCGCAGACGAACAACTCGTTGGTAAGGGTATGTTTGAGAACACTGACGAGATTGTTGTCAACCACACTTCAGTATGGGATAAATAATCCTATTCTCAAATGGTTTTCAAATGAGGATGAGCCAAAATTAATTTTGGCTCATCCTCAATGTGTTGTTTTTGTATAAGATAAGTTCGGCATCAAATAACAATTCTGCACACAGTTTTCTTTTAACAAATCCTACAACTATGGCAGTAAGTAAAGATAAAAACCTGAAAAGATATTATTCCATCAAGGAAGTAGCAGCGATGTTCGACGTGAATGAAAGTCTGCTCAGATACTGGGAACAAGCTTTCCCGCACCTTAAGCCGCAGACGACGGGCAATAAAGTGAGGCAATATACGGAGAAGGACATCGAGCAAATCAGGTTGATATATAATTTGGTGAAGGTTAGGGGATTCAAACTTGCTGCTGCCCGGAAAATGCTCAATGAAAACCGTGATGGTGCCGATAAAAGTGCCCGTATCATAGAGATGCTCACTGAAGTGAGGGATGAATTGCAGGAAATCAAATCTCACCTCGACACTCTGAGTTAGTCAAGGGCAGCACATCATTTTATTTTCAGATTTACCACCATAGTTGCGGTGTATTGTTTGCCGCCTATTGTGTGTTGGATGGCCTGTCGTATCGTATAAGTGTGCCCACGAGTCAGGCGACCTGGGTATTGTCCTACATTACAGCTATAGCTGTCGGGGTAGAATTCAGCATAGATGCGTGCGGAAGAATCGTAGTTGCATACGTTTCCGTTTTGGTCGAACCAATGGCCGTAGCAGGTGTTGCTGCTGGTGCTCGTTGTGGTACCTGTGGTAATCTGACCGTTAGCACTCACTCCCACGAATCGTGGGTTGGCATTAGCTGTCCTCCCAACACTTTTCATCTGTTGTGTACTTAGTCCTAAGGCCTGGCTCACGGCTGCCATATCGTATTGTACGCGCGTGCCGGTGTAGGAACTGCCATCATATAGTAGTTCGGCATCAATATATACTGTAGTGTCACGTCGGGCATAGTCGGCAGGATATTCCTCGAAATGACCATAGACATTGGTGTTGTCGAATTTCACCTGAAAGGGCCATTGTTCATCATTATTTGTATTGTCGTCCCATGGATGTCTCCAATACTCGGTGGGAGCACCCATGACGATAAAGAAGAGACGGTCGCAATCGGTCGGTATGGTGAGTGAGGCGATACCTTCCTTGTCGCGTCCTACTTCACCATAGGTGCGGGTGCCGTCTTTGGCGTATGCCACAAAGCCATAACGCCAACCTGCACGCTCAGGATGTACAGAACGATAGCCGGTGGTGCCGACAATGCCTTTGAAGTGGGCTTTCACCTCTGTTCCGCCGGAAGCAGGATTCATGTTGATGATAGTGTAGCCATAGTTTTGTATGCAGTAGTCGGGCTCAATTTGCCATGTTCCGTCATTGGCATCTGTTTGTCGCAAATGGGATATGTGCTGGCCGATACGGTGCTTGGCCGCATCGCGCACACCATCGATGTCCCAGGTAGCCATACGGGCAAAACCTTCGTACATGTCGTCGTTGAGTTGTGCCTGAGTGTAGTTGTTCAGTCGGCGATAGGTTTCCATTGGGTCTTCGGGCTTGTTTGACTCGCGCCATAGGCGGCCAATGAAATCCTGCCCATGTTTCATGCACCAGTAGTCCTGAATGAAACAGTTCTCATAACGCCAGTCTTCATGAAGGATGTTTAGGTGATGTTTTCCTAAGTGCCCTTCGAAATACTCGCCATCGGTGAACTGCCGTTCGGGGTAACATTTGTAGGCCTGCCAGTTGGCGCAGCTCTCCCACCAACCATTGCCACCAGAGGCATTGTCGCCATAACCGTAATTATAGCCATGGTTCTGGCCAAGGTCGCAACTGACAAGGTATTGGAAGGTGTGTCCCACTTCGTGTGCCACAGTATGCCCGCCACGAGCACTGATGGCACTGGGATTTATATTCAGCAAACCGCATTTGGCATCCACTCCTGACCCCTCGGCCTTCCAGTCGTTTTGGTAGAAGACGTACATTTCGATTTTGTATTTGTCGGTGGTCGATTGACCGGGAATAAGGAATCCAAGGTCGTTGACGTATTTGTTCCAATAACTCTCTGCACGGGCAAGGAGGGCTGTGGGGTAGAAATGATAAGTGTTGGAGGCACGGGTGGGGTCGTCGCCGAAGCCTTTTTCCCAGAACACAATGAAGTGCTCGCTTTCCATGGAATGCTTGAAACACCAGCGGCTACTATTGTTTATGTAGTCTATGTCGGAATAATAACTTGGTTTCCAGATAATTCTACCAGGATCATGGAACATCATAGAACCTTTTTGGAAGCCTTCGTTCCCAAAAATCAACGACAGTTTATAATCCATATAACCAGCGGTGAATTTGTCGCTGTAAAAACGTATGACAGGGTCTGAGAAATCGTTTTTGTGCGTGCGGAACTCCAGTGAGTCGTAGCTGGCTACGGCAAAAGGCTTGTTTTCCTTGAAACGATTGTCGTACTTCACCCAAAGGGTGTCTTGTGCCAAAATATGAGAACTCATTAGCATAAGGAGGCACAATGCAAATATATTCTTTTTCATGTCAAAGATTCTTTCTCTTACAATTTGGTCATCAAATCATCTAATTATAATTTTCCTGCCGTTCACAATATAAATACCTTTTGGCAATCCTTCTATTGATGGCTGATTAGGAGTCTGGGTATCTTCACTTGTGCCTATTCTGCCGACAACCTGCCCATTAAGATTATAGATGATACCATTTGTGATGTGGCTACGAATCAGCTCGATATCTTGGATGGCATCTACCTGGCGAATGTCGAAACGTATTTCTTTCACATCGTCAGAGTTGTAAGAGGTACCGTTGATAGTGAGTGTCTTTCCAGCAGGATGGAACATTGGACCAATGTTTTCACTGTTGTTCGACAACATGATGCTCTCACTCTGTCCGTTGTTCAAAGCTACAGTCATGAACACGGCGTCGATGTCGTCATCTGTAGCACCAAACGTTATCAAAGGCATCGCGCAAAATAGGCTCAAGAATAGTTTTTTTATGATTGTATCCATATTGATTTGTTTTTTTGTATAGTATCTATATAATATAATAAGGTGTAGCCATTTACCTTCTATTTTTGCAAATGTCTTGCAAAGATAGTGAAAAAATATGATTACGTAATTGTATAATCTTCAAACTTCTATTTTAATTTTTTATTTTTGAAGTTTCGTAAGTCCTCAACTTAATGTCGTTAGCCATACATATATCACCTTAAAACCTGCAAGCGAAGCGACCTATAAACCATAAAACCAGACGAAACTGGAGCTTGCGAAAGTTGAGTTATTTTTCGTTTTTCAATTGTTAATTGTAAACATTGTTTTTCAATAAAATCCACTAAATGTGTTAATTTTGGTTATAAATCATAACTTTTTTACGCATTTTTCTTGCAGATTAAAAGAATATGCCTATCTTTGCACTGTGTTTTTCATAGTATTAGATTTAAGGTTAACAAAGGTTGGAGTACGGCGGTACTCCATTTTTTTGTGCCAAAAAAAGAGGGTGCATCCCACTGGGCTCACCCTCTATATACTGTAAATCACCTGATTTCCATGGCGTCACTTCCTTTTCTTGCGTTTTTTATTGCCGCCGAAAAGAGATGATATCAGACTGCCTTGTTCCGAACTCTTTGAACTGTTGGAGTGAAATCGATTGTAAAGTTTCCATGCTAAAATAGCACCATCCAGCACGATGGCACCTGTTGATAGGAAATTGGCGAGGCGACGGGAGGGCGAATTGCTCTTCTCTTGATGGAACAATCCGTTCCATTGTGTTTTCATTGATTGATTGTCTTGACGGAGTGACTGGCGCAACTCTTCTTTGCGCGCACGAATGTCATCCAATGACTTATATTGTAACAAAGGTTGTTTGGAACTCATCGTCAATTATTCAACAAAAGGTTAGCAAGAAATTTCACAAGTGGCTTCTCTATCCAGGAATGCCGTTTGGCAATGAAGATGATCAGCAGCAATAAGTGAATGCCGGCAACAGCACAAAAAGAACCGACAGACCCAAGTAATGGCATAAGCGCATGTGCCAACGCAAAGGAAAGATGAATCAAAATGAATCCAAGTAGTAAAAGGGTAACAATGGCTATTGCTGCCCATGTAATCAGTTTGACTAACTTTTCTATTACGTCGAGCTTGACATACTCCGACTGAAGTTCGAAATAATGTTTCGCTTCCTCCGCCAGTTGGGAAATCGTCTCTATGTTCTTGTCACTGGAAATCATAAGCGAAGGGGATTAGTCTTCGTCAGCAGCATCCTTGATGTCATCTACAAAATCTTCCATGTCTTTGCGAGACAGTTTCAGATTGTGCTTTTTGCAGAAGTCGGTAACGGCATCGGAAATCTTTGTACGGGTGTCTGCACCCTTTTCAGGAGCCATCAGCAGACCTACGGCTGCTCCGGCAATAGCGCCACCTAAAAAGGCGCCAATCAAACCTAATTGTTTCATAGTTAATGGTATTTAGTTAAAAAAATGTTTTTGTAAAGCCACAAAGCTGGCATTTTGCCGCTGTGTCTGAAAACGATAGCAAATATACAATTTTTTTGTTATACAACAATAAATAATTGATAATTTTTTGTTAAATATGTTGTATTTTGTTGATTTAACAAACTTTATGGACATATATCATGCAAGATTGAACTATTTTGTGTAATTTCGCACGGAAAATGTAACGAATGTGTGAATTTTATCTATCACTCAATAATTTTATAAAGTTTATGAAGAAATGCATGTTGCTTTGCACAGGGCTTTGCATTGCCCTGGCTTTCACTAGTTGTAAAAACAAAGAAAGTGCCTATCGTAAGGCATACGACGCCGCTCAGGCTCAGGAGGCTGTCAATGTGGTTGAAAACAATGACTATGACGACTCGCCAGTTGTGACACCTTTCGTTGAGACACCTGTAACAGGTAGTAATGTCACCGACAATAACGACAATGTGCCTGTAAGGACAGAGAACCTCACAGTGGTCAATGGTTCCGGACTGAAGGCTTACAGTGTGGTCATTGGCTCGTTTAGCGTCAGGTCGAATGCAGAGAACCTGATGAGCCGTATGCGTCAGCAGGGATATGATGCACAGCTCGCCTATAATGCCAACCGCGATATGTACCGTGTTGTGGCATCGTCGTACAGCGACAAATCGAGTGCTGTAGCAAGCCGTGACCGCTTGCGCTCACAGTTCCCCGATGCATGGCTGTTGTACTACGGAAGGTAAGCACGCCAAGTGGCAAGAATATTATCCGTAGATTACGGAAAAAAACGAACAGGATTGGCAGTCACCGATCCGCTGCAGATTATAGCTGGCGGATTGGCGACTGTTGCTACGTCTCAACTTATGAAGTTTCTTGAAGAATACATGGAGCGTGAAGATGTTGAGATGTTGGTGGTGGGAGAGCCTAAACAGCCCAATGGGCAACCAAGCGAAAACCTGCAGCGTGTGAGGCAGTTCGTGGATAATTGGAAAAACAAACATCCACAAGTGCCTGTTGTATATTATGACGAGCGGTTCACATCGGTTCTTGCTCATCAGGCCATGATACAAGGAGGACTGAGACGGAAAGCCCGACAGGACAAGGCTCTCGTAGATGAAATCAGTGCAACCATTATTTTGCAAAGTTTTTTGGAATCAAGAAGAAAATGATTTTACCTATTTATATTTATGGGCATCCCGTGCTTAGAAAAGTGGCACAGGACATCACACCCGACTATCCAGGTCTTGAGCAGTTGAAACAGGATATGTGGGATACTTTGGCAGATTCTGAGGGAATAGGACTTGCTGCGCCTCAGGTGGGAAAGTCTATCCGACTTGTTGTTATCGATCTCGACTTGCTCGCTGAGGACATGCCAGAGTATAAGGGTTTCAGACATGTCTATATCAATCCGCATATCGTGGAACTTGACGATAGCGATACCGACACAAAAGAGGAAGGTTGTCTCAGTTTGCCAGGATTACATGAACGGGTTACAAGAGCTAAGCGTATCCATGTCACCTATCAAGATGAACAGTTTGTACAGCACGACGAATGGGTGGATGGCTATTTGGCAAGGGTCATGCAGCATGAGTTTGACCATCTTGAGGGAAAAGTCTTCACCGACCGTATCTCGGCTTTCCGCCAACAGATGGTGAAGAGCAAACTCAGGGCATTTACACAAGGTAAATACCGCTGCCCATATCGCACAAAACCGGCTCCGCAAAAATAGATGATTAGGTCGTGAGGTAGCGTAGTGTGTTGGTCGATTCGCTTGCTGGTTTTGAAGTGAAATATGCACTGATTGGAGGAATAAGGTAAATTCACCGCACAACCTTACAACCTCATAACCTCATAACCTCACAACCTTACAACCTCATAACCTCACAACCTTATGTATTATGGCAAGAAGACTGTTTATCCTTTGCATGGTACTTCTGCCGCTCACAGCGTCGGCACAGTTTAATGTCGACAGATTGATTATGAGCGGCAGAAGTGCTTTGTATTATGAGGATTACATTCTGGCCATACAACATTTCAACCGAGCTATCCTTTCAAAACCATATCTCTATGAACCATGGTTTCTTCGTGGCGTGGCTAAATTCTACCTTGATGACTTCGTGGGTGCGGAAAACGACTGTGACGAGGCCATCAAACTCAATCCCTACGTCGTCAATCTTTATGACTTGCGAGGACTGTGTCGCATTAGGCAGGGAAAATACGAAGGGGCTATTTCCGATTACGATAGGGCGCTGAAAGACAGTCCGTCTGCTCAAAACTATTGGTTCAACCGAATGTTGTGTCGGCTCGAACTGAAAGATTATGAGCATGCACACCACGACCTTGACACTATCATATCGAAATGGAGCAACTACTCAAGGGCCTATTCCGTCAAAGCCAGCGTCTATCTGCAGCAAAAAGATACTGTCAATGCCACCGTATGGCTCGATAAGGCATTGGAAAAAGACCCTTACGATGCCGAGATGTGGATGACACGTGCCAGTATCAGCTTAGCAAAGGAACAATGGAAGGATGTTGACGAACAACTAACGAAGGCCATCCGCCTCAAACCTAATATGGTGCCTAACTATGTGAACCGGGCATTAGCACGACTCAACTCCAATAATCTCAGGGGGGCGATGGAAGATTACGACAAGGCTATCGAACTCGACCCAGAGAACTTTCTCGCACACTATAACCGTGGACTGCTACGCATACAGGTCGGTGACGACAACCGCGCGATTAGCGACTTCGACTATGTGCTCAAAATGGAACCCAATAACCTCATGGCGACTCTCAACCGAGCTATCCTCCTGCACAAGACGGGAAAACTACGTGACGCAATACGGGATTATACGAAAATCATTGACCAATATCCCAATTTCTGGATGGGGCTCGCCAACCGTGCTGAATGTTATCGACGGTTAGGTATGACAGCACAGGCTGAACTGGATGAATTCAAAATCTTCCAAGCACAGATGGGAAAACGTGTGGGTATGCAGCAGAGATGGAGTAAGGAACAGTTGAGGCAGACACGTAAAAAGAGCGAAATCGATATGAGCAAATATAACCAGTATGTGGTTGAGGATGAAGAAGTTGTGGAGCATGAGTTTGAGTATGACAACATCTACCGTGGCAAGGTGCAGAACCGCAAGGTAGAAACTGACTATATGCCCATGTACACACTGTCGTATTTCCCCTATGCCAATGTCATCAAGTCATACCAGGTCTTCGACAACCTTGTCGATGACTACAATCGTAAAAACACTCCAAAGCCTACAATACGCCTGAATTGCAACCCTGTGTCGATGACCGAAGAACAGAGCCAGCAGATGTTCGCACTCATCGACACCCTTGCGGCAGAGATACAGGCTTCCTCCGATTTGCAGCAATCTAAAAATTTGTTGCTCCGTCGTGCTGTGGCAAGTTCCGTGGTGCAAAACTATGCTGACGCCATCGACGACCTTAATACATGCCTGGAAATTGACAACAACATGGCTTTAGCTTATTGGCACAGGGCTGTATGCTTGAGCCAGGAAGGTAAGGCTACAAACGCACAGGTGGCAGAGACGGAAATTAGGGAAGGAGCTGCAATGGATGATTTTACTAAGGCACTGGAGTTCTCTCCCAATAACCCCTATATTCTATTCGACCGTGGTAACCTCAAATTAGCCAAAGGCGACCTGCAAGGAGCTATCGACGATTATACGAAAGCCATTGAGGGCAATCCACATCTCGCTGAGGCATACTACAATCGTGGATTGGCACGTATCAATGCCGGAAAACGTGAACAGGGTATTGAAGACCTTAGTAAGGCTGGCGAATTAGGTATATATAGTGCCTACAGCATGATTAAGCAAAATGCAAAGTAAGGTCGCTTCGCTTGCAGGTTATAAGGTCGCTTCGCTTGCAGGTTGTAAGGTGAAATATGCACATGTTGGGGAAAAATAGTAATTTCACCTCACAACCTCATAACCTCATAACCTCACAACCTCACAACCTCATAACCTCACAACCTTATAACCTCACAATCTTATAACCTCATAACCTCACAACCTTATAACCTCATAACCTCAAAATTTATATTTCCTACAAAATTTTTTAGTTTCAGAATATTATTGTACCTTTGCACCTTACAAAAGACTGAAATCTAAACCTTATCAAGTTGTATATGATAAAAATCACTTTCCCCGATGGCAACATACGTGAATACGAACAGGGTGTCACGGGTTTACAAATCGCCGAGAGCATTTCGCCGGCCCTCGCACGCAACGTTGTATCTTGCGGAGTAAACGGCGAGACAGTAGAGCTCAATCGCCCTATTATGGACGATGCTCAAATCGCACTTTATAAGTTTGAGGATGAAGAAGGTAAACACACCTTCTGGCACACCAGTGCACACCTCCTCGCTGAGGCACTTCAGGAGCTCTATCCTGGCATACAGTTCGGATTTGGACCGGCAGTAGAAAATGGTTTCTTCTATGATGTGATGCCCCGTGAGGGCGATGTTATCTCTGAGAGTGACTTCCCCAAAATCGAGGCAAAGATGATGGAACTGGCCAAGAAAAATGAGCCAGTGGTACGTCGCGACATATCAAAGGCCGACGCACTCAAAGAGTTTGCCGACGACGGACAGAACTACAAGTGTGAGCATATTGAGCAGGACCTTGAGGATGGTACCATATCCACTTACACACAGGGTGCTTTCACAGACCTTTGTCGTGGTCCGCACTTGATGAGTACGGGGGCTATTAAGGCACTCAAAATCACCAGCGTGGCCGGTGCTTTCTGGCGTGGCGATGCCAAGCGTGAACAGATGACACGTATCTATGGCATATCATTCCCCAAGAAGAAGATGCTCGATGAATATCTTGTGATGCTCGAGGAGGCCAAGAAGCGTGACCACCGCAAGATAGGCAAAGAGATGGAACTATTTATGTTCTCTGAGCGAGTTGGCAAAGGACTCCCTATCTGGTTGCCCAAGGGAACAGACCTGCGTCTGCGCCTGCAAGATATGTTGCGTAAGATACAGAAACGTTTTGGCTATCAAGAAGTTATTACACCACATATCGGTAGCAAGAATCTTTATGTCACTTCTGGTCACTATGCTCATTATGGCAAGGACTCTTTCCAGCCTATCCACACACCTGAAGAGGACGAGGAATATATGCTCAAACCCATGAACTGTCCTCACCATTGTGAGGTGTTTGCCAGCAAACCCCGTTCGTATAAGGACCTGCCACTGCGTATCGCAGAATTTGGCACTGTCTATCGCTATGAGAAGAGCGGTGAGTTGCATGGTCTCACCCGTGTACGCTCTTTTACTCAAGATGATGCGCACATCTTCTGCCGTCCCGACCAAGTGAAAAATGAATTCCTTCGCGTGATGGACATCATACAGGCTGTGTTTAAAATCTTCAAGTTTGATAATTTCGAGGCACAGATTTCCCTGCGCGACCCTAAAGATACCGAGAAATATATTGGTAGCGACGAGATTTGGGAGGAAAGTGAGCAGGCTATTATCGATGCTTGTCGTGAAAAAGGTCTGGATGCTAAAATTGAATATGGTGAGGCTGCTTTCTATGGACCTAAACTCGACTTCATGGTCAAAGATGCTATAGGACGCCGTTGGCAACTCGGTACCATTCAGGTGGACTACAACTTGCCGCAACGTTTCAAACTTGAATATACCGCTGAAGACAACTCTAAGCAAACACCAGTGATGGTTCACCGTGCACCCTTCGGCTCGATGGAGCGTTTCACAGCTGTGCTCATTGAGCATACTGCAGGTCATTTCCCACTTTGGCTCACACCTGAGCAAGTGGCTATCCTGCCCATCTCTGAGAAATTTAATGATTATGCCCAGGAAGTGGCTCGTTATCTTGACAGTCAGGGTATTCGTGCTGAGATTGATGACCGTAATGAGAAAATTGGCCGCAAGATTCGCGACAATGAACTGAATCGTGTGCCTTATATGGTTATCGTGGGTGAGAAGGAAAGTGCAGAGGGGCTTGTTTCTATGCGTAAGCAAGGTGGTGGTGAACAGGCTACCATGTCGATGCAGGATTTTGCCCAGCGTATTACCGACGAAGTGGCTCAGATGCTGGAGGCTACCAACATCCAACCGAAAGATTAGTTAGGAATTAGTGGCAATGTAGGAGAAATCCCCTGTAAATACTAAAAATGCGGATGCAATTAAGCGTCCGCATTTTTATTCTCAACTTTCAAATTTGACTTTAGCAACTTCTAACTTCTAACTAACTTCTATTCCTTACAACTAAATTTATTTCTGCATAGTTGATGTCGGGTGGGCAGAGAGCCTTGATGGCACTGGTGTTGTCTGTAGAGCCGACAAGTTCTATTACTCTTTCAATTTCCTGCAGATGTTCTTCGCTCACCAACTGTCGGATATCAATGTTGTCGCTCTCCATATTTCTTGTCAGGTGGGTGAAAATGGTGGATAATGCAAGTCCACGCTCACGGGCAATCTTTTCCGGTTTCATTCCTGCCTTGAACATCCGCAGTGATATTTCATGTGTCTTTTCCTTGGGAACTTTGCTTTTCTTAGACTCATTCCCTTTCTTCTTGCTTGTAGCCTGCCTTTTCTTTTGAGAGTCATCCGCCTCCATACTGTCGAGTAGGGTCATCTGCTTTTCTCTCAGATAGGTGGTGATGGAGAAACCCTTGGTGGAAATCTTCTGTAATAGCCGAACTTTTGCTTGCCATGTCTGTCGCAATTCTGGTAGTGTACTTTCTATACGGCTTGCTGCCTGCTTATTGCCTGTTTGCACTTCAGCACTCAGTCGGGTAGGCCTGGCAAGGAGTTGGGTAAGGGTAGCAGCAAAGTAGTCGGCACTTTTCTTCGCTCTCTCTAAAAATGTCTCACCGTGAAGGGTGGCGATGGGAGCCTGTCGTATCATTGACAGCCATCTGTCTGCTATGTCGATTACTTTTGTCCGAAGCGATTCCAATGTCTGCTTATGTAGCTGTTCGAGTTGGGCGTAGCTACGTGAGAAATACTCCACGAAGATGCGCACCATATATTCCTGCTGGTGGAGGATAGGAGAGAAGTCGAAAAGTTCAAGCAGTAGCAGTCGATGGTATTCTTCCTTGAGCTGTGGTAGTCGCTCGACACTCAGTTGGGTGTTTCGCTCCTGTGTCGATATGTAGTTATCCACTCGTACGTCGTTGATAATAGCATGGCGCGGCAACGGTGACGACAGTACCATTCCCTCTATTGTGCGGCATCGGCTCAGTGCCACATACACCTGTCCGGGTGCAAACGACTCGCTTGCATCGATAATGGCATGGTCGAATGTTAGGCCCTGACTCTTATGGATGGTTATCGACCAAGCCAGGCGCAATGGGTATTGCTTGAAGGTCCCTTTGATTTCTGTCTCTATTTCGTGGGTTGTGTCATTCAGAGTGTAAGTGGCATTTTCCCATATCAATGGTTGCACTTCGATGTCGTCGTAGTCGCCGGGACAATGCACCTTGATGGTTGTTCGGTCTAAATAGACCACCTTGCCAATGCGACCATTGTAGTAAAGATGGTCGCCAGAGGGGTCATTTTTCACGAACATCACTTGTGTGCCCACTTTCAGTTGGAGTGTCTCACCTGTAGGATAGGAGAATTCTGGGAATGTGCCTTCGATTTCTGCATGGTAGGTGAAGAGTGGACGTTGGATACGCTCCAGTTCTCTCTCGTTGTATTGGTCGGCAAAGCGGTTGTGGGTGGTCAGACGGATATAGTCATCTTCGGCGCTGGGACGGAATGATGGATGGCAGCGGGCATTAAGGGTTGCTAAGTCGATGTCGGTAGCACGGTTGTTACGGATATGGTTGAGAATAGTGAGAAAGGCATCATCTTGTTGGCGATAGACTTTTTCGAGTTGGATCGTTACATAGTCTGTCTCTGCTAAGGCTTTTGAACCGAAGAAGTAGGGTGTGTCGTAGTAGGGGTCGAGCATAGCCTTGTCTTCAGGTGTCACCACAGGGGTCAATTGTTGCAGGTCGCCAATCATCAGCAATTGCACACCGCCGAAGGGCAGATAGTGGTTGCGGAAACGGCGAAGCACAGTGTCGATGGCATCGAGCAAGTCGCAACGAACCATTGATATCTCGTCGATGATGAGTAGGTCGAGCGAGGCAATGAGGCGACGTTTCTCTTTCTTGAAGTCAAAGCGGTTTTTTATCTTCGAGTTGGGAACGTAGGGCGACAGTGGCAGTTGAAAAAACGAGTGGATGGTCACGCCGCCGGCATTGATGGCAGCCACACCTGTCGGAGCAACCACAATGGAGCGTTTGCGCGACTTCTCCATAACAGTCTTTAGAAACGTTGTCTTTCCTGTTCCCGCCTTCCCAGTAAGAAAAATGCTCTTCCCGGTATTCTCTACAAAGTCCCATGCTATCCTTAATTCTCTATTCTTCTCCATTGACTCTTAATTTAATGTGGCTAAGCTTAACACCTGCGATTTCAGCATTCTGCAAATATACTAAAAGTATCATTTGTGACAAAATTATACACTATTTATCTACTATTATTTAACTTTTCATAAGTTTCTTATACTCGTTGTCGTACAACGATAATTCATGCTATAGGGCGCTGACACAATAAAAAGATTCAAACTACGTTATTATAATGTCTGGAGTGTCCTGTCGTTGTGATATTTCAGACATATTTGACAATAGATGAGGCGATTACTCATAGCAATGATAATGATTCTGGCAGGCATCTTGACGACGACTGCCCAGAATTTCTTTAATCTCACCGCTGATGAGGTGAGTGTCGATACTCTGTTGCCTCGTTTCAGCTATTCCTTCCCACTTCCTGACAATTATGCCGACTCTGTCTATACAGTCGAGATTGTTTATCCCGACTTCATCGACATGTCGCAAAGAGACATCAATCGCTATCATGCCATTACAACCGATACACTGCCCGCATTGCCCGAGATAGAGCAACGTGTGGTGGTGGAGCGCAAGCGTGGACATTTGGAAGTTTCATTTGTCCCTCTGGTTTTCCGTGAGGGAAAGTATCAAATCTTAGTGAGTTTTATGCTACGCCTCACTGCCAAACCAGTGCCGACAATGCATAGGATACAGGGAATCACCACCACAGAACCTGCCATGCGTTATGCCCAGAACTCCGTACTTGCAGAGGGGAAATGGGCTAAAATACGTGTGAGTGCATCGGGGGTGTATCAGCTTACCGAACAACTCATCAAGCAGGCGGGATTCTCCAGTCTCAGTCGGGTACGCATCTATGGCTATGGCGGTGCTTTGCAAAACGAACAACTCGTGCCCGAGGAACTTATAGCTACCGATGACCTTAAAGAAGTCGCCACATGCATCGTCGATGGACGGCGCCTTTTCTATGCTCAGGGGCCAGTCTCTTGGAGCAAGAAAGATGAGATGAAGCGAACCAGGAATCCCTATTCCGACTACGGCTATTATTTCCTTACCGAGAGCGATGGCGATCCGCTGGCTGTCGATAGCGCTGCATTCATCCATTCTTTCTACCCCTCGCCAGCCGACTATCATTCACTACACGAAGTGGATGGCTATTCGTGGTTCCACGGGGGGCGGAACCTCTTTGAGAACAGTGCCATCGAGTACGGAAACAACAAGCAGTATATTCTGAGCAACCCCAGCACTGATACCAAAGGACGCATGGCTGTGGCCGTCACCACAGGCAATAATAGCACCGTAAGGGTGTTGCTCAATGGCAAGGAGATTGGTACAATCGTTGCCAGACTTTCTGACCCCAAATATGACAAGGGTGCAGAAGCCACTAAAATCTTTGAGGTGAACAACCTCTCTGCAAACGATACCGTCACCATTGAGAACATCAGTGGGTCAACAGCCCGACTTGACTATATTGATATCTATACCGCATCACCACGAAAAGCTCCCGACTTGACAAGTCAGACTATCCCTACACCAGAGTTCGTCTATGGCATTACCAACCAGAATCTACACGCCCATACTGCAGCCGATATGATAATTATCATACCTACCTCGCAGAAATTGAGAGCACAGGCACAGCGTATAGCAGATATGCATGAACAACGCGACTCTCTGCGGGTGCGTATCGTGCCTGCAGATGAGATTTTTAATGAGTTCTCAAGTGGCACTCCCGATGCCAATGCCTACAGACGCTATCTCAAGATGTTGTACGACAGGGCACAGACCGATGCCGATATGCCACGTTATCTGTTGCTCTTCGGCGACGGCGTATGGGATAACCGCATGCTAACTTCCGACTGTCGTAATTTCTCACCCGACGATTTCCTGCTTTGTTTTGAGAGCGAAAACTCCTTCAACGAGATACACTGCTATGTGGATGATGGCTTCTATGGCCTGCTCGACGATGACGAGGGACTCAACCCTAAGAGCTCTGATAAACTCGACCTCGCTATTGGCCGCTTCCCTGTACATAACGAGGAAGATGCCAAGACCATGGTGGATAAAACTATCAACTATGCCGCTAACATCGATGCTGGTTCATGGCAGAATGTTATCATGGTGATGGGTGACGACGGAAACGGCAATTCACACATGGAAGATGCCAACAAAGCGGCAGAGGTAATTACCTCACAACATCCGGGGTATATTGTTAAAAAGGTAATGTGGGATGCATACACACGTGAAACTTCCGCCACTGGTAACAGCTATCCAGGAGCAACAAAGGCCATCAAAGCACAACAGTCAAGTGGTGCCCTGATTATGGACTATAGTGGTCATGGCTCGCAAATCAGCATCTCGCACGAACGGGTGCTCTCACTACAAGATTTCCAAGAGTTCAACAACACCCACATGCCGCTGTGGATTACTGCTTCGTGCGACGTCTCTCCTTTCGACGATGCCGCCACCTGTATTGGTATGGAAGCAGTGCTCAATAAGAAGGGTGGGGCATTGGCATTCTTTGGAACCACACGAACCGTCTATCAGCATTACAACGCCCGTATTAATCAGGCGTTTATCAAGCATGTGCTTGCAATCAATAATGGGCGGCGAACGACGATGGGCGAAGCGCAGCGACTGGCAAAAAATGAGATGATAACCTCTGGACAGGATCTCACCGACAACAAGTTGCAGTATTCGTTGTTGGGCGATCCTGCACTTCCTCTTAATGTGCCTACACTTTCTGTGGTCATCGATAGCATCGACGGAAAGGCAACGTCTCAGGAAATCACCATGCGTGCTGGATCCACGATACGGGTGAAAGGGCACATTGAGCGCAATGCCATGAAAGACATTTCTTTCAATGGACTGATGACTGCTACCGTGCGCGACTCCGAGGAGAAAGTAATATGTAAGGGACAGGCTGACGATACAAAGTCTATTTATTCCTATTACGACCGTCAGAATGTGCTCTTCAATGGCTCTGACAATGTCACAAATGGTGAGTTTGCTTTCTCTTTTGCTGTGCCCATGGACATCAACTACTCCAGTGGCAAAGGACTGATGAATATTTATGCCGTCAACGATGAACATACGCTCGAGGCACATGGGGCATGTGACAAATTCATTGTGGGTGGTTCTGACGAGTTGGACAACGACTCTATCGGACCGTCTATCTATTGTTATCTCAACACCCCATCGTTCTCGAATGGTGGTGATGTGAACACCACACCCTATTTCGTGGCACAAATCACCGATAAGGATGGCATCAATGCTGCAGGAACAGGTATCGGTCATGACCTGGAACTGATTATCGACGATGAGATGGCACGCACATACGTACTAAATGATAATTTCACTTTCGACTTTGGTAGTTATACCAGTGGCAATACCTACTATAGCATACCTTCACTTACACCCGGAAGACATACCCTGAAATTCCGTGCGTGGGATGTCTTGAATAATTCATCTACCGCCACACTCTCATTCAATGTGGTCGATGCACTCAAGCCCACACTATATAGCGTCAGTTGCACCAATAATCCAGCAACCACCTCTACGACCTTTATCATCAATCACGACCGAACGGGGAGCAATATGGATGTGGAAATCGATGTCTTTGACGTTAGCGGAAGACAACTGTGGATACATAATGAGACGGGTGTCTCTACAGATGGGGCATACACCGTGGATTGGGACCTCACTATTGATGGGGGTAGGAGGCTACAGACAGGTGTCTATCTCTATCGTGTCAGGGTGGCATGTGATGGTAGCGCGCAGGTGTCGAAAGCCAAGAAACTCATTGTAATAAACAATAATTAGAGCCGTATAGCGTTTTATAGAATAAAGTGATAAGTAAACGAGTAAACAAGTAGACGAGTTGACAAGGTATTTGTTCTGATAGCAACGAAGGTAATGTCCAAACTCCCAAAGACTTCTAAAAGGTAATGTCTGAACTCCTGCAACTCCTGAACTTCTGAACTCCCATAGAATAATAGATTGTCAATGAAAATTTTCCATAAACTGTTTAAGGCAAGCGCGCTTGTCGTTGTCGCCACCATCGCCACTGTGGGTTATGCCCAGGACAAGGGCGATATGTTCAACCCTGTCAACACTTCCGTTACCTCTCAGACCATCGCTCCCGACGCAAGAGCGGCTGGTATGGGCGATGTAGGTGCTGCCACCGACCCTGACGTGGTGGCGCAATATTGGAACCCTGCTAAATACCCTTTCACCATCTCACGTGCAGGTGTGGCACTCAACTACACTCCGTGGCTACGCCAGTTGGTCAGTGATATGGACTTGGCCTATCTGGTGGGCTATTACCGCATCGGTGACTATAGTGCTGTATCCAGTTCGCTGCGGTATTTCTCACTTGGTGAGGTCTATACCAGCAGTTCGCTCGACGACACCAACGATATGACCATCAATCCTTATGAGATGTCGCTCGACTTAGCCTATTCACTGATGCTGAGCGAGAATTTCTCTTTGTCGGCAGGTGTGAGATGGATTTATTCCGACCTTACCTACGACTTCACCGAGGATACCAGTCCGGGGTCTGCATTTGCCGCTGACCTATCCTGCTATTATCAGAACTACCTCAACCTGGGTGACCGTGAGTGTCAGTTGGGACTGGGTTTCAATGTGAGCAATATCGGTAGCAAAATCACCTTTGGTGGTGATGAGCATAGTGAGTTTATTCCGACCAACATGAGATTGGGTGCCTCGCTGATGATTCCTGTCGATGAATATAACCGATTTACTATTGCAGCTGATGCCAACAAGTTGTTGGTGCCAACATATCCCAAACAGATGGAGGAGGAAACATCGCAGGAATACCAGGACCGCCTGGAGAAAGAATATTTCGATGTATCAAGTATCAGTGGTATTTTCAAGAGTTTCAACGATGCTCCCAATGGCTTTAAGGAGGAACTACAGGAAATACAGTGGAGTGTCGGTGCTGAGTACATTTATCACGACCAGTTTGCCATTCGTGCTGGTTACCACCATGAGAGTGAGAACAAGGGTAACCGTAAGTACTTCACTGTGGGTGCTGGCTTCCGTATGAATGTCTTCTCGCTTGATGCAGGTTATGTCATCGCCACAGCCAAGAGTAATCCCCTCGACCAAACCCTGCGTTTCACCCTTTCCTTCGACATGGATGGCATCAAAGACTTGTTTAAGAGAAGATGAGCGATAAGAGACCCCAACCCCCTGGTATTGTCCCTTTAACTCCTCTTTAACTCCCTTTTAACTCCTCTTTAATACTTTTCAATTTTCAATCTTCAATGGTTTTTCGTGTTGGATTCGGATATGACGTTCACCAATTAGTGGAGGGACGTGACCTGTGGCTCGGAGGAATTCGTTTGGAACATTCTTGTGGGCTCTTAGGACACAGTGATGCCGACGTGTTGATTCATGCCATTTGTGATGCCTTGCTTGGGGCAGCGAATATGCGCGACATTGGTTATCATTTTCCCGACAATTCCGAAGATACACTCAATATGGACAGCAAGATAATCCTGAAACGTGTGGTCGAATTGATTGCCACAAAAGGGTATCAGGTGGGTAATATCGATGCCACTGTCTGTGCTGAGCGACCCAAACTCAATCCACATATCCCTGCCATGCAAGAGTGCCTTGCAGAGATTATTGGCACAGATCCCGACAATGTCTCCATTAAGGCCACCACCACCGAGCGCTTAGGCTTTACTGGTCGCCAGGAAGGCATGGCGGCCTACGCCACTGTGCTGATACAGAAGGATTGATTTCACAAACTCACTTCAATAGTTAACAAGGTATGTGAAGAAGAAAAGTAGTTAAAGAGTAGTTAAAGGGGAGTTAAAAGGGAGTTAAAGGGACAAATGCTATGTTGAAAATTGAAAATTAAAAAGTGACAATTGAAAATTACGCTGCCCTCAAATCATTTCTCTCACCTCTTACCTCTCACCTCACACCCAAAAACTCATCACCCCACAACCTCATAACCGCATAATCTCATCACCTCATAACCTGCAAGCGAAGCGACCTCATAACCTCACAACCTTAAATATATGAAACGATATGGATTTGTCATTGGTGTCAGACCTGAGAAACTAGAAGAGTATAAGCGTCTTCATGCTGCTGTGTGGCCTGACGTGTTGAAAATGATTACAGAATGTAATATCAGAAACTACTCCATCTTCTTGAAAGACCATCAACTCTTCGGTTACTATGAATATGTAGGAACTGACTGTGAGAAGGACATGGCACGCATGGCTGCCGACCCTACCACGCAAGAATGGTGGAAACTCACTGACCCCTGTCAACTCCCCTTGGAATCACGCCGCGAAGGCGAGTGGTGGGCAGAAATGGAAGAAGTCTTCCACCTCGATTGAAAAACGAGAAACATAATAGTCTTCTGATATCGTCTTTCACATCAGGAGTGTGAAAAAGAAGTGTAGGAGGGTAATGAGATAAGACTTATGTTTTTGTGTAAAAACATGCAATCTTATCTCCTCAAAGGCCATCTTGTCACCTCGTTGTTGGAAGACAGTGCAAAAAAAGCCCGATGTGGATTTCTCTACACAATGCGAGAGATAATGGATTCAAAAGAGATGACAGTTTTCGTATCTTATGCTCTCTTTTCAACAGGCCTCTAATACGAAGTAAGGCTCATTATGCAGGACGATTATATTTGTCTGTCTATTTGACAGGACTTAAGCATTAGTTTCCTAAAGAGTTTGAAAAAGTGAAAAGATTGCTTAGTCATAATTTGAGAGATGACCATTGCAAAATATCATGATTAACAGGAAAAACTATAATTATCGTACAATATAAAAACGTACGCCGCAACCCTCAACGGACTGCGGCGTACTAACCTATGTTTAACTAAAAATCCTTTTCAAAATCAAAGGGAACCTCACGGCTGCCTTTGTTGTCCGATTAAACAATCTTTGAATAATACCTTAAACCTAATAACTAAAAACCTAAATCTATTACTACTAACCTAAACAATCTATTAACCATTAGTCGTTGATTGGACTATTTCAATCATTGACAATGCAAAGGTACGACGAAAACGCCCCACTTTCCAAATTTTAAAGTGCATTTTTATTAAAAAATAGCCTTTTCTTGATTTAAATCAAGTGTTGTGTGCGATAACAATGAATATTTTTAGCTTTTTCCTTGTTTTTTCATCTTTTTCATTTAACTTTGTACTCACAAGATTGATTGGGAAAAAATGAGAGTACTGATTGTGAATACAAGTGAGCGGACAGGTGGGGCTGCCATGGCGGCCAACCGATTGATGGATGCGCTCAACAACAGTGGCGTAAAAGCTAAAATGCTCGTTAGAGACAAGGATACTGACACTCTGACGGTAGCGGGGGTGAATGCGCCATTTCGTGCCCGATGGCATTTCCTTTGGGAGAGGATGTCGATTCTCACTAAACTGCATTTCAATAAAAAGAATCTATTTAAAATAGATATTGCCAATGCTGGTTTCGACATCACACGACTACGCGAATTTCAAGAAGCTGATATTATCCATCTCAGTTGGGTCAATCAGGGCTTTCTCTCACTTTCCGATATTAAGAAAATTGCAGCAAGTGGCAAACCTATTGTATGGACAATGCATGATGCATGGCCTGCCACAGCGATATGCCATTATACCAAGGGATGCAAGGCATTTATGACAGCTTGCCGTAATTGTAGGCTGCTACCGGGGCATGGCTCAGACAATGACTTGGCATATAAAGTGTGGAAAAAGAAAAAGCAAGTCTATGACACGACGGTCATTTCATTTGTCACATGTAGTAGATGGTTAGAGAAACAGGCATCGCAAAGTGCCCTGATAGGGAGGAATCCCATTACAAATATCCCCAATCCCATTGACACACATGTCTTTAAACCTGGAGATAAAACCAAAGCACGCTTGAATGTAGGACTCCCAAAGGAACGACGACTCATCCTTTTTGTGTCTCAGCGGGTGACAGATGAGCGTAAGGGTATGGCTTTTCTTATGGAAGCCATCGAAAAACTTACAGATGCTCATCCCGAAATGAAAGAAAATACAGGGATAGCTATTTTAGGAGGCCATGCTGAGGAGTTGGAAGACAAATTGTCGCTGCCAGTATTCCCTTTGGGGTATGTGAGTGATGAACGAAAAATCGTGGATGTCTATCGATCGGCTGATGTTTTTGTCTTGCCTTCTTTGGAGGACAACCTCCCCAACACCATCATGGAGGCCATGGCATGTGGCGTGCCATGTGTGGGATTCCGCACAGGAGGTATCCCTGAGGAGATCGACCATCTCAAAACTGGCTATGTGGCAGACTATCGTGATGCCGACGATTTGATGAAGGGGATTTACTGGGTGCTGGAAGAGGCTGATTCTGATAAATTGGCACAGCAGGCCGTAAGAAAAGTGGTCACTAACTATTCTCAGGCAGGGGTAGCACTGCGGTATATCGAGGTGTATAATCAGGCGATGGCCTACAAAAACTATTCCCTATGATTATCTTTTCTATCGTCACGGTCACCTATAATGCCGAGGAGGCCATCAGGCCAACGCTCGAAAGTGTGGAGCAGCAAGATTATCCCGATTTAGAACATATCATCATCGATGGAGCTTCTAAAGACAACACAATGGCCATTGTCAATGAATATACAAAAAGGACAATGCAAGACTTTCCAGAGAATAGAATAATAAAAGTTGTTTCCGAACCTGATAAAGGCATCTATGATGCTATGAATAAAGCACTACGAATGGTCACAGGCGACTATGTGTGTTTCCTCAATGCTGGCGACCGCTTTCCTACGACCGACACCTTGAGTAGGGTAGCGGCAACTGCTGAAGGTGCTCCTGACGGACAGACACCTGCTGTGCTGTATGGTGATACTGACATAGTGGATAGTAAGGGTAATTTCCTCGCACATCGCCATTTGTCGCCTCCCGACAACCTCACATGGCGCTCGTTCCGGCATGGAATGTTGGTATGTCATCAGGCGTTTTATGCACGTACTGATATTGCACGTAAAGTGAAATATGACACATCGTTGCGACTTTCTGCAGATGTTGATTGGTGTATCAAAGTCATGAGGGAGGCCGATAATCAAGATTTGCCATTGAGGCGAGTCCCCATGGTAATTGCGCATTATCTACAAGAAGGGCAGACCACACAGCATCATCGAAAGTCATTGATGGAGCGATTTACTGTCATGCGCCGACATTATGGTTTACCCACCACTATAGCCATGCACCTTTATTTTGTCCCAAGGGCAATTACCAGAAAATTGAAGAGAGACAAATAACTTGTGACTTGTCTTCCTGTCAACAAATAAAAAATCCCACCCGATAAGGTGGGATTTTCTTAGTATTTTATGGCTTGTCCTGGTCGTATTCTCAAATCATTGGGGTTGATGAAAGTATTTAGTCGCAGGATGCGCTCCACTGAAACGTTGTGCTCACGGGCGATGGAATGTACCGTCTCACCTTCTGTCACTTTGTGATATCTATTATTGCTGCTTTGAGCATAGTTGTCGTTTCTTGTTGGAGTTGGGGCGGAACTGTTGTTGGATGAACTTGATGTTGCTGCTGATGCCTGTGGCTTCTGGCCGCCATAAACCTCTTCTTTTGTATAGGAATTTTGCTTCAGACCTCTTGCTGCAGTGGCTTTGGCTGACTCGTTTTCCATGGTGCTCTTGCGGAAGATATAGTAGTCACCAGTGACATCCTGATTGCGGAAATCGAAGAATAGGGCTGGATTGAGGGCAACGCCACAAAGGCGAGTTTCAAAGTGAAGGTGTGAACCTGTGCTTCGACCTGTGTTGCCACCAAGGCCGATAGGCTCGCCGGCTTTTACTGTCTGATTCTCCCTGACAAGGTGTTTCGATAAATGACCATAGATGGTTTCAAGACCATTGTTGTGGCGTATCACCACATAGTTACCATAGCCTTTTGCCTCGTATCTCACAACACGTACTTTGCCGGAAAAAGCTGCTTTAATGGTGTCGCCGATATATACCTTTATGTCAAGACCTCTGTGCTGACGACCCCAACGTGCACCAAACTGTGAAGTAATGACGCGGCTAGGAGTAGGCATGCAGAAGTTGCGTAGGTTGATTTTGTAAGTCTCAGGAAGCTCGGTAGCCTTGTGGGCATAGCGGTTGTCCCAGTCTGCGTAAAGATCGGCTGATGGCGACTCTAAATTTTCTCTTTCTGTAACTTCGTGCAAGGCAAGTGTATCAAGGGATTTCAATTTTTTGTCCACAGGTACTGTACGGGCTAAAAGGTCCTGACCAGCTGAGGGCAGTGAAAATGCTGTTAATACAAATGCGAATGCGATTGTTTTTATTGTTTTTGTCAAATGCATACTTCTTTATTAGATAATTATTCAAGTTTGTTTAATCGCTGTCCAGCGATTCAGTGTCGTCATCGAAATAAACTGTGTAAAAAAACAAACACAAACCGCTTATTTCAATTAAGACGATGCAAAGGTAAGCATAAATTTCGGGAAAAAAAAAGCCCTTAACAGTTTTATTGTCAATTTAACAATTATTTGGGGGTAATGGGGTTGAGGTAAGAGGCCGCCTTTAACTACCTTTTAACTACCCTTTAACTACCTTTCAATTTTCAATCTTCAATCTTTATGATATCGCCGCCCAATTGATATTTGTTTTGCGGATGGCAGCGAGACGGTTCCACAGTATAGCATTAGCGGGATCTTGGCAGGTGGGGTCGGCTTCGATGATTTTCTGTGCTTCGTCACGTGCCATTTGCACAATCTGACCGTCGCGGGCAATGTCAGCAATTTTCAAGTCAAAGGCAATGCCACTCTGTTGCGTGCCTTCCAAGTCACCAGGACCACGTAGCTTTAGATCGGCCTCGGCAATTTGAAAACCATCGTTGGTGGAACACATAATGTTGATGCGCATTTGTGTCTCCTTGGAGAGCTTGCGGTTGGTAACAAGGATGCAGAACGACTGTTCGGCACCACGCCCCACACGGCCACGCAGTTGATGCAGCTGTGATAATCCGAAACGTTGGGCATCTAGAATCACCATCACTGATGCATTGGGAACGTTCACACCCACCTCTATCACGGTGGTGGCAACGAGGATTTGAGTCTCTCCACTTACAAAGCGTTGCATCTCTTCCTCCTTCTCAGCTGATTTCATCTTGCCATGTACCTTGCTTAGACGAAATTCAGCAAAAACCTCCTTCATCAGTTCATATCCTTCTTCCAAATTGCGGAGGTCGCTTTTCTCGCTTTCCTTTATCAGTGGATAGACAATATACACTTGTCGCCCAGCTTTTATCTGTTGGCGGATGCCTTGATAGAGGCTTGTCAACTGGTCGTCGTATTTATGTTGGGTGTATATGGGTTTACGGCCGGGAGGCAGTTCGTCGATGACGCTCACGTCGAGGTCGCCATAGATGGTCATGGCGAGGGTGCGAGGAATAGGTGTGGCGGTCATCACCAACACATGAGGGGGATTGGTGCTCTTGCTCCACAGGCGGGCACGTTGTGCGACACCAAAACGGTGTTGCTCATCGATGACGGCAAGACCTAAGCGATGAAATTGCACAGGTTCCTCGATAATGGCATGGGTGCCCACAAGAATGTGGATACTACCATCGGCAAGGGCGGCAAGGATTTCCTTGCGGCGTTTCCCCTTGACCATGCCAGTGAGCAGTTCCACGCGGATGTCCATGCCCTGAAGGAATTCCCGCACGGTAACAAGGTGCTGTTCAGCCAAAATCTCTGTCGGTGCCATGATGCAGGCTTGGTAACCATTGTCTAAGGCAATCAATGCCGACATCAGTGCCACAAGTGTCTTCCCAGACCCAACATCGCCCTGAAGCAGGCGATTCATCTGACGGCCACTCTTCATGTCGGCATGAATCTCGCGGATGACCCGTTTTTGGGCTTCTGTCAGACGGAAGGGTAGGTGGTCCTTATAGAAACCATTAAAGAGTGTGCCTATGTGTTTCATCTCATGACCGCGGTAACGGCGACGGTGGTCACTTGCATACCTGACGATATTGAGCTGGACATAAAACAATTCCTCGAATTTCAGACGTAGTTTGGCACGGTCGAGGTCGGTGGCACTTTGTGGATGGTGAATCTTACGAAAGGCTTCGTCACGGCTGATAAGATGTAGTCGCCCTGTAATAAATGTGGGCAACGTTTCGGGCAGAGGGGTAGTTAGCCTATCAAGGAGTCCCTTGCAGATTTTTTCCACACTACGCGAAGTAAAACCACTTTTCTTCATTCGCTCTGTGGTCACATAATATGGCTGCATACCCATTGTGGAGGCTTGGAATGTCTCTGCTTTCTCAATTTCTGGATGGGCCAGTTGAAAACGACCGTTGAAAACGGTGGGATGACCAAATACTATATATTCCACCCCTACTTTGTAGTTCTGGGTGATATAGTTGGATATAGAAAACCACACCAAATCCATGATTCTCTCTCCATCAGAGAAATGTGCCACCAATCGTTTACTGCGCTTTCCATTATCAAAGGTTTCGAAACTCAGAATTTTACCCTTCACCTGAATGAACGACATACTTTCCATCAATTCGGATATCTTGTAGAAATGCCGTCTGTCGATGTATTTATAGGGGTAATATTCAAGCATGTCGCCAAACGTATGGATATCCAATTCTTTGCTCAATATCTCCTTACGTTTGGGACCCACCCCGGGGGCATACATGATATCTTGGCTAAGTATGTCGGTCACCTCAAATCTTAAATCTCAACCCTCAAATATCAAATCTCTCCCATCAGATGAGCATACTGCATCTTCCTCTGTAATTGGCGGGAGACTTCTTCACCGCTAAGCATGGAGAGAATTTCGTAAGCATAGGGCAGTGTGGCTGCTGGCCCTTCACCTGTGATAATGTTACCATCTACAGTAAACAACTCTCCTGTATATTCTGCACCTTCGAGATAGGTTTCAAAACCAGGAGAGCAGGTGGCACGACGGCCTTGAAGTAATCCTAATGACCCGAGTACCATTGGTGCTGCACAAATGGCACCAATACGTTTGCCACGCTCATCATGGGTAAGAAGCGCTAAGCGGACACCCTCATGCGTGTTAAGGTTCACCGAGCCGGGCATGCCGCCGGGGAGCAGCAGTAGGTCGGCGGTGCTAAGGTCTGCCTCCTCGAAAAGTAAATCGGCTTTCACTGTGATGCCGTGTGAGGATGTTACCCACAAAGCACCAGTGACGCTCACCGTATGTACTTCATGACCACCACGGCGCAGGATATCTACAGGGGCGAGGGCCTCAATCTCTTCGAAACCCTCTGCTAAGAATTCAAATATTTTCGCCATAAAAACTTGTTTAATATAGTAATTTGGTGCAAATTTATGAAAAATTTATGAAATCCATACTTTTTTACTTAACTTTGCACCCGATTTAATGAAATAAGGCTCAATAATATAGCATTAAAAAGCAGAATAAGTAGGTGACTGATTGTTGAGCAGATGTGACATTTTGATTATGATGCCAACAGACAGAAAACTCAAATTTGCAATATTCGGAAATGTATATCAGGCAAAAAAATCGGCCTCTATACAGAAAATCCTCTCTATTCTTAATGAACGGGGAGCCAATATTATTTTTGATAGGGAATTCTTTGATTTCCTTGTCAACAACCAGCGGCTTAATGTAAAGGCTGATGGCGTTTTTGAAAATGACGACTTCGATGCCGATATTGTTATCTCCATGGGAGGTGATGGCACTTTTCTCAAGGCCGCAAGTCATGTAGGTGCTAAAGACATTCCCGTCATGGGTGTCAATATGGGGCGTTTGGGATTCCTTGCCGATGTCAGTCCTGCAGGTATAGAACGTGCCATCGAATCTATCTATAACAACGATTTTAAGGTTGAAAGACACACTGTTATCAGCGTGAAAAGCAACGGCGGTCAAATCACGGAATATCCGTATGCACTCAATGATATTGCTGTGCTCAAGCGCGATGATGCCTCAATGATTAGCATTCGTGCAAGTGTCAATGGAGAATATGTGGTCACCTATCGTGCTGATGGACTCATCGTCTCCACACCTACTGGAAGCACAGCTTATTCGCTTTCAAATGGTGGACCTATCGTAACACCACAGGCAGGTGTTCTCTGTTTGACACCAGTGGCGCCCCATAGCTTGAATGTACGCCCTATAGTCGTACCAGATAATGCGGAGATTACAGTCAAGGTAGAGAGCCGTAACCATAATTTCCTTGTGGCGGTAGATGGTCGTTCTGCGCGTTGTGATGAAAGTCAAACCCTTACCATCTGCCGTGCACCTTACGACATTAAAATCATCAAGCGGCATGGACAGACGTATTTCCATACACTTCGCGAGAAGATGATGTGGGGGGTTGATACGAGATAATAATAGAACAAATATCTTGTCAACTCGTCATCAGATTGAGGATTGAAGATTGAATATTGGAGTTACAGGAGTTCAGACAATACCACTGCCTCGATAAGGACAAAAACAAATATCTTGTCAACTCGTCAACTTGTTCACTTGTCAACTAAAAGAAGAATATGCTTAAGAAGATAAAAAAATATTTCGAAACCGCCGAAAACAAATATACGATACCGCAGATGACCAGATGGTTGTGGGCGATATGGAAGGGTAACCGATTCCAGGCTATCCTTAATGCTCTTATCGGTCTTTTGGAGGTGGTGGTAAGCCTTTGTGCTGTATGGGCTATTCAGAATGCCATCGACATAGCCTCGCATGTAAAGAGTGGATCTATCTATTGGGCAGTAGGACTGATGGGATTATTAGTACTCACTAATTTCGCATTGAGTATATCTTCTGTATGGATTAGGAATATTCTTGGTATCAAAGCACAAAACCGTATGCAGCAACGTATGCTTGACCGTATTTTGCGCTCTGAATGGCATAGCAAGGAAAAACGGCATAGTGGTGATGTAATCAACCGTCTCGAGACGGATGTCAACCATGTCATCAACTTTCTTACAGAGGTAATACCAAGTTCTGTTTCTACACTGGCACTCTTCATCGGTGCTTTCATCTATCTCTATTCCATGGATAAAGTTCTCTCGCTGGTTATCATTGTTATGATTCCAGCAGTGGCCATCCTTAGCCGTTTTTATGTCAGGAAAATGAGACAACTGTCGAGGGAAGTGCGCCAGTCAGACTCCAAGGTACAGAGTGTGCTTACCGAAACCATACAAAATCGGATGCTCATCAAAATCATGGAGAGTGACAGTGCCATGGTGGATAAACTGGAAAGCACACAAAGTGAACTGAGGCAGAAAGTGGTCAAGCGTACTTTCTTCTCTGTGATAGCCAACTTTGTCTTGAATTTTGGATTCTCTTTAGGCTATCTCATTGCTTTTCTCTGGAGTGCTATTCGCTTGTCACATGGTACGCTCACTTTCGGAGGAATGACAGCATTCTTACAGCTCGTCAATCGCGTGCAAGGCCCTGCAAGGAATCTTACTCGGCTGGTGCCTCAATTTGTGTCGGTATTCACTGCTGCTGAACGTCTGATGGAGTTAGAGGAAAACCCGCTTGAAGAACAAGGAAAACCCATCTATGTTGATGCTCCTTGTGGTGTGAGGCTCAATAATGTGACTTACGCATATGAGAATACTGAAGTCAATGTCATTGAGAATCTATCTTTCGATTTCAAGGCTGGAAGTTGTACGGCTATCCTTGGTGAGACAGGAGCAGGCAAGACCACTCTCGTGAGGATGATTTTGGCGCTGATGAAGCCGCAAAAGGGTAAGGTGGAAATTTATAATGAACATACCTCGAAAGAACTTACCCCACGTATGCGCTGCAATTTTGTCTATGTGCCTCAGGGTAATACGCTCCTCAGTGGTACGATACGTGATAATTTGCGGCTTGGTAAGCTCGATGCCACCGACGAGGAGATGGAGGAGGCTTTGCGGGTGAGCTGTGCCGACTTCGTGATGAAACTACCCGAGGGCCTCGACACGGAGTGCTCGGAGTCGGGTGGGGGACTCAGTGAGGGACAAGCGCAGCGTATCGCTATCGCAAGAGCCTTGCTCCGTGATAGGTCTATTATGCTTTTCGACGAAGCTACCAGTGCCCTTGATCCAGAAACAGAGCGTCAACTACTCCAGAATATCCTCTCTAAGCACAACCGTACTATTATTTTCATTACCCACCGACCCGCTGTCATCGATTATTGCGATCAGACACTTCGAGTGGAGAAAATTTGAAAAGATAAGCACTTATAGCAATGAGATGAATAATACATCTCCCAAAATAAAAGAGACGTCACAATGTGGCGTCTCTTTTATGGTTAATTTGTCAACTTATTAACAAACAATACAATCACTTCACTACCACTTTACGTCCGTTCTTTACATAGACGCCAGGCTGGGGCTTGCCCTCCACCTTCACACCTTGTAAGGTGTAGATAGCATCATCGGTAGGAGTTAAAGATTTGATATTGTTAATACCATCGACTGCGAACTGACCAGAGTTGGACCAGTCGTCGTCATAATAGCCTTCATCCACAATACCTTCAAAGCGTGCTACGGAGCGATAGGGCATACCAGTGCGCTTCTGGCACTGAGTGGCAGTTAGTTTGCCGCTTGCCAAGCCAGCAGCGTATGCTTTCTGGCTGCTGATATTGGTGCTGGTCCAATAATAGGTGAAGGTGCCACTTGCCGGTGTGCTACTGTCGTAGTAGCTGCCAGAGTAGGGAAGGAAGATGCTCTTGCTGTTCTTCTTGCTGGTAAAGCGTACACCCTTCATACCGTTCACGGTTGCCTCGGCCAGTGTACAGTTGTTCACAAGTTCGGTGAACTCGTCCTTTGTCGGAATACCCACATTGTAGGCTTTTCCTACTTCTTGTCCATATATGAGGTCGGCATCAGAATCCCAACCATCATAATTATACTCACGGTTGGTATATCCGAAATTGTAATACTTGAGATTACTAATGTATTGGCTGTAATTATCCCAAGTGTATGACGTTTTGGACTCTTTCTCAGCCCATGCGTAGTATTTTCCTGGATTTCCAGCACACAGGGAACCTACATTGTATTCGCTCCATAATGTATTGCTGGGAAGGCCAAGGTCGATGAAAGAACAGAGTGTGTAGGGCTCTAATACGTCAGGACAACCACCGTCGTAGAAGTGACCTCCCTTAAAATTAAACTCGATATCATCTGAAGAGTTTATTCCTAAATTTTGGCGAGATACACCAACTGGATAAATAAGAATGCAATCCCTAGACATATCAGCAAATGCGTCACTCCACAAGTTATTAGCCGTATGGGGAATAATCAATTCTTCTATACAAGTCGAGAACCTGAACATATAATGGGTGTTCACGCCACTGTTAAATGTGAAAGAGCTGAGATCCACACTCGTTAACTTACGAAGGTCCATGAACATATATTCCATAGTCGTTGCCTTCCTTGTGTCAAAAATAGTCAAATTCACACTTTCAAGCGCATAGCATTTATTAAACATATTGCTGAAGTTTGTCACATTGGAAGTGACCACCCCATTAAGATTGATGGTTTTCAGGTTTTCACACCAGCTAAACATACCAGCCATGCTGGTCACTTTCGCTGTGTTAAACTTACTTAAGTCAAGGGTTGTCAGGCTAGAACAAGAGCCGAACATATTTGACATGTCAGTCACATTTTGTGTGTTAAAGTTACTCAAGGAAATTGACTTGAGGTTAGAACAACCGGTAAACATACTTGCCATGGTGGTCACTTGGCTGGTATTCAGATACGATATGTTTTGAATAGATGTCAGGTTGTTGAAAGTGAAGAACCAGCCGTATGTTGAAGTAGGAGTGCAGTTAGCGAAGCTACTGTCAAATTTCACTGTTGTCACGACAGCACTTTGATTATACCATCCAGGCAAATTCGTACCCGTGTTCAGTGCATACTTCGTGCCTGAGCGAGAACTCTTGTTGTTGTCATAGTAGAAAGTGAGCGTCGAACCTGACAATACTGCGTATGCCTCTGCCGTGGTGGGTGTTGTGCCTCCCGATGCGGTGGATGCCACGGCGCGTATGGCGGCACCTGTGCGGCGCAGCGGCTTCTGCACGGTGGTTGCCGTTCCTGTCTTCACGTATCCTGCCCATGCTCGGTAGAGGTCTCCCGAGACGTTGTTGGCCGTCCAGTAGTAGCCGTAGTCACCGCTTCCGTAGTTCTTCCCGTCGTAGCTGCATCCTGCGAGCGGCAGG
>OMXV01000021.1 GCA_900315075.1 uncultured Prevotellaceae bacterium | reverse complement strand
TATAAGCTTAGAAAGAAATTCTACGGAGGTAAGGAGTAAATGGAGTAGCCACACGGCTTTAGGTTATCATCATCTCCTTGACCGTAAGGTCACCTCCTTCTCCTCCCTTCCTCCGTAGACATATAACATCTCCACTATATAAGCTCAGAAAGAAATTCTACGGAGGTAAGGAGTAAATGGAGTAGCCACATGGCTTAGGTTATCATCATCTCCTTGACCGTCAGGTCACCTCCTTCTCCTCCCTTCCTCCGCATACATATAACATTACCACTGTATATGCTCAGAAAGTAATTCTACGGAGGTAAGGAGTAAATGGAGTAGCCACATGGCTTTAGGTTATAAGCTTAGAAAGAAATTCTACGGAGGTAAGGAGTAAATGGAGTAGCCACACGGCTTTAGGTTATCATCATCTCCTTGACCGTAAGGTCACCTCCTTATCCTCCCTTCCTCCGTAGACATAAAAACTTAAGCAGAATTGGCAAAAATATAAAAGATGGATAAAAACTATACATACAAAATCCTTCAATGTGCTTATGCTGTCCACAGTGAATTGGGACCAGGGCTTTTAGAGAGCATCTACGAAGAAGCCTTGGCTCATGAACTAACTGACAATGGATTTGATGTGCGTCGACAAGTGCCAGTCCCTGTTATATATAAAGGTGATAAACTAAAATGTGACTTACGTCTTGATATTATTGTAGACAATAAAGTTATCTTGGAAATTAAATCTGTTGTAGATTATAGACCACTGTTTGAGAAACAATTATTTACCTATCTTAGACTCGCTAAATGCGAGGTAGGATATGTCATCAATTTCAATGTTGAACATTTACGTGATGGTATATATCCTGTCTATAATCCTCATCCAGAAGCCTCTCTTTAGTCTACGGAGGAGAGGAGTAGATGGAGTTTTGTCTCACGCCTTTAGATTTTCATTTTCTCCTTGACCGCCAGTTCACCTCTTTCTCCTCCCTTCCTCCGTAGACATATACCATATCCACAGTATAAATTTTAGAAAGTAATTCTACGGAGGAGAGGAGTAGATGGAGTTTTGTCTCACGCCTTTAGGTTATCATAATCTCCTTGACCGTAAGGTCACCTCCTCCACCTCCCTTCCTCCGTAGACATAAGTATCTCCACAGTATAAATTCTGAAAGATATTCTACGGAGGAGAGGAGTAGATGGAGTCTTGTCTCACGCCTTTAGATTTTCATTTTCTCCTTGACCGTCAGGTCACCTCCTTCTCCTCCCTTCCTCCGCAGACATATAACATCTCCACATGATAATATGGAAAGAAATTCTACGGAGGAAAAGAGTAAATGGAGGCATATATCATCTCCACAGAAAGATGTGTCATGGTTACATTGTGTGCGTTACCAATGTATTTCCACCCCAAATAAATTGCAAATTGTTTCACTATTGGACATAATTTGTATCGTATTTGCTACAATTTAATTTTTTTAACCATTATTTTTATAAAAATGTTAGGAAAAATGTATCAGTGAACGATTTTTTTTGTAATTTTGTAGCCGATATCGAAACTTTTAAAAGTTGTTTAATAATTAATTAATTTTTTTCTAAATCTACAGATGCTGAAATTCCACCGACAAAACGGATTCTCATGTATATAAAATAGGTGTTACATCCTGTTTTTGTCACTTCGGTATGTATTAGTAACATAATTAATAATGAAAGGAATGATGAAATTAAAAAAAATTAAACTAGACAATAAAGCTCACGCTCCGTAGCTTACGATGAAGATTTCCTGATGTTGGCAACTAATACCATGTTGGCGGCCAACATGGTAGGAAATGCAATGAGAAATAATTTAACATATTTTTACTGTTAACTCCACGTTTACAGTCTCATACAATTAATTGAATTATAAAAAATTTTACAAATATTATTAACTAAATTCTTAAAACATGAAGAAACTATTCACATCTTTAGTCTTTCTATGTGCTGCGCTGGTATCATACGCCCAGCCTGCACAAGAAAACGTGATTGCTGAATCCGGCCCTGGCGACGGGAACTGGAAGATTGTTAAGGTCGATGACACGACTTATCTTTTAAAAGCTCATGACACTAAAAAGAAAATCAATTTTCAAAACAGTCCTTCGAATAATGATTTCAAAGGTCCTAATGCTTCGCAAAATAAGGCCGATCTTGAGAGTTGTACAGGAACTCTGAATGTAGAAGGTGATTTTAGTAACGTCAGTGGTTTCAGTAATAATTATTTTGGCAAATTTGAAACCGTCAATTTGTCCGGAATGAGCTATGCTAAAACAGAAACAGTTTACATAGCTGAATATAATTATCAGCCTCATGATATAACTGTTGGAATGTCATATAGCTGCCAATTAAGCAACTTCTTTAAAGGTGCTAAGACCTTTACTATGGCTCCTGAGGAAACTGTTTATATGCAATTCTTTAATGATGATAGCCATGTTTGCAACCTGGTAACTCTTAATTTCTCTACTGGTACAAAGAAAATCGTTGGAGGAGACAAACAGTCATATATTGAAGATATTTCTTCATTCACCACTGTCAATTTCAACGAAGGTCTGGAAGAGATTGGAGATTGTGCATTCTACTATGGCAACTATTCTACAAATGCACCACTTCAAAACGCTACCTTCCCATCATCTTTGGTGAGAATCGGTACAGAGGCATTCCATGGCACCAATCTCTCTAATGCCAATTTGAGCCGTTGTACGAGCCTTGTGACTTTAGACTATGAGTGCTTTGAGGATTGTCAAGCTCTTGCAACAGTCTCCTTCCCATCTGGTAGTACTTTTACATATTTTGGCAACGACGCTTTCAAACATTGTAAGAGTCTTACTACAGTTGATATGTCGATGTGTGACGGTATCACAGAATTCCAGCATCATGATACTAAATACGAACATTTCTGGGATTGTACTAATCTGACCAGTTTCACATTCCCGAAGAATATCAGCACTGTTCCCGGTAACGAGGGATTGTTCAAAGATTGTCCCAATCTTCAAACTGTGACTTTCACAGGAACTGCTAAATATGAGAGTGGTGCGTTCCAAAATCCATTGGTGATTGAGGCAGGTGCTTTTAAAAGTTTGTCTGCTCTTAACACCGTCACCTTCTCTAACAATCTTGTTACTATCGGAGAGAATGCTTTCCAACGTACTGGTATTACTGAAGTCAACCTTTCCATGTGCCATGAGTTGAATTTAATTGATAAAGATGCTTTCTCTACATGTACATCTCTTGCTTCTGTCACTGTATGCTCACATCCAAAAACTATTGTCGGTGGTCAAGGTAGTGGCGCATTCTACAATAGTACAGCAATCCGTAGAGTGGAGGTCACTGCTTGTGACGGCATTACCGATATTACACAGTGTAAATGTGAGTGTGGCGCCTTTGATCAAGATATAACTTATTGTGGCACTAATGCCGATTTTGATCAAGTTGAAGCTCACGCTGCTATTTTGGTGTTCCCCAATACAGCTCCAATAATTAAACCGGAAGGTGTAAATGAATATTACACTTCACCATTTGACTTCTTCGTAGGTGACTATAAAGCAGGTTCGTTAATTGTGCAGGAAGGATTGCAAGGATACCATAAAGATGTACCCAATAACGGTTATGGTACTTACAAGTATAAGGATGAAAATGGCCAAGATGTATGGACAAGTGTAACTTGTAATTATCAAATTAATGACGGCTGGCATGAGTTCATCAAGACAGAATACGGACAGATAATTGAACCGGAGCCAACTGGTGAATTCCTCCGTACCTACAGCCGCTCCATCGGCGATGGCCCATGTGTCCTGCCTAAGGAGATCACTGCCTACCGTGCCGTTGACTACAACACCAACACCAGAGCATATATTAAGGACAAGAATGGTGAATACTATTGTGTAGATGAGTCTGTCGCTGAAGATAATAGAGTTTATGTGAAAATTACTGCCGATACACCTGAGTCAGACTATGCCGGCAAGAACCGCTATTCTTATCTGATGGTAGGTGGTAAGGTTTATCTCAGACCGTTGGTGGGATGGTATGCAACTCTCAAAGATAGCGAGAATCAGACAATCCTTTATGACACTAAGGCACACAAGGATTTCTACGATGACTTGATTTTCAACAAGGATAATCCAGATTACGAAGGCGTAGCCCAGCCAATTTGCATCAACCTCAGTTATGTTCCAGAGAATACAGGTGTGGTGCTTTACTCCAAAGGTCTCGACGAGGAATATCTCCTTGTATTGGGTGGAACTTTCTCCCCAGAATATGTGCTTCCTGAATACCCACACACAGAGACACGTTATGAAGAGGGTCGTGAGGAAACAGAGCCCGACAACATCAACATGCTTCAGGGTACATTCGACCAGAAGAGACTGGTATCTCCCGTCTTCCCATGGTATGGCCAAAATCCTGAAACCGGCAAAGGCGGAAGTTACAACGACAATATACAGCCAAGAGCATATCGTAACTTCATCTTCAACAAGCCCAAGAGAATGTGGCTCCGCGTGAAGCCCGGTATCGCACCAGACAACTTCGCTTTCGCATCAATCCCTGTAGATCGCTTCGACAACTTCAATGAGGGAATGAATGATCCTAATTTCGTGGTTCAGGATCTGAAAGGTGGTGACTCAAATCAAACCAACCTGATGCTGGTCAACATCTTCGAGGATGAGCAAGGCTCTGCTGCCGATGGTATCAAGGTTGTCAACAGCGTCATCGTCAATGCCAACAACAATGCCTGGTACACACTTCAGGGTGTCCGCGTGGCACAGCCCAACAAGGGTGTGTATATCCACAACGGCAAGAAAGTGGTCATTAAATAATCTAATAGTCACAGTAGAAAAAAATGAAAAAAGAATATAAAACACCGCTGACAGAGGTCGTGTTTCTGAGCATCGGACAACTCCTTCAAGAAGCCCAGGCAGGAAACACCGACTCAGAGGGTAATTCAGAGGATTGGTATAACAATAGTGCAACTTTTGAGCAAGAAGAGGAAACTACATCTAATTTCCAAGGTGGTAGGAGCCTTTGGGAAGACTAATCCATAGACAACTTGTCATTCGACATGACGATACGAGAAAAGCCTATAGTCGCTATAGGCTTTTCTCGTTTGTCAAGTAGCGGCGTGAAGGACGGCCTGAAAGGCCAACGAGCAATCAGCCCAGGGCAACGCCCTGGGAATAAAAGCAAAATAGAAATGCGCCCTGAAAGGGCAAAAGCATTATATAAAAAAATAACCTATTTTATGAAAAAAACATTCATTTTGTTAACCACCCTGTTGGCTGCGTTTGCTGCCTTTGCCGACAACATCACATTTGTTGACGCAAACGTAAAATCCGCCTGCGTGGCAAAATGGGACACCAACGGCGACGGAGAAATCAGCATGGAAGAGGCGGCGGCTGTGACATACATCGGTGATGCCTTCTCATTCAACAACGACATTGTGGATTTTCCAGAACTCCAATATTTCACGTCGTTGCCCGAAATCGACACATACGCTTTCTACCGGTGTAAAAATCTTCGAACCATACAACTGCCATCGCAGATTACCCACATCTCAGGCAGTGCTTTTTTTAGTTGTACTTCCTTGCAAGAAGTGACCATACCGGGTAATGTGAAGAAAATCGCTGAGTATGCCTTTAATGGCTGTTCGGGGCTCACTTCGCTGACACTCGAGGAAGGGATCACCACCATTGGGGAATATGCTTTCTGCGCTTGTAGGTCGCTCACTCAACTAAACATCCCTTCCACCGTGAAAACTATCAATGCCAGTTCGTTCTGGAGTTGTTCTTCGCTTAACAATGTCACGGTGGATGATGCCAATACGGTCTATGACTCACGCGACAACTGCAATGGCATCATCACAACAGCCACAAACACCCTGTTTTTAGGCACTGTCGCCACCGTCATACCATCCTCCGTGACCGCTATCGGCGCGTCTGCGTTTTATGGCAATACTAACCTCAGTAGTATCAGCATTCCAGAGGGTGTGCTTACCATCGGTGGGTCAGCGTTCTCAAGTTGTACGGCACTCAAACAAGTTTCATTGCCCACAACGCTAACCACCATAAGTAGTTATGCTTTCAGTGGATGTAGAAAATTGTCATCCATATCGTTTCCGACGGGATTGAAAAAAATCGATAGTTATGCATTTAAAGGTTGTGATAATCTGGAAAAAATATCTATACCTGCGTCGGTGACAAGTCTTGGAGGCTATGCTTTTTCAGATTGTTCCTATCTGCTAAAAGTAGCGGTAAACAACGCCACCCCATTGTCTATCAACAGTACCACATTCACACACAGGAAACTGGCAACCCTCTACGTGCCCAAGGGCTGTCTCCAAGTCTATAAGAATGCTAATTACTGGAAGGAGTTCAAATACATTGTCGAACTCTCCGACAACATCCTCACTGCCACGGTGGAGCCCGAGAAGATGGAGCCAGGCAAGACTGCCTCTCTCGCCGTGAGCCTTACCAATGACGACTTCTTCAACTACGGGGCCGTGCAGATGGACATCACCCTGCCGGAGGGCTTCCCCCTCGATGCCAACACCATCACCCCCACCGACCGCAGCACGGGGATGACCATCACGGTTGAACCTTTGGAGGAGAATGTCTATCGTCTGACATGCGCTTCTGAGACAGCTGCCGTCACCGGCACTGAAGGCGCACTGTTCACCATTGGCTTGAAAGCTGACACCAGTGTACCCAACGGCGACTACCAGGGCATGGCTTCTGACATCGTACTGACAGATGAGTATGGCACACAGCAGGCTCTCGCCGACGCTGAGTTCTCCTGGAGTGTCGTTACCTACTATATGGGCGATGTCAACCATAGTGGTACAGTCGATATCTCTGATGTCGTCTCGTGCGTGGACTACGTTTTAGGTATCTCCTCTTCCAATTTCTATGATGATCGCGCCGATATGAACGGTGATACCGTCATCAACATCTCTGACATTGTTATGATGGTCGATACCATCCTCGGCATCGTCCCACTTAGATATTAAGGTGTTAGAGTCAAGAGGTTAGAGGCGTGATTCGCAGGTGTAGGGACATACCCTGTGTATGTCCGCAAAAAAAGTGTCGGATATTAGCATTGATAAGTGTAACTACCTATATCTAATCAACAGACAGCAGCTACAACCTTATACAGATTGTAGCTGCTGTTTTTGGTATCCATCTATGAGTCCATTTTAATTAGTCGGCATTGACAATGTAGGTGCATCCCTGGTCGTGGAGGAAAAACAAATAAGTACATATTTTGTTCGTTATTAATCCTCCCTTTACTCCTTTCCTCCGTAGACACATAAATACGGGAGCTGCCGAGTTGTCCCCAAAGTCCTAAAAGTCCGTAGAATAGAAGATGATGCCCTGGGACAGGGTGGTTGTGATAGTTTTTTATCACGAGATTTGTCGCAGACCCACTGACCAACGGGAGGTAATTGGAGAATTGGAGAATTTTTATTTAAATGAATTTTAGGGAATTTAAGACGATGCTACTCGCATCGAATCAGACCCGCTACGGAGGTGAGGAGTATAAGGAGGCGACCCACGGTCGTGGAGGAAAAACAAATAAGTACATATTTTGTCCGTTATTAATCCTCCCTTTACTCCTTTCCTCCGTAGAATAAAAATACTGGGGTTGCCGAACAGTCCCCAAAGTCCTAAAAGTCCGTAGAATAGAAGATGATCCTTTGGGCAGGGTGGTTGTGATAGTTTTTTATCACGAGATTTGTCGCAGACCCACTACAACCCTTTAACTACCTTTTTCGGACATACACAGGGTATGTAACTACAGTGGGGGTGCTGCAAAAGTGGAATGGTCGCCACCAAGTGAGCGGAGCGAACATAAATAATCGCAACTATGTTGCGTAGAAAATCACCCCGACCTTATGAATGGTCGGGTTCCTTAATGAAAGAGCGACGAGTAGGAGCGGTTGGGCCCCATCCCGATGTCGGGAGGGGGACGGGGGGTGGGTAGGTACCCCTCATTAGGATAAGGAGGGGGCGGGGTGGTTGTGAAAGTTTCTTAGGCGGCACCTCGGCAAAAAAACAAACGAGTTTATTTTGTTTTGCTCTCGGTTTGCACTATCTTTGGATAAGATAGGCGGCACCTCGGCAAAAAAACAAACGAGTTTATTTTGTTTTGCTCTCGGTTTGCACTATCTTTGCAGAAAAATGATGACCAAAGACAATGGAAAAGTTTTTCAACACGGCTGGGCCTCAGAAATCTGCCATCTGCTACACCATCGACCCACTTACACGTTTTGACCTTGATGATATTCTTGCGCTTATAAGGCAGCAGCGTTATTTTGTTTTGCACGCACCCCGGCAGACAGGCAAAACGTCTTGCTTGCTTGCCCTACGCGACTATCTTAATGCCAAAGACGACTATATTGCTGTCTATGCTAACGTGGAGGGAGGACAAGCTTCGCGCAATGATGTCAAAAGTGTAATCCAGTCCACCTGTGACACATTGGCCGAACAGTTCCGTGGTATTATTCATAATGACCTTCCTTTGGAAATCCGTGATGGGGTACGGAAAGTAGGCAAGGATGCCATGTTGGCAACTTATCTACGTCGCTTATCTGAAGCCATGCCAAAGCCAATCGTTTTGATGATAGATGAAATAGACGCTTTGGTGGGCGATAGTCTCGTATCAGTATTACGACAGTTGCGTGCAGGTTATGTTGACCGACCTGCAAATTTTCCTCAAAGCGTCATTCTATGTGGTGTGCGCGATGTACGCGATTATCGCATCGTACTTTCTAATCAGGACATCGTCACTGGCGGCTCCGCTTTCAACATTAAAGCACAGTCACTGAAATTAAACAATTTTTCCAAAGAGGAAATCCACGATCTCTACATGCAGCATACCAACGAGACAGGACAGGTTTTCGACGAAGCATGTTTCCCCATGATTTGGGAAGCCACCGAAGGACAGCCGTGGTTGGTCAATGCATTAGCAAATGAAGTTACATGGAACATGAAGGAGAACCGTGACCGCTCTATCCGTATTATCCCTGAGATGATTTATCGTGCCCAAGAGCATATCATCTATCGGCGTGATACACACATAGACATTCTCATTGATAAACTGCGGGAAGAGAGGGTGAGAAAGGTCATTGAGCCTATGCTTTCAACTGATGGTGACGCCGATGACAGCCTTTTCCCCAATGATGACATCCAATATACCATAGACATGGGACTCATCAAGCGCGAACGTGGTAAGCCAATCCGTATTGCCAACGGCATCTACCGTGAGATCATCCCCCGTGAGCTGACAGCTACTACTCAAGATATGCTCACACAACAACCTCAGTGGTATGAAAATGCTGACCACAGTATCAATGTAGAGAAACTGCTATTGGATTTCCAGCAATTCTTCCGACAGAATTCAGACTCATGGATAGGCCGTTTCGACTACGCTGAGGCTGGTCCACAACTGTTATTGCAGGCTTTTTTGCAAAGAATCGTCAATGGGGGTGGATACATCGATCGTGAATACGGTCTTGGCCGCAAGCGTACCGACTTACTTATTCGCAAACCACTTACCAACAACTACGGTGGCCCGATACAGCGTGTTGTGATGGAATTGAAAATATTGCGTAAGTCGTTGGGGACTACTATTGAGGAGGGACTTCACCAAACAGCAGAGTATATGGATATTGTCGGCTCTGTGGATGAAGGACATCTTATTATTTTCGACCGTACTGGACAGAAATCCTGGGATGAACGTATCTGGCACCAACATTATATATATGAAAATCGTACTATTATGGTGTGGGGGATGTAAGACCAATTTATCTTTTATATAACTTTCAAAAAACTATCCAAATGAAAAAGTTTAATGTATTAAAAGTGACTGTCTGCCTGCTGATTGGCAGCTTCATGTTCAGTTCGTGTATTGGTTCGTTCAGTCTGTTCAATAAGTATGCCAGTTGGCAGAAAGACATGACAAACAACAAGTTTATTAATGCCATCGTAGGTTTCTTCCTGATGCCTATCGTGGGAGGTATCACCCTCTTTGTAGATGCAGTAGTGCTCAACACTATTGAATTCTGGACTGGCGATAATCCCGTGGCATCGAATGTAGGTAAGACACAGAATGTTATGGGCAGCGACGGCGTGCTCTATGCTGTGAAGACCCTACGCAATGGCTATGAGATTAAGTCACCCACAGGTGAGATAGTCTATTTCCTGTACGACAAGAAAAATGACAGTTGGTCGGTGAGCCAGAATGGTGTCACCAAGGAAATCTTCCGTTTCAATGAAGACCACAAGAGTATAAAAGTGACCGCTAATGGTGAGACTCGCGACTTCGCTCTCAACGAGCAGGGTGTGCAGGAAGCCATGATAGCATCACAGAACGACCGTTTCTTTGCGTTTAATTAAGGTTGTTGACAAGTTGACGAGTAAACAAGTTGACGAGCTATTTGTTAACCAGTTAACAAGTGGTTTGCAGTAAAGACTAATGACTTGCTTACTTGTCAACTTGTTTACTTGTTAACTCAAAAAAGCCACCAAAATGTGATGATTTTCTATATTTTTGTGTAATTTTGCAAATCAAAAGCGAGAATTAGTAACATCATCACATATTTTTATTATGAGCAAGCAAAAACGTTTTATCTTGCAGGAGAAAGACCTGCCCACACAGTGGTATAACATCCAGGCAGAAATGCCTAACAAGCCACTGCCCCCTATTCATCCCGCCACACATGAGCCTCTGTCAGCTGATGATTTGGCACACATCTTCTCTTTGGAGTGTTCACGTCAGGAACTCGACACCGAGCATGCGTGGATTGACATCCCTGAGCAGGTGCTCGACATGTATAAATACTATCGTTCGACACCACTTGTGCGTGCTTACGCCCTTGAGGAGGCATTGGGAACACCAGCCCACATCTATTTCAAGAACGAAAGTGTCAACCCGCTTGGTTCACACAAGATTAACTCCGCTCTTGCACAGTGCTACTATTGCAAGCAGGAGGGTGTGACAAATGTCACCACAGAGACAGGTGCCGGACAATGGGGAGCAGCCCTGAGCTATGCCGCCAAGGTGTTTGGTTTGGAGTGCGCTGTGTATCAGGTGAAAATCTCCATGCAGCAGAAACCATATCGCTCACTCATCATGCGCACCTTTGGAGCAACAGTGGAAGGTTCGCCTTCGATGTCCACACGTGCCGGAAAAGATATTATTACTCGCGACCCACTCTATCCTGGCTCACTCGGCACGGCCATTTCCGAGGCTGTCGAATTGGCCACCACCACCCCCAACTGCAAATACACCCTTGGATCGGTGCTCAACCACGTATCTCTGCACCAGTCCATCATCGGTCTGGAGGCTGAGAAACAAATGGAAATGGCTGGTGAATATCCCGACATGGTGATTGCCTGCTTCGGCGGTGGTTCCAACTTCGGTGGTATTGCCTTCCCATTCATGCGACATAACTTTACTGGTGATAAGAAGACGGAGTTTATCGCTGCAGAGCCTAACAGCTGTCCGAAACTCACACGTGGCCGCTTCGAGTATGACTTCGGTGATGAGGCTGGCTATACGCCCCTGCTGCCTATGTTCACCCTCGGCCACGATTTCAAACCTGCCAACATTCATGCTGGCGGACTGCGCTACCATGGTGCGGGTATGATTGTGAGCCAGCTCATCAAGGATGGTTACATGCATGGTGTCGATATCCCACAGTTGGAGACATTCGAGGCTGGTATCCTCTTCAGCCGTACCGAGGGTATCATCCCGGCACCAGAGAGTTGCCATGCCATCGCTGCTACCATCCGCGAAGCAAAGAAGTGCAAAGAAACAGGCGAAGAGAAAGTCATCCTCTTTAACCTCAGCGGACACGGTCTGATCGACATGACAGCCTACGACCAATTCATCAATGGCGACCTGCGCAACTACGACCTCAGCGACGAGGAACTGGAGAAAGGTCTCGCTCGTGTGCCGAAGATTCTTTAGTGGTGAGGGGTGAGAGGTAAGAGGTGAGAGAATACTTCTGCCGCCACCCGCGTTGGAACATCGCGTGAGATAAAAAGACGAACACTAATCGACCGAATTTTACGAATAAGCAAATTACATTCGTTTAATTCGGTCGATTCGCATATTTAGGAATATTCCTTTTCCATACAGGTCTGAAGGCCATGAGTTAAAAAATGGCAAAATATAAATGTTGGTGTTTGAGGGAATTATTCTCGGACATACACGGGGTATGTCCCTACATTAATGACTCACGTTAGGATAGTACAATCAAAGGGTGGAGCGTTTGGCTCCACCCTTTGATATGATGATGACACAAATGTGTGTGTGGTTATTACTCCCAAAGGCCACTGTTTGAACGGCTGGCCCAGTCATCTTCTTCTGAACTTGCAGATACTGCCGGGAACCCTCCAACATCGCTGCTACTCTGTCCTTCGTTCACCCATACACCTGGAGCATATGTGCCATCAGCACCCCATTCGGCTTTTGTGTTGACAGTTACAGTTCCTGCACAAATGAAAGACTCAATTGTAATGACATTGATATCTGTCTGGGGAATGATATATTGTTTCTTCATTGTCGTTATATTCATTTATTTGACCATATATTTCTTTCCATTCACAATATAGAGACCAGATGGCAATCCTTCAACTGAATTACTATCGGTACGTACCACTTGTCCATTGACACTGAATACCACATTAAGTTGAGCCTTCTTTACACTTTGATTATTGGAGATAGCTTCAGAAATAATCTCTTGAATAGCATCAGCATCAATCTGCTCCCAATCACCGAATACAACGTTGCGATTAGTTCCAGACGGTGAATCAGGAACATAGCATTCAATATTCTTCTGAGCACTTTCTAACGGACGTATGATAGCTGTGTAAGGAGACCACTTACCTTGACCTTTACCTTCACCTTTCTTACGGTAGTACTTTGGATAAGACTTTGTGGGGTCGGCGGTAGAGCCGGGCTGGTCGGCCTCTGCGCCAAGATAATATGCGATGGGATAGTCGTCAGTCAACATGTTCTGAGGATTTTCTGATGGGTTGCCAATAAAGACATAGCTTCCTGTTCCATCCCCAAATGGATTTTGTGGATTAATGAATTCACCTTGCTTTTGATCTTCACCATCAGTTTCCCATGAGTTGTACACAGCACCTGTCGTGGCTTTAAACTCTACTCGATTGGCCTCTGCCAACGCTTCAGCACTTTCAAAATAAATCTTATTATCTGGATTCACTGTACCGAAATTCAGTTTCTTTACTCCTGCGATTGTACAGTCTGCTGGATAGCCTGTCCTCGCACCAATAGCAGGGTGAATCATATAAGGATGGCCAGCCTTGGCAATCAAGTGGGTGATGCTTGCATAAGTTTCTACCATCGCTTTTGTGACAGGGTCTGTAATATCTTTCACAAGCTTCGTCTCAACACCGTATGGCATATAGATGATTTTACCGATCTCATTTTGATTCTTCGATTCAATACACTTATAGGTATAAAAATTAATTTTAGCACCATGCTGTCCGACAGCCACAGAACGTTGAGCCTTAGTACCATTTTCGTATACTAGACCTTCATCGCCATCCTTAAGTCTTACATAGAGACGTCCATCAGCTAAACGATTTTCTGTCACATAAGAAGTGGGTGCTACCCTGTCAAAATGGAAAACTAAGTTATAAAGAAGTTTTTCTTCTGTCGAATTTTCTTCGTCCTTAATCATTTCAACACCAACAAACTCTGCAATTTCGCATTTCTGATTGAATGCACGGAACAATGTGTTATCATCCATGTCCCAGGGGAAGCACATGGTGTACCATGTGTTGTCGTATTCTTTCGTGAAGATGTAATCATCGTTGTTTGTTGTCTGCTTGATTGGCAATTGTCTCCATCCAAGTGCGGAGAATTGACCAGGGGTCTTAGTTGCTCCTGACATCACACAGATATCATAGTCGACACGTGTAGGCCAGAATTTGCCACTAGCACTCGGACCGAACCTATAATAGTCTGCATGGCTAGGTATAATCTCTGTACCAACTTCATATCCAGAACTAATATATCCGTAACGTTCCATGTACTGTTTCTTAGCTTCTAATGCGGCGTCTGGAACACCATTAATACCACTCATCCATTGAGCGGGCGTCTCATGTGTAACAGGATTGTCTTTACCATCGTAATAAGTTTTAAGTTCTGGTATATCATTGGGATAATGGAGCACGACCATACAGTCGCCACCGCCTCTACCATAACGGGAATCAGACATTTCATCTGTGTACCAGCTGATGACTTCATCGTCAGAAGCACTCCCAATCTGCTCCCTATGTCCTGAAGCTGGATCATGAGTATTTGAAATTGCCTGCGCTTTAAGGAATGTACTGTTCTGATCGTCACCACTTGCAGTCAAACTAATGATTTGGGGTATCTTATCTACACTTCTAGCCATCACATAAATATCCGTTATGCCAGAATTCTCAAATACCTTCGAGTGAATTCTCTGTGGTCCATCTTCACCACTATACTCTGGAATAACCAGTTTGTGCAAACTTGCACAAAGATTAAACGAACCTGCTTTGATTTCTCTTGCTGTAGTAGGAATACGAACAGACTCCAACAATACACATTCTTTGAACATGTCTTTGCCGATATCCAACACTCCTTCAGAGAGAGTGGCGTGTTTCATAGAGGTACAATAAGCGAAAACACCTTCTTCTTCTGAACCGCCATCTCCTCCAATTGTACACTCCCCATACAGAGGTCGCATTTCCAAAGTCTCGATAGCATCACACTCAAAAAATGCGCCAGAACCTATATGAGTCAAGGTGCCAGGAAGATCCAGTTCATCCATTTCTATGCTTGTGGGCTGGTTGTTATCTACCTTCTTTAATAATTTTCTGAAGGCTCCCTTCTCGATTCTGGATACACCATAAACAGTCTCGGTTGTCTCACCAGTTTCTGCATTCGTAGTAGTAACCGTTTCCTCTGGGAAGGAAACTCTCTTAAGTTTCGGCATAGGCTTGTCTTGACTGAAACTTTCTATAGTACCGCCACAGAAAACCACTTCCTCAAGCTTACTGTCTTGGTTAGGATTGAACATGTCCTTTTTCACCACAGCATTGGGATCCTTGGGAGTAATTGCTTTTGTTAGAGTATTATCCCAATATCGGAAGGTAAGTGGGTATCCAGGCCTTTCTACTACAGTAAGACCATTTGACCCCCATTGCTTTTCTTTTATTACATTAGGGAATAAGGCATCTTTGAAATCAACAGTGGTGGCCACGGAACTTTGGTACTGAACGTTGTTAACATTTCCATTTTCTCCAAAGGCCGCAAGATTGCCAAATTTTCCCACAAAAGTTAAAGTGGTACACGCCTTAATCTGCGCCCATGAATCTTCAAATAGATTAACACCATCTTCATTACTAAAGATGTCTAAGTATTCATCACCATCATTGGTGATTATTGCGGTCGATCCGCTAAATGAGACCGATGGTTGCGCCCATGTCCCTAATGAGACAAAAGCAAGCATCATTAATAGTAGAATTTTTTTCATTGATGAATAATGTTAAAGATTATTATGTTTTTTAAATATTTATCTATTTTAGAAGTATCACCTTTGCTCTTTTTCAAGATGAAAAGCGTTCAATCATGGTATTTTAGATGGTTATTCTATAAAGGAAACCATCTGCTATTATTACTGCTGGTTTTGGATGGTTGTCTTTTTATCTTTTCATTTCTACTTAATAGTTTGTCTTTTTATTATAGACGAATTGTTATAAATTGTCATTATATGAGTGGTTTTTATGATGAATTGTTATTACTAAACAAGAATATTGATGGTTTTGATACTTTCACTTGTGTTGGCCGCCAACATAGGAAAAGGCATAAAATTCAATATTTATGCATAATTTGTGTATATTCAGTGGTGAGTGTTTCGATTATATTCAAATACAATTCATTCCATTTTTTTTATATCGATGATTATGGCACTATAGAGGGCACCAAAATTGTCTAAAATGTTTTTATACAAAGTGGAAAGTGTTTTTAAAAATGTTTTTTTTATTCATATTTTGTTGGATAATTTGATTTAATTTTTTATCTTTGCCAAAACTAATCATTAATAATTATGCAATATTCAATAAATCGAATCGGAGGAGTGCTCATCATGGTTCTCTTCCCACTTTTCATCCATGCACAAGTGTGGAGAGATGGAGAATTGCATACTTGTCGTATAGTAATGGGACACAGAGCGAGGTAGAATATAATCCTATCGAGTATTGGTGAAAGTTAAGCACGTTAAACAAAGGATAACCGAGAGATAAACATGAAAACCAAGAGTGCCGTCATCAGGTTGGTGCTTAGAACTAACAAAAAACTTGCCAATGGATACCATCCTATTATGCTGAGGGTAAGTTTCGGCTATAGGAAGGAAAAATCCACTGGCTATTGCTGTGACAGTGTTCATTGGGACAAGAAAAATCAACTCGTCACTGCGGGGTTTCAGAATGCAGCCATGATAAATGCCTTCATCACAGAACTTAAACACAATATTGTGGCACGTAAGCTGCGATTTGAGATGGAGGGGCGTATCTACACACCTGAGATGCTTTTGGATGACTTCAGACCAGAATATAGTGCACAGTCGGGTGTCTTTCGGGATATCATGGAGAAACTCTTGGAAGAGAAACCTATAGAAAACAATACGAAGGCATATTATAGATATTCCTATCGAATGTTGGCTGACTTCATGAATAATCCATCCTTTCTCATCAATGACTTGACGGAAAACAAAATGAGGCTCTTCATCAAGTCGATGCTCAAAAATGTCACCGAGGGCACTGTCTATACGGTATGCGCAAAAATCGCGGCTGTCTCAAACTATGCTATCGAGCAGGGAATTCTGCGTGAGGATGATTATTGTTTCAAAAGATTTAAATATGCTCATGTTGTAAAAAGGGCCAACAAGACTGCATATATCGATTTGGCCAACTTGATTAGAATGAAAAAATATTACCTCAATTTGGTCACTGAGGGAAATAATGAGAATTGGACTTTTAAGGAGGGGGCACTGGAGAGACTCCGAAAACGCACGTCAAAGGAATTCGCTCTCTGTTTTTGGCTCGCGATGCTAAAACTCAACGGCAGTGCTCCCATAGACGTGGCATTGTTGAAAATCGACCATCTTAAAATCAGGAATTTCTGCGATGGGAAAGGCGTTTCCCGAAAATACTATTGCTTTGACTATAAACGCGCAAAGACCGGAATTCCTGTGCGCCCGAGAATTGTTTGCGACAGGTTGGCGCTGGCTATTTTCCAGCCTTTCATTGAAACTGCCTCATTGCGCGACGGATATATTTTCCCAATTGTACAGAATGATAAACAGTCATTGCTGAGAGAACGTTCATACGATAGCATCAAGTTGGCTGTGCAGTATGTGGCGAAAGTGTCGCTGAAATGGATGAGTGAGATTTGTAAGGAGATAAACGAGGAGGTGGAGCGCATCAACAACAAAACAGGGCAAAGTATGCCACTGATAGACTTGGAACGGCTTTCATGCTATAATATGCGGCATTCGTTTGCCATGGCCTATCTGTCGTCGCCAGGTGCTAATATCAACTCTTTAGCAAGTTTGCTGGCACGTAGTCCTAACAACATAGGAACATACATCACCCAACTAAGTCAGGATCAAGACTTAATAGCTTCTGTGGCTCAAATGGGGATTTAAGAGGTTAGGGGTTGGATAACTCCTAACTTCTAACTCCTAACTTCTAACTATTAACTCCTAACTCCTAACTCCTAACTCCTAACTTTTAACTCCTAACTCCTAACTTTTAACTCCTAACTAATTCACACTCCCTCTCCTGGATCACCTCCAATGGGATTAACAGGGATGGTAGGATTTTCATCATCGATGATGGGTTGTGGTTGTACTTGGCCAATCACCCAATTGACCAAAATGATAACATCGGTGATGGTGGTTTCGTGGTCATTGTTTAAATCGGCCACTGCCACATTAAAACCGGCTGGTTGGATGCCAATGCAGTAATTCACCATCATTGTCACGTCGGTAATGGTAAGTTTCCCGTCTGAATCTACATCACCTGATAGCGATGTGTTTTGTTGCGCATAAATGCCTGTTGTGCTCATTAGCGCTATCAATAGGATAAAAAAGTGTCGCATACTAACTATTTTTTGCTGTCATTCATTTATTTCCCTTCTCACCACCTCCATTTCTCTACTCGCCATGGTTGTTTTAACAACCACCTCAACTCCTCCTTGCCCTAAAGAGGAACTTCAACCCAACAGTAAGGGTAATCTCTTACCTCTCACCTCTTACTTCAAACTTCTAACTCCTAACTTCTAACTCCAAACTTCTAACTCCAAACTTCTAACTCCTAACTCCTAACTCCTAACTCCTAACTTCTAACTCCAAACTTCTAACTTCTAACTCCAAACTTCTAACTTCTAACTCCTAACTTCTAACTTCTAACTTCTAACTCCTAACTCCTAACTTCTAACTCCTAACTAATTCCCTTCTTTCAGTCCGATATAGAACAGGTTGCCAGTGTCGGCTTTGGTCAGTTGGTGAGTGCCAGCTGGAAGGGTCGTGGTGAGTATGCCGTTGGCTCCTGTGGTTTTTGTGCCGTCAATCTTGATATTATATTTCGTGTCTTGGGAACCGAAAACTAATGTGAGGATCATTTCCTTGTCGGTGGTGAAAGTCACAGAGGTGGAAGTCTCTAATTTCAGACACCATTCCAGTGTCACACCATTGACCACAGCTGTACCCTTGCTGTTGGAATAGTTGCCTACCACGGTAAACAGTGAGTTGCTGGCGCCAGCACTTGAGAAAGTACACTCTACATCGGCAGAGATGGTTGTGCCGCCTTCGCCGCCTTCGCCGCCTTCACCGCCTTCACCGCTTCCGCCTTCGCCGCCTTCGCCACCACCAGTGATGGTTTCACCACCAAAGATGCCGGTTAGTGATGAGTTGTATGATGTAATGGCATTTTCCAATCCTTCGATGACTTCGAAGTTGGTATCCTCGGTGGCATTGTCAAACACCCATTCCAAGTCGCCGTGGTTCATGCGGCCTGCGCCCAACCATCCCATCACCGAAGCAGGAACATCTGCTGCTGGCTCCGGAGTATAGCTGTACATCACGCTGGCATTGGTGTCGAAGTTGTCGTAGCCAGTGCCGCCTTGCTTAGCTTTCACCGTAGCTGGTACTATATCGTTGCGGTTGGTGGCCTCCCAAGCATCAAATTCAACATTGTTTTGCTGGTAGGTCACATATTTGAAGTTCTTGCTTTTCTCTGTGAATACATTGCCAAAGCTTTTGATGATACCGCCATCTTCGCTGGAGAATGTACCATCGCCGCCAGCAATGTCAGAACCCTGCATCGAACTAAGCATCGGTTTGTTGGTGTTGCGGAAATAATTGGCTTCCACAAATGCCGAAGCTCCGTTGGTGACACCGGCACCGTATTTTGCTACACCGTCGAAATAGTTGTTCCAGACGTGTACACTCATTGTGCGGATACGGGGATGACGTGAGTCGGAGTGGTCGAACCAGTTGTGGTGGTAGCTGATGTAGTTGGGGCCACTCTCCGATTTCATGCCGAACATGTTCGACTTGCCAGTGTCCCAGAAGTGGCAGTAGCTCACCGTCACATGTTTAGAGTCGCTCTTCACGTCGATAGCTCCATCACCCTTCACATGGTCGCCACCCTTGTTTTTGCCATAGAACATATCAATATTATGTATCCAGATATGGTCGTTGTCGGTGTCGAGTGAGATACCGTCATCCATGCAGTTGAGTACGGCAAAGTTGCGCATTTCCACACTCTTGCAGTTGCGAATTAAGAAACCAAAGCCATAAATCGTGGCATCCTCACCGATACCCTCAATGGTGATGTTCATTTCACTGTCGGCATTTTTACCTTTCACTTGCAGACCCTCTTCCTTACTACCGGTATTGTCCAAATCTTCGAGTGATATCTTTCCTATCAGACGGATAGCCAGTGGTCTGGTTTCCTGACTATCCTCGTAAGCTTCGAGGATAGTTTGCAAACCCGTGAGCGTCTGTTCGCCACTCTTGGTCTTTATCTGGCAGGTGACAGTCTTGGCTGTGTTCTTGGTGATGTATATCACACGCGCACCACTTTTCAGCGTACCGTCGTCGTTGTAAGCACCCACACCACTGTAACCCTTGTGGGCAAAGCCCTCACGGTTGTTATTAGCCACCTGGATGTGCTCTGCCAAGCTGGCAGCACTCTCTACCTCTTGGTCATTGACCACAGGAACTACCTTCAGCGCATAATCAGTGGCGGCTTTCAATCCCACCACATCTGCACGTCCATAGCTGCCGTAGTCGCGTACGAGCATGTTGTCAAGGGGAGTCCAACTGTTGTTGCCGCCGCCCTTTACATACACTTTATAGGTGGTGGCACCGTTGTAAGGTCTCCATTTTACATAGGCCGACTCCAGCCAACCTTTCGACTCGGTGATTTCCACACCATTGTTCGTGATATCAGCATTGGGGCCCTCGCTGATGCCTTTAGCGAATGAGATGTTGCGCACAGAACCGTAGTAGATGTCGTTGTCGCCTGTCTTTGGCGTTACGGTGACGGTTGATGCCTCGTGGTCCATAGTAACGTTTGCCACGTCATCGGTGTTGTAGAATTTGAGGTCGCCGCCGGCAAGTTCCAACTGCATCTGGTTGGCTTTGGTACTGCGATTGACGGCATGGGTAGTCACATCTTCATATAATTCGGCCTGGGATGCAGGGATGACAATGACCTGGGCATCGCTTGCGGCACCCACCTCAAGGCTATAGACATAAAGACCGCCAGAGGGTATGAGGGTAACGCTGCCATCGGCACTTACGGTGCCCTCGCCGGTGAGTTGTGATGTGCTGCCACTGCCGAAACCACTGGTGCCTGTCAGATTTTCGGGTATTTCAAAACAACGTGCTGCAGAATTGCTCGATGTCTTGTAAGTCACTTTCACCGTCTGCCCTTTCTTTAGCCCAGGGATGGTTAGTGTGCTGGAACTGCCGCTGAGCCACATACGACTGTCGCCAATGCGGATATTACCATCTGCATTTTCGTTGCAGCTGAAGAGCAGGCCACGGGCGAATTCCAATGCCACGCCGTTAGCCATAAGAGGTGCTACGCTGAGTGCTTTAGTGTAGCACCACCTTTTTTTGTCGGCATCCCATTTCCAGTTTGCATCGCTGTTTAAGTTGGTCTGGTCTGTACTGCCGACGGCGGTGAAATCCCAAGTCGCTTGTGCCTGGGAGGTCAATGAAATCAGTGAAAATATGACAAAAAGTGCGGATATAAATGCTATTCTTCTCATGGCAGAACCTCCTCTTGATTAGTTTCCCAAAGAATTGATGAATTGGTGGCAATGTCGGAACCATTGCCAGATGAACTGTTTTCGCCGTTGCTTGGGCTAATCATGATATTGACTATCATGATGACATCAGTGATGGTCACATTGCCGTCGTTGTTGAGGTCGGCTGACGATGCATCGAAACCTTGGGGATTTTGGCCTACTGTGGAATTGACGGTCATCATCACATCGGTGATATCTACTTTCTTGTCGGCATTCACGTCACCAAGGAGCATTTTCATCGAACCGACAATTTCTCCATCGACAGTGAAGGAGGATAGGTGGGAGGCTGATGTGGCAGTGGCAGTGAAATATCCGTGTAAAGGCTTGATGTTGCCGCCTGTGGTCAGCGACTTCAGATTGTTGCCGTTGGCGAGATAATCCACCTGGCCTTCTGGACTTACGTTCTGGAGAGTGCCCCTCAGGTCGAAGCCTTCTCCACTGACAGTGGCTCCCTCTGCCATATTGCGTAGTACGACCTGGTCGAGTGCAAAGGTTTGGATGTCGGTGGTAGGATTGATAATGTAGGGTATGCCGGCTGTCATCTCTGTGCAGGTGGTGAAGTTGGCAGTGCTCTCTGTGACGCTGCTCAGTTGTGCAACCTTGCTGCCGCTGCCAAACACCGTGTTGATGGTGGTAGCGCTCATATCAAAAGGCAGGCAGAGCAATGCCCACTGGCCTTCGTGCATCTGACGTGATACTTTCACACCAACAACCTGTCCACCAAAGGTTTTGATAGACTGAAGATTATCGAATCCGGTAGCATCGCTGAATGCTGCCGTGGGACTGAAGGAGATATTCACTTGCTCCATCGAAGCAGTCTGCTGACTGCCGTCGCTGTATGTGAGCGTGAGGTTATCGCCATCGAAGGTAATCGTTGTGGCCGACTTTCCCACAGCGTTTCCGCCAATAGTCACAGTCTCACCGTCATCAGCCATTGCTGGGCAGGCTGCAATTGCAAAAAGTAAGCTTAGTATAATACTTTTTATCATTGAAATGTAGGTTTTGGAAATTTGATAGAAATGATTATGCAAAAATACATTTTTTTTGCTATATAATGAAATAATAGACACTGTTTTTTCTTTTCAACCACGAAAACGTTTACAAACCATGGATGACTGAATTATCCCTTTGCTCTTTGCCTTATTTTGGACAAGGACAGCACCCGATTCTATTGAAAAAAACAAGTTCAGAAAAGAAAACAACCTTTCTTTTCATTCACTTAATCGATTTTTTTGTATCTTTGCAAATGTATGTTTTTAAACCAACCTACTTATGAGACAATTTTTAACCTTATTTTTCCTTGCCCTTGCTACTATAGCAAGTGCTACCGATAACGTGGTGGCATCACCCGATGGAAAACTTGTGGTGAAGGTTAGTGTAGATAACGGACAGCCCACTTATTCTGTGGATTACGAAGGAGCATCGATGCTTACTGCTTCAGCATTGGGATTTGTGGCAGACATTGGCGACTTCACAAAAGGCCTTACCGTGACAGCAACACGCACCAACCAGGTGACCAAGCATTATACCATGGCGCAGTCGAAAAAATCGTCTATCGACTACAACGCCAATCTGCTTGACATCGACTTTACGAATACTGATGGGCTGAAAATGACCCTTACCTTCCAGGTTTCCAACAATGATGTGGCATTTCGTTATAGCATCCCACGACAGAAGAACGACAATCCGAAGTGTGCCGTCATTTACCGCGAGGCTACGGCATTTAATTTCCCAGAGACTGCTACCACTTTCCTGTGCCCGCAAATAGGTCCCATGACGGGGTGGGAGCGTACCAAACCCTCTTACGAGGAGGACTATGACGCTGAGATGCCTCTCAATGTGAAGTCGAAATTTGGTATGGGCTATACCTTCCCCTGCCTATTCAAGGTCAGCGATGGACATTGGGCATTGGTAAGTGAGACAGGTGTCACATCGGCATATTGTGCATCACACTTGAGTGACTATCAGCCGGGGACAGGATATACTGTGGCATTTCCACACGCAGGGGAGAATAATGGAATAGGCTCGCCACATGCAGGAATCTCACTACCGGGTACTACTCCTTGGCGTACCATCACCTTAGGCAATTCACTGAAGCCAATCGTCGAGACAACTATCCCCTTTGATGTTGTAGAACCTCTCTATGAACCAACCAAGGAGTTTTCATTTGGAAGATATACATGGAGTTGGTTGTTGTGGCAAGATAATTCCATCAACTATGATGATCAGGTGAAATTCATCGACTTAGCATCGGCTATGGGATTTGAGTATTGCCTGGTGGATAACTGGTGGGACCAGAATATCGGCCGGGAGCGGATGGCCGAACTGTCGAAATATGCCCAAAGAAAGGGCGTAAGACTGATGTTGTGGTACAACTCCAATGGTTTTGAGAACGATGCGCCTCAGACACCGCGCGACTGTATGGCTACAGCCTATGCACGTAATCGTGAGATGAAATGGTTGAAGGAGATCGGTGTCGTAGGCATCAAGGTGGACTTCTTCGGTGGCGACAAACAAGAGACCATGAAACTTTACGAAGATATCCTCTCGGATGCCAACCGCTATGGCTTGCAGGTAATTTTCCATGGATGCACCATACCAAGAGGATGGGAAAGGATGTATCCCAACTATGTGGCCAGTGAGGCGGCGTTGGCTTCTGAAAACCTCTTCTTTAGCCAGCAACACTGCGATAAAGAGGGTTTTGAACTCAATATGCACCCTTACTCACGTAATGCACTCGGAGCATTCGACTGGGGTGGGGTGGTGATGAACCGCCGTATGAGTAAGGACAATGCTTCTCGCAACTACCGTCGTACTTCCAACACCTTTGAGATGGCCACGGGAATTATTCTCCAGACGGCAGTCAACTGTATGGCAATGCAACCCAATAACCTGAACGAATTGCAGCAGTTTGAATTGGACTTTCTGCGCCAGTTGCCTACACAGTGGGATGATGTCTGTTTCCTCGACGGCTATCCCACGAAATATACCGTCTTGGCAAGAAGACATGGTGACAAATGGTATGTTGCCGGTATCAATGGTACTGACAAACCTATCACGCTTACCCTCAACCTGCCGATGTTTGCTGGAAAAACTGTAGATTATTACACCGACAGACCGGCGGCAAAAGCTGAGAATGCGCTGCCTGAGCCGGAATTGCGCACACTGAAAGTGGATAAGAAGGGTAGGGCGAAGGTCACCCTACAGCCGATGGGAGGTGTTATCTTGAAATGACACTAAAAAAACTCCTCAAACAATACACGTTGCCGCTGGCCATGGTCAGCGGCGCACTCATTTACCTACTTTTCGCCAACGTCGAACCGTTGCAAGGGGTGGGCGATACGGTAGGGCCTGTACTTGTGGACATTTTCCCCATATTCATGTTTCTCGTGCTTTTCACTACTTTTTGTAAGGTGGATTTCCACCGTATGAGGCCCGTAGGATGGCATTTCTGGGTGGGACTGTTCCAACTGCTCTTCGTGGCGGTAGTGGTGGGTGCTATACTCGCTTTCGACATCAAGGGTGACAACCTTATCCTGTTGGAGTCTGTGCTCACCTGTATCATAGGCCCATGTGCGGCTGCGGCGGCAGTGGTGACGGCAAAACTCGGTGGGGATTTGGAGGAAATGACCACTTATACATTCATGTCGAATCTCATCACGGCGCTCCTCGTACCGTTATGTTTTCCGCTGATTGACAAGAGTGTGGAAATGGAATTTTGGCAGGCTTTCGCCACCATACTTTATAAAGTTTGTATGGTGTTAGTAGTGCCCATGGGATTAGCTTATATTGTCAAGCATTTCATGCACCGCTTTCATCGATGGATTCTCAGCATCAACGACTTGTCGTTTTATCTATGGGGCTTGTCGTTGATGATTGTCACAGGAATCACAGTGAAAAATATTGTGCATGCTGAGTCTTCAGCACATTTCATTGTAGTTATCGCTATAATGGTGTTGCTGCTTTGCCTCGTACAGTTTGCTGTGGGCAGGTATGTAGGACATTTCTTCCACCGTACTCAGGAGGCTGGTCAGGCGCTTGGACAGAAAAATACGGCTTTCGCCATCTGGATTGCCTATACCTATCTCAATCCCCTCTCCTCAGTAGGCCCTGGCTGCTACATCCTCTGGCAAAACCTCATTAATAGCATTGAATTGAGGATTGGGGCAAGAGGTGAAAAGTAAGAGGTGAGAGATTACCTTTGAATCGACAAGGCATTTCTCTCACCTCTTACCTCTCACCTCTTACCTCTCACCTCTTACCTCTTACGTCTAACTCCTATCTATTTCCTCTTCCCCTTATAACTATTCTTATGTGTCTCATAGCTCTTGAAAGGGACACTGGCGGTGGGAAAGTTCATCGTGATGTGATGGATGGCTTCGGGGCGATTCATCCATTTTACCACATCGTCCACCCACCGGGCACTGGCCTCAAAGGTGGGATGGATGCCGTCGGCCAGGCGAGTCATTTTGCGATGATAACTGTCGAAGAATAGGTTCTCGCCCACTGCATCACGGATGGCATTTACAATTTTTGTGCCGTCGCGCACTGTGCGCAACGACATGGGGCCTATCCAGATGTAGGGAATATCGCCAACTTCACGAAGAATCTCCTTAACGGCGTCGGTGCGGGCTGAAATGTCGTTGTAACCAAGGTCGTTGGTGCCTAAGCTAATGATGATGAAGGTGGGTTTCACCTTCTTTATCAGTCGAGGTAGTTCGGTGGTATATGCCCAGTCTTTTGTTGTGGCACCATACCAAATCGAAGTAAAAATCGTATGACCATTGCAACTGGCATAGTCGGTAAAGCGGCGGCCGATGCCGTCGAGCGTGGAGTCGCCAATGACCAAGATGCTTTGGCTGCCATTCTCGTTGTCTTCCTGTTCAGTGGCTACATTCTGTATCTCTTCGCCATTGAGCACCTTATTATATATTATCTCAAGACTGTCGAGGATATCCTGGGAATAACCCTCGATAGTCGCAAAACACATGGCAATCAGTGCCAGTAGAATCAGTCTGTTTTTTTTCATTTTATTTTTTGTCGGAAGAATTAACTTTTGTGGCCCATATAAAGAAGCCAATCAACAGGATGTAAGCACCAAGAGAACATACTTCGGAGAGATGGTTCTCCATCCATGCTTGGCTGACGAAATTAATATTCAGGAAACGCAAGACGACACTCACCACACCCATCAGGGCACCACCGGCAATAAAACCACTGGCAATGAGCGTACCTTTCTCGCCACGTGCATCGTTAACAGCTTTGTCCTTGGAACGTGTGGTGACAAACCAGTTGACGCCACCGCCAATCAGCAATGGAATATTCAATTCAAGTGGAATGAACATACCCAAAGCGAAGGGAAGTGCAGGCACTTTAAATAATGTGAGGACAATGGCAATGGCGGCACCAATGGCATACAGAAGCCAGGGAGCACCCACACCATTCATCAGTGGGTCGATTACAGCGGCCATGGCATTGGCTTGGGGAGCTGCGAGTTGTCCACTGGCAAAACCGTAGGTTTCGTTCAGGAGAATCATCACACCACCAACTGTGGCGGCCGACACCAAGGTCCCTAAGAATTTCCATGACTCTTGTTTCTTGGGGGTGGTACCTAACCAATAACCTATCTTCAGGTCGGTGATGAAAGAACCTGCCATCGATAATGCCGTGCATACCACACCACCCATAATCAGGGCTGCTACCATGCCGGCAGTTCCTTTCAAACCTACTGCAACCATCACCACGGAGGCGAGAATCAGCGTCATCAGTGTCATGCCAGAAACAGGATTGCTACCCACGATGGCGATAGCATTAGCGGCAACAGTGGTAAATAGGAAGGCTATGATTGTTACCAATAAAATACCCACCACGGCAAAGAGCAGATTGCCCTTCATCACGCCAAGCCAGAAGAATGCGAATGTCACCAATATGGTTAGGATGCTTCCAATAGCAATAATCTTGAAAGAGATGTCGCGACTTGTACGCTCTACTTCTTTTAAATCAGTACCCTTACCCTTCAACTCCTTTGATGCCAAAGAAACGGCACTACGGATTATGCCCCACGAACGGATAATGACGATGATACCAGCCATAGCAATGCCACCAATACCGATGCTCTTGCCATAGCTCTTGAAAATGGCTTCAGGGGTCATGCTTCCAACAGTGTCGGTGATAGAGGGATCCCACATATTGAGCACCTGGTCGCCAAACAACATGGACATACCTGGGACAACTAACCACCAAACAGTTAACGAACCGAGACAGATGATAAAGGCATATTTCAGTCCGATGATATAGCCGAGACCCAGTACGGCGGCACCAGTGTTGACTTTAAACACAAGTTTAGCTTTGTCTGCCAATTGCTCGCCAAAACCAACGATACGGGTGGTGACTACCTCGTTCCACCATCCGAAGGTGGCAACGATAAAGTCGTAAAGACCACCAACAAGGCCGGCAATAAGCAAAGGCTTCGCTTGGTTTCCTCCCTTGGCACCACTTACCAAAACCTGTGTGGTGGCAGTGGCTTCGGGGAATGGATATTTACCGTGCATCTCCTTGACAAAATACTTGCGGAAGGGGATAAGAAAGAGGATGCCGATGATACCACCAAGCAGGGAGGAGAGGAACACCTTGAAAAACGAGGCGGTCATCTCAGGGTCGTCGGGGTATTTCGCTTGTAGAATATAGATGGCTGGGAGTGTGAAAATAGCACCAGCTACAACAGCACCTGAACAGGCACCGATGCTCTGGATAATCACATTCTCGCCAAGGGCATTCTTACGACCAGCTGCCGTGGAGGCTCCCACAGCGATAATGGCAATAGGAATGGCGGCTTCAAACACCTGACCCACTTTCAGTCCTAAGTAGGCAGCAGCGGCAGAAAAGAGCATCGCCATCACAATACCCCAGGTCACAGACCATGTGTTGACTTCAGGATAGTTCCTGTTGGGGTCCATCACCGGATGATAACTTTCACCTTCTTGTAATTCCCGAAACGCATTGTCGGGAAGCTGAATTGTATCTTTCTCTTCGGGAAGCATATTTTTAATTTATGAGTTTTTTTAGTTTATGAGATTTTCCGAATATTCCGAATACTCTGAATATTCTGAATACTCAGATTATTCCGATTACTCAGATTATTCCGATTATTCCGATTTCTCCAATAATTTTGGTCTGCAAACTTACACATTTTTCTCCAAAAATGTCTCAATAAGTCCTCTTTTTTCAGTTTTTTTATAGTAGGGAGAATTCCCGTGTATGTCCGAAAAAGAGATACTAAGGTGTATAATATCCATTGGATGAGGATTTTAGGAATGAGGTTATTTCCTCATAACGTAGGCGGAAAGCAGTGGCTGGGCTGTTGTAGGCAGGAGCAGTGACAATCACCCAACCGTCGGTGAACCCGGCGTTCATGGGAAAGACATCAGCAGGGGAATCTACATCCATTTTTGTATTACCTTTGTATTGCCATATCAGGTTTTTGATGTCTTCCTCTGAACAATTGAAGATTTCCTCTAAAGATAAGCGATGCCCATCGCGCTTACTAAAAGTGGCGCAGTCCTCGGTGACCCATGTTTCTGCACCTTTGTCGGTGATGGTGGCCGTGAAAGTAACACAGCGTGAGTCTTCGTATTCACGCTCAATTTCTATCTCACGGCTTGTTTTTGAGGCATTACGAAGAAATTCGTTGCAACTATCTTCCAATTGTCGTCGGATGTCTGCTCCAAAATTGCCTTCTGTGTCGAGCATATAACCTATCCATTGTCTCACATTTTTGAGCACAGCCTGAGAACCCTCGGTGGGAAATTCCACTGATGCAGAATAGGAAGAACCTTGAGATGAAGACTTATGGGTGACGGTACGAGTAGATAAAAAGTCCTGTGCCGCCATGCCCCATGCATACGACAGCAATATCATTAGAATATATAGTCTCTTTTGTCTAACAATCATATTCACTCTCATATAACCTCACAACCTCACAACCTCACAACCTCACAACCTTACAACCTCACAACCTTACAACCTCATAACCTCACAACCTCATAACCTCACACCCTCATTTACCGTTTCTTCTTCAATCTCAGGTATTTCCACCAGGCAAATAGTGGACGATGTTTGAGGTAATTTAAGTCGTTTTCGTGTAGATAAGCTTCGCGTTCGAAAGAGATGCGATAATAAGCACGTCCAGGGGTGAAGATTTTAATCACCCATTCGATGAAATACCATAGATAGAAGAAAATGACAAGCATTTCCAGCATTTGTGCTGTATGGATACGCTCATGGTTGATCAGCCGGGGGGAGATATATACATTCGGCTTGCAGAAAAGCAAACCGAAAAGATTGATGGCTGAATAGCCACGAAAAGGCACAAATCTATTGCGTATTATTTTCATCGATTTTCCTGATTTCTGATTTTCTGAATTTTCTGAGTATTCCGAGTACTCCGAGTACTCCGAGTATTCCGATTACTCTGATTATTCCGATTATTCTGATTACTCTGAGCCTTTTACCTCCCATTGATACCAGTCGTAGCAAACACCGCGGCCGCCAAAGCCCTCTTTCTGAAAAATCAGGGGGCGGTTGAGGTCGCCACCATCGCCATCGCTGGATTTGCCGAAGTCGAAATAACGGCAGCCTAAGTCAAGACCGAGAATATGGTCAAACAGCAGGTCAAGAGCTCCGTGCTGTTTCCCATCTTCGGATGCAGAGATGTATTGTGTATGTGCCACCTGTGGTGTGAAGTATATCACCGTACCTCCTACCACTTTGTCTCCATCATCTACTGTGAAGAGACGGATATTTTGTGGGAAACGTTCCATGAGCAAGCGCATCTCTATGGCAGAGTGAACGGGCTGAGCAGCGTATTTACAATGGAGATTGTTGGATAATACTTGCCAGAAGTTCTTCAAACCGCCTATGCCGCTCTCTCTCACTTGTAATCCGGCAGCTAATGCCTTGCGAAGACCTGAACGACGTGACTCTGTGAAAGGCTGTCGCTTGTTGAGGTCAATGGTAGATGAGATATGCCTTACCATGAGATGAGCATCACATACATTGGTAATAGCATAGAGGTCTTCCTCGGCTGGCAGTAGATGGTAAGGCCAAGGGATAGCTTTGTATATAACCTGTGTGATGCCTTGTTGCGCAAGATAGTTGTTAATTGCCTCAAAGGTGTCGCAGACGAAGGCTGTGGTGGTATGCTGGTTGGTAATGAGTCCACCATAGGTAAGTCCCTGGTGACTATATAGCGTACCGTCGTGCTCGTTGGCAGGCAACAATGCGCTCAGCCGCCCCTTGTTCCACACCATTAATGAATGGTCGGTGAAACGGTCGGCATGATAGTCCATATAGGAACGGTGGAAGAGGAATGTGCCGTTTTTTGAACGTTCCACAAACTCATTCCATTCTGCTGACTGAGCGGCTGTATATCTCGTGATCTCTGGCATGTGTTAGAGGTGAGAGGTTTCCTGAACTCCCAAATATTGTAAATATTCGTCGTAGTCTCGGATGTAGTCTTCCTCGTCGAAGAGTTGGGAGGCAAGAACGAGGCATACGGCACCTGAGGAGAAATCGTCGAGGGTTCGCCATACACCGGTACCCACATACAAGCCCTGATAAGGATGGTTCAGATGATAGGTCTGACGATGGTCGCCAAAGTCTAATGTGACATCGAAGGAACCACTGACAGCGATGATAACTTCTTCACACTCACGGTGAGCATGACCACCACGTGACTCGCCCGAGGGAACATCGTACGTCCAATAGACACGTTGGATGTCGAAAGGAACATGCTCCATCTGCTCCGCGACAGTCAGGTTGCCACGAGGGTCGATGATTTTGGGGAAGTCGATGAGATGGTGATTTTGTATGGGCATTTTTCAACTACTTTAGTTCCACTACTTCGCAGTCGGTGAAACGGCTGCCGTCGATGGTGAGTCGTACCAATGTGCGGACGCTTTGCCATCCTTGGATACCTGCAGCACCGGGATTGATGTGCAAGAGTCCGAGCGTGGGGTCGTGTTGTATTTTTAATATATGTGAGTGGCCGCTGATGAATAAACCAGGAGGGCGTTCAATCAGTTGCCGACGGATGCTAAAGTCGTAGTGGCCAGGATAGCCACCGATATGTTTCATCAGAACATCCACATCCTCGCAGCGCCAGCGGAGCACCTCAGGGTACATTCGCCGAAGGTCGCCACCGTCGCAGTTACCACAGACAGCGCGAAGCGGACGGATTTCATTCAGGCGTTCAGCAAGTTCCATGGAACAGATGTCGCCAGCATGCCATATCTCGTCGCAATTCTCCAAGTAGGTGACATAGCGGTCGTCCCAATGGGAGTGTGTGTCGCTGAGGATGCCGATTCTTTTCATGACTCTTACCTTTCACATTAGAGAAACTTTTAACTTCTAACTCCTAACTCCTAACTTCTAACTTCTAACTTCTAACTTCTAACTTCTAACTCCTAACTAACTTCCCTCTCTCTCTAATATATTCAGCGATGAGTCGTTCGGTGCCCTCGATGCCTAATAGGGTGGAGTTGATGCAGAGGTCGTAGTTGGCACTGTCGCCCCATTTCCTGCCTGTATAGTAGTTGTAGAAGGATGCGCGGCTGCCTTCTTTCTGACTGATGATATGCAAGGCTTTTTCGTGGTCGCATTGATGTCTCTCTGCCACACGGGCGGCTCGCTCTTCCAGACTCGCTGTGATAAAGATGTTGATGGCATGGTGAAGGTCGCGCAGGATATAGTCGGCGCAGCGACCTACAAAGACACAGGAACCTGAGGAGGCCGCATGGCGGATGGCGTCGGCTTGAAACTGAAACAGACTTTCCTGTGACAGACGGTTGGTGTAGAAACTACCGTCGTTCACATGCTGGGCATGGGGTTGGAATAGGGATTTGAAAAACCGTTTGTGTTCATCATTTTGTTCAAACACCTTCTCGCTAAAGCCACTTTCCTTGGCTGCAAGATTCAAAATCTCGCGGTCGTAGAACTGACAGCCGAACTCTTTGGCCAGCATCTGACCGATGATTCGTCCGCCACTGCCCAACTGCCTGCCTATATTGATGATGATATGATTTTCACTCATTTTTGATAACTATTTGTTGAGCTTTGAAATGTTTCATGTATTTTCTCATAATCAGGAACGACACAAATGCTGCCAGAATGTCGGAGGCGGGAAGGGATGCCCATACACCGTCGAGCCCGAAGAATGGTGGAAGTAGCAGCAACATTGGAAGAAGGAAAATCAGCTGGCGGGAGAGCGAAAGGAAGATGCTCACCTTCGCCTTGCCGATGCTTTGGAAGAAATAGGTCACCACAATCTGATAACCAACAATTGGTAGGGTGATGTTTGCAACGCGGAGGCCATGTTCTGCCATCGCTATCAATGTGGAGTCTTTTGTGAACAGTCGGGCACAGTAATAGGGTAGGGTCTCGCTGACGATGCATCCCACTGTAGAGATGATGGTGGCTGTGATGATGACATATTTCAGCACTTGCATCAAACGGTCGTAATGCTGGGCACCATAGTTATAACCGGCAATGGGCTGCATTCCTTGGTTTAATCCGAAGATGACCATGAAAAACAAGAACGAGATACGGTGAACAATGCCATAGGCTCCCACGGACAAGTCGCCGCCATGATATACAAGACTTTTATTGAATAGGACAACAATCAGACAGGAGCATACATGCATGAGAAAGGGGGAAAGACCAATACTGATGATATTGCTCACATGGGAGATGCGCAATTTGTAGATACCCCGCTCAAAGTGGATGATATCTTTTTTATTGCTAAACTGCCAGCATTGCCAGATAAGGGCTGTAATCTGCGACAGTATGGTGGCTAAGGCAGCTCCCTGGATGCCCATATCAAACGCATAGATGAAGATGGGGTCGAGAATCGTATTCAGCACCACAGTGAAGATGGTGGCATACATGGCATGACGAGGCTTGCTCGCAGCGCGTAGTACGGCATTCATGCCGAAATACAAGTGGGTGAAAACATTGCCATAGAGGATAATCTGCATGTATTCACGAGCATAGGGTAGCGTCTGTTCGCTGGCGCCGAAAAACAGAAGGATGGGGTCGAGGAAAATCAGCGACAAGGTGGCGAAGATTATGCCGATAACGATGTTCAGACTGATGCTGTTGCCGAAGATCTCTTCTGCAGTGCGGTAGTCGCGCTGACCTAACCGCACACTGATATGGGTGGCTGTACCTACACCGATGGCAGCACCAAAGGCTGCGGAAAGATTCATAAATGGGAAGGTAATAGCAAGACCAGATATAGCCAGTGCTCCTACACCCTGACCGATGAAAATGCTATCCACCATATTATATAGCGACGAGGCCGTCATGGCTACTATCGCTGGAAGGGCATATTGAACCAGAAGTTTACCAACTGGCTTTGTGCCAAGTTCCAATGTCGCTTGCTTGTTATCCATTCTTTTCCCTTTTAAAATGCAAAATTACGTTTTTTTTGCCTAAAACAACATATCTCTCGATGAAAGTTTTTGATTTGTTAATGAAAAACCATAAATTTGCATTTGAATTGATAAAACTTTTTGAATTATGAGAAAAAACTTGATGATGCTGCTGATGGCCCTTTGGTCATGCATTCCCATGATGGCTGCTAAAAACTCACCACAGCCAGAGATAAACGCAGAGTTCCCCGGTGGAAAATGTACATTGTACCGCTTGACACTCACTGATAAGAAAGGGACTCCTTATTCCATATCGAAACCTGAGGCATACTTGTCGAAAAAAGCCATTGACCGGCGAAAGAAACAGGGACTTGCCATCGACTCCACCGACCTGCCCATCAACCCAACCTATCTGAAAGGCATTGAAAAGGTAGGTGTGCAGATTAAGAGCAAAAGTAAATGGAACAATACTGTGGTGGTGAGAGTTACTGACGATGCTGATGTACAGAAACTTCTTGCATTGCCATACGTGAAGAGCGCATTGAAAGTATGGTCTTCGCCCGAATCTGTGGAAGAGCAGACCCGTAGTCTGTTCAATCAAGAATTGGAACCTAAAGCTGGAACACCAGAAGATGACTATGGCGCAGCATACCTTAATATAGATATGGTGAATGGTCGTAAACTGCATGAGATGGGTTTCAAAGGGAATGGTATCACTATCGCCGTTTTCGACGGTGGCTTTATGAATGTTGATAAATTGCCGATGATGAAAGATATCAAAATCTTAGGCTCAAAAGATTTCAATGCTTTCCCCGTGGAAACTATTTTCGCCGAGGAAGACCATGGCACCAAGGTGCTTTCTACTATTGCCATGAATCAGAAGGGTGTGTTCGTGGGGACAGCCCCAGAGGCTTCTTTCTGGCTGATGCGTACCGAGGACAATGCCACAGAGTCTTTGGTAGAGGAGGACTATTGGGCAGCTGCGGCTGAGTTTGCTGATTCCATCGGTGTTGACATCATTACCAGTTCACTTGGCTATCAAGACTTTGATGAGCATGAGATGGATCATACTTATGCTGAACTCGACGGTTCGCATGCTCTGATTTCATGCTCTGCTTCCATGCTTTCAAAGAAAGGTATCATACATGTCAATAGTGCAGGAAACGAAGGCAATGACCTTTGGAAAAAAATCGGCTTCCCAGCTGACGCCCATGATATTCTTGCTGTGGGTGCCTTGAAGCCCAATAAGAAAAACGCTAATTTCAGTTCCGTAGGTCCTTCTCAGGATGGTAGGGTGAAGCCCGATATCATGTCGCTGGGCAGTCCGGCAGCTGTTGTCTCTGGACGTGGCAAAATCAACAACGACATGGGTACTTCGTTTGCTGCACCAATCATCGCTGGTATGGTGGCAAGCTTGTGGCAGTCGGCTCCCAATAAGACTGCTCATGAGGTGATGGATGCCATCCGTCGCAGTGGCGATACTGCCGACGTTCCCAACAACGTCTTCGGATATGGCATTCCCGATTTCGAGAAAGCTTATCAACTATTGCATTAAAAGGTAGTTAAAAGGTAGTTAAAGGGTAACGGTTTTGCCGTTGCTGCAATCATCCCATCCGAAAACGCCAAATCTTGCCTCTCATTTCCATAAGTCTCTGAATGAAAAGACTTTATTCCCTACTTCAGCTCAATGCTCTCGTGAGAAAGAGCATTGAGCGTACGATGCCCGATGAATATTGGGTGGAGGCTGAGATTGCCGAAATTCATGAGTCGGGAGGGCATTGCTACATAGACTTGATACAGAAAGAAACTGATACCAACACTCCTGTGGCACGGGCCTCGGCTCGTTGCTGGAGGAGTAGTTGGTTTATCATTAAGTCGAATTTTGTCAAGGGTACAGGGCAACAACTTGCCAAAGGGATGAAGGCCTTGCTGAGAGTGTATGCCCAGTTTCATGAGAATTACGGTTTCTCGTGGATTATTACCGACATCGATCCAACCTACACGGTAGGTGATATGGCGATGAAAAGAGCGGAAATCATTCGGCAGTTGAAGGCTGAAGGGGTATTTGATGCTAATCGTGAACTGTCACTACCGCTCTTCTCACAGCGTATTGCTGTAATTTCAAGTGCCTCGGCGGCAGGGTATGGAGATTTCTGCAATCAACTGGCAGATAATCCCTACGGCTATAAATTCCAAACCCAACTATTCCCTTCAATCATGCAGGGAGAGGGTGTGGAACAAGGTATTATCGAGGCACTTAACATAATTTTTGCCCAGATGGATGATTTCGACTGCGTGGTGATTGCACGAGGGGGAGGAGCAACCAGTGACCTCTCAGGATTCGACACCTTACAGCTTGCGCGAAATGTGGCCAATTTTCCATTGCCTATCATCACGGGTATTGGGCACGACCGTGACGAGAGCGTACTTGACATGATTTCGTTCAAGCGGGTAAAAACTCCCACAGCGGCTGCTGACTTTCTAATCGACCACCTCCATCGTGTGGATGTGGCTTTGGATGAGGCTGCCAAGAGAATCGCTCGCTATGCCACAGAGAAAATGAATGCTGAAAAAATGCGTATGAACCATCTTGCGGTAAGGATACCGTCCCTCTTCGCAGTGGTGAAAACCAAGCAGACAGCACGACTTGATGCGATGATGCAGAAACTGGAACATGGAGCACAAAACAAAGTGTATGATGGGAAAGTGAATGTCGAACGACTTCGGCAAAGAATGATTCCAGCTCTCAATCACAAAATTACCCGTGAAAAGCATCGCATAGAAATGCTTCAGCAGCATATGCAATCACTTGACCCACAACTGCTTTTGCAGCGTGGCTATAGTATCACATTATATGAAGGGCACTCTGTAAGAGATCCAAATACCCTTCCCCCCGGTTCCGAAATCACTACCCGCCTACAAAAGGGAACCCTCAAGTCGGTGGTGAAATAGAAGTAAGTGGTGAGAGGTGTGTTTTAGTTAGGAGTAGGAGTTAGAAGTGTGTCGACATTTCGATATATCGATATAACGTTATAACGAAATTTTTCAATTTTCAATTTTCAATCTTCAATATTCAATTTTCAATCTTCAATATGTCCTACGAAGAAGCTATCAAAAAATTAGAGACCATCGTCAGAAAGATGGAAAACGATGAACTTGACATCGACAGCCTCACCGACCAGTTGAAAGAGGCTCAGCGGCTCATCAAATTATGCAAAGACCGTCTCACCAAAACTGATGAGGAAATACGGCAAATCTTGGAAAACGAACAAGGAGTTTGATTTTTTAGTTAACAAGTAAACGAGTTAACAAGTAAACGAGTTGACAAGTAAACAAGTTATGTGTTTCGATAGCATCAATGGTATTGTCTGAACTCCTGCAACTTCTGAACTTCTAAATGTCAATTTTTCAAACACCTAAACTCCTTAATATCAATTCTCATGAATAAACGAATCTTCTTTTTTGTCGTTCTTTTGTTGTCGCTTAACACTGTTTATGCAGAAAATCATCCCACTCGTTTTGTCAATACATGGATAGGAACGGGTGGTCATGGACATGTATTTCTTGGTGCCAATGTGCCTTTCGGATTTGTGCAGGTGGGTCCTACCGAGCATACTCGGGGGTGGGACTGGTGCTCTGGATACCATTACAGTGATTCCATACTTATTGGTTTTGGACACCTACACCTCAGCGGGACAGGGATTGGTGATTTGGGGGATGTGGCCTTCCTGCCAGTTAATAAACCTTCACAGCGAGAGATTCGTTTCTCACATCGCGATGAGATATCAAGGCCCGGCTACTATGCCATCCAACTGCGTCAGCCCAATGTGCTGGCAGAGTTCACTGCTACACCGCGGGTGGCATTCCATCGTTACACTTTTACCAATAACGGACAACCACGGCTATTAAATATCGATTTAGAACAGGGTGTGGGATGGGATAGACTACAGACGTCGCATATCCGCCAAGAGAGTGCCACTATGGTATCGGGATATAGAATCTCTCGTGGATGGGCATCTAAGCAACAGGTGTATTTTGTGGCAGAATTCTCGCAGCCTGTCTCCGTGGTAAAACAAGAAGGTGATACAATCCTTACCATCCGAGTGGTTGATAGTCCAAACCCGCTGCTCGTGAAATGTGCCCTGTCGGCTGTCAGCGTGGAGAATGCCAAACTTAACCTCAAATCCGAACTTCCCGGATGGAATTTCGGTGAGACGGTAGAGAGAGCCGAAAAAGCGTGGGATGAACAGTTGTCGAAAATTGCTATCGAAACCAACGATGCTGATGCCCGTACAATTTTCTATACGGCACTTTACCATACAATGACTGCTCCCTCAGTATTTTGCGATGTAAACGGACAATATCGGGGCGCTGACGATGGCATCTATCAAGGTGACTTCACTAATTATACCACTTTCTCGCTTTGGGACACCTATCGGGCGGCACACCCACTGATGACTATTATCCACACCGACAGAGTGGCCGACATGGCCGAGACCATGGTGAATATCTACCGACAACAAGGGAGACTGCCCGTGTGGCATCTCATGGGATGTGAGACCGACTGCATGGTGGGCAATCCCGGTGTCATCGCATTAGGAGACATGGTAGTGAAAGGATTAACTCGAGATCCAGAGGCGGCTTATCAGGCAATGAAAACCTCGTCGATGACCGATTTAAGAAGCATCAATTTGCTCAAGCAATATGGTTATCTGCCCTTCGACAAGGAACCTTCTAATGAAACGGTGGCAAAAGCACTGGAGTATTGTATCTCGGACAATGCTGTAGCTCAGGTGGCTAAAATGCTCGGGCACATGGATGATTATGACTATTTCCACAAGAGAAGCTTGTCATATACGAAGTATTTCGATTCGACCACACAGTTTATGAGACCGATAGACGCGAATGGGCAGTTTCGCACTCCCTTCGACCCATTTGGCGGGGAAAGTTTGAAAGACTATACAGAGGGTAACGCCTGGCAATATACATGGCTTGTGCCGCATGATGTCAAAGGGCTGGTCAATCTTTTTGGCAGTGAAAAGCGGTTTGTCGAGAAATTGGATTCTCTCTTTATTGTTGAGGGAAACTTAGGTGAGGAGGCTCCACCAGACATAACAGGGCTGGTTGGACAATATGCTCATGGCAACGAACCCAGTCACCACATTATATATTTATATAATTATGTTGGGCATCCTGAAAAATCGGCACCCCTGCTCAGAAAGGTTATGCACGAGATGTACCACAATGATTTCGACGGACTATCTGGCAACGAAGACGTCGGTCAAATGTCGGCATGGTATGTACTTTCGACAATGGGGTTATATCAGGTGGAACCTGTAGGAGGTAAGTTCATTATCGGCACACCACTTTTCGATGAGGTGACCATCAATCTGAGCAATGGTAAGACTATTACCATTAAGGCTCTTAACAATAGTTCGACCAACATCTTTGTGAAATCTTGTCGGCTTAATGGCCAGCCACTCACCCGGCCATACATCACATACAAGGAATTTATGGACGGCGGATTATTGGAGCTTGAGATGACAAATAAGATTTAAGATTTGAGATTTGGAATGCCTGCATTTAGTTTTGTGGGCATTTTCTTTTATGCAACCCTCTTACACTCATCTTATGTTAAAATGTCACCAGATTAGGGATTTTTTTCACATTTTTATTAATTTTCTTTGCTGATTGCAAAAATATGTTTACCTTTGCGTTTAAGTTGTAAGTGAAAACTACCAATTTAACCTTTTAAACCTTATAGATTTAACTATTGAGCACACATTATACGTATATTTGCTTAGCTTGTGCTGACTAAAACTTATATAACATATTTATTTATTAATTAGTGAGAGAGTTTTATGATTAAAAAATTAACTATGTTTTTCGCGTGCCTGTTCTTGTCTACGGGACTGGCACTTGCTCAGATGACCGTCAACGGAATCGTTGTTTCCGAAGGCGACAATGAGCCAGTTGTGGGAGCTGCGATTCAAGTCGTGGGTACCCAGACCGGAACGGTAACAGATGTAGACGGCAGGTTCAGCCTGACCATGCCGAGTGGTAGAAATGTTCTCCGCATTTCGTATGTGGGAATGGAACCTCTCGAGGTGAGTGCAAGGCCTAATATGCGTATCGTGCTCACAAGTGACCAAAAAAGCCTTGACGAGGTGATCGTGGTGGCCTTCGGTACACAGAAACGCTCATCCTTCACGGGTTCTGCAGCTGTGGTGGGTTCTGAAGAATTGAGTCAGAAAATCACCACCAACGTGGCAGACGCTCTCGTGGGTGCTGTACCTGGTTTGCAGATTCGTGGTTCCAGCGGTCAGCCTGGTGCTGCTCAGGGTAGTATTCACATCCGTGGTATCGCATCTATGTATGCTGATACTGAGCCACTTGTGATTGTGGATGGCGCTCCCTACAGTGCCAGTTTGTCGAACATTCCGCAGGAGGATATCGAGAGTATCACCGTGCTGAAGGATGCCGCCTCTGCAGCTCTTTATGGTGCCCGTGGTGCTGCTGGTGTGATTCTGATTACCACCAAGAAAGGTAAGACTTCGGATGCTATCGTCAATGTAGATATGAAGTGGGGTTCCAACACACGTGCCGTGCAGGACTATGAGACCATCACCAACCCAGCACAGTTCATGGAGGTTTATTACAAGCAGTTCTACAACTACGCTGTAGCCAATGGCCTCGACAATGTTGCTGCCAATAAGTGGGTGAACGACCGTATGATCACAGGTCAGTCATGGGGCTTGCAGTATAACCCCTATACAATCCCTGAGGGACAATACCTTATTGGTCTTGATGGTAAACTTAATCCTAATGCTACACTTGGAAGAGCCTACACATTCGGTGGCGAGACATATTACATCCAGCCTGATGATTGGCAGGACGCTGCTTACCACAATGGCTTCCGTCAGGAATATACAGCCAATGTGAGTGGTGGTACTACCAAGAGCAGTTTCTATGCTTCTGTAGGTTACCTCAATGAGGATGGTATCATCGACAACTCCAACTACGAGCGTTTCACTGGTCGTCTGAAAGCTGATTACCAGGCTCGTGAGTGGTTGCGCGTAGGTGTCAATGCTGGTTTCATTCACAGCACTATGGAGGAGAATCCCAACTTCTCTGTGAGCTCTCTGGGCTCCAACAACATGGCATACTATACTTCGATGATTGCTCCTATCTATCCACTTTATGTACGTTCACTCGATGCAAATGGCAATCCTTACATTCGTACCGATAAGTGGGGACACAAACAGTATGACTATGGTGTGCCAGCAACCAACTTCCCTGGCAATGGTACCCGTTTGTTCCTTGCCACAGGTAACCCCATCGGTGCCAACCAGTACAACACTGCAGAGAACATCGTCAATCAGTTCACGGGGGCTGTCACATTGGATATCGACATTACAAAGTGGTTGAAGTTCAACTCTAATAATAACCTCAACGTTGGAACTAGCAATGGTAGCGTCTATGGTAACCCATTCTATGGACCTTCGGCTTCGGATAATGCTAATATAGACAAGACTTCCTCCACTACCACCCGTCAGAACTATGTGCAGACCTTAAACTTCCATAAGTTGATTGGATTGCACGACGTGCAGGTGATGGTGGGTCACGAGTGGTATAAGACTACCACCAAATATCTTGAGGCATTGGCTACAAAGGGCTTCTCACCAGATATTCCAGAAATCAACGCATTCTCCAACCGCTATGATTCTCATAGCTACACCACAGCTTACAATGTGGAAGGATGGTTTGGCAATGCACTGTATAATTACGATCAGAAATACTTCGGTTCTGTATCCTATCGTCGTGATGCTTCCAGCCGTTTCCATCCCGACCATCGCTGGGGTAACTTCTGGAGCGTAGGTGGAGCATGGATGATTTCTAAGGAGAGCTTCATGGCAAGCACCAGTTCATGGCTGGATCAGTTGAAACTCAAAGTGTCTATCGGTCAGCAGGGTAATGATGGTATTGGCAACTGGGCTTATACCGACCTCTACTCACTTTCAAAAGGTGCAAATGGTATGCTTCCATCATTCAGCCGTCTTGGTAATGAGGAAATCACATGGGAGACAACCACCAACTTCAACGTAGGTGTAGAGTGGAGCATGTGGAAAGGCCGCTTCACTGGTAACCTCGATGTATATAACAAGAAGGTGGCCGACCAGCTCTTCTGGCTCTCTATTCCTGAAAGCTTCGGTACACGTGGATACTATGGTAACTTGGGTGACATCCGCAATACTGGTGTTGAACTCGTGGTCAGCGGCGACATCTTCCGCACAAAGAACATCGTGTGGAACGTTACTGCTAACCTTTCGCACAACAGCACCAAAATCCTTAAATTGCCTTACACCAAAACAAAGATTAACGGAGGCTTCCGTGAGAGCCATTCAGGCAGTAACTCCTCATTGTGGTATGAGGAAGGACAACCTCTCTATAATATAATGCTTCCTGAGTTTGCCGGACTTGATGAGAATGGTCAGGCGCTCTACTGGCAAGACACAGATTTGCTTTACATCAATGATGAAGGTTCTGAGGTGATGAACACCGCTAAGCCTGGTAAGAATCACTCAAATAAGACAGCCGACTGGAATAAAGCATCTTACTATGCTCAAGGCACTACACTGCCAGACATAACTGGTGGTTTCTCTACCACACTGCAGGTTTACGACTTTGACATCAGTGCTACTTTCGACTACCAAATTGGTGGCAAACTCTATGATAACCGCTACATGAGCTTGATGTCAAACGTTGCAACTTCAGGCAATGGACAGACTTATCACAAGGATGTGATGGATTCTTGGAGTGTTGATAATAAAGGCAGCGAGATTCCACGCTGGCAATACAGCGACCTCTATACTTCAGCACGTTCCGATAGGTTCCTCACCAATGCATCGTATCTCAATTTCCAGAGTTTCACTGTAGGTTACACACTGCCTAAGTCGATTGTAAGCAAAATGAAAATTAACAAGATACGTATCTACTGCCAGGGTGAAAACATCTACTTCTGGAGCAAGCGCAAAGGTCTCGACCCACGCTACTCATTCGCTGGTACCAACTCGGGTGGTGTGAATGCCTATTCACCTGCACGAACTATCATGGGTGGTATTCAGGTGTCGTTATAACATAAACTAATATAATAGGAAATAAGCAATATGAAAAAGATATTTTCCATTATGATGACAGCAGCCTTGGTAGCGACGTCGTTCACCTTCACAGGCTGTATTGAAGAAATCAACCCGCAGACAAGCACGGTAACTGTTGACCAGGCAAGTACTGCTCCTGGTTCTTTCGACAATTTCGTTGCCAACCTCACTGGTAACCTGACAGGACAGTTTACCTATGGTGGAGACAGCCATTACGTATTCGACTTTGGATATCCGGCATTCTTCTTGGTACGCGACGTACAAGGACAAGATATCGTACCGGTAGGTACCAACAACTGGTTTGATACATGGTATCAGGATTTCACATATCTGGCTCCTAACTGGGCTCGTACACAGTTCCCATGGACACTCTACTATGGTTGGATTAAGGACTGTAATAATGTGCTCCTCATGGCTGAGGCCATCGATTATGCCAATCCATTGGAAGGTCGTGAGGTGGGTGCTGGTATCGCATACACATTGCGTGCCATGTTCTATTTGGATATCGTAAGAATGTATGCATCCAAGCCTTATATCGTTGACAAAAATGCGCTTACAGTTCCCAAAGTCACTGAGACTACCACATATCAGGACTGCCAGAATAACCCCCGTATGACATGGGATGAGGCTTTTGATTTCATCCTCAAAGACCTTGACCGTGCTGAGCAACTGCTGGCGAATTACGAACGCAAAGATGTCTTCACTCCCAACGTGAATGTGGTCTATGGACTCAAGGCACGTACTTATCTGGAGCGTCAGGACTGGGCTAATGCTGAGAAATATGCAAAGATGGCACAGGAAGGCTATAGCATGATGAGCCAGGAAGAGTTTCTCAGCCACGACTATGGCTTCAACTCACCCAATTCCTCTTGGATTTTCGGTATAAGAGTTACTGATACCGACCCCAACATCGTAGAAAATGATGGTGACTCCTCATGGGGTAGTGTGATGATGCTGGAGAATGGCTTCGATTGCGGATATGCTGCTAACTACGGTGGTCCAAACGTAATCGACCGCCATCTTTATGAGACCATTCCTGCTTCTGACTTCCGCAAACTGTGCTGGGTAGACTTCGATCTTGAAGAACTGGTTGACCCCGATGCAGAGGAAATACCTGCTGACCTGCTCAAGGCGCTGAGCGTATATAGCAGCTATCCCGAGCGAATCTATGCCGCTGGTGTGTCGAATGCCAGTTATGGTATCGGTGGCCTGTCACTGAAGTTCCGTAACCAGGCTGGTAAGGCAAACGTGAAGTATGATGCTTGGGTGGTGGATATTCCACTGATGCGTATCGAAGAGATGAAACTCATCGAAGCCGAGGCTGCAGGTATGCAGAACGAGGCTCGTGGCATTGAACTGCTTACTGCATTTGCCAAGACACGTGACCCCTATTTCAATTATGGTACACATAAAGATGCTTACTACAATACCTCCACATCTCAGTTCCAAAACGAAGTATGGTGGCAGCGTAGAGTAGAACTCTGGGGTGAAGGCTTCGCTACCTTTGACATCAAGCGTCTCAACAAGGGTATCATTCGTTCTTACGCAGGTTCTAACCATATCGAGAACTGCCGATTCAACGTGGAAAGTGGCGTACCCAACTGGATGGTATGGTGCTTCGTCAACACCGAGGCTCAGTACAACGAGGGATTGGTGGTTAACCCAGACCCAGTTCGTCCATCTGGCGACTCTCCGGAATACCAATGGTAACCCGTATATGCTATCTTATAACAAGGTAATTCAGTAAAAAATTCAGAAAAATGAAAAAATATTATTTTAACTTGTTCATAGCCTTGATGGCAGTGATGGGATTCACCGCATGCTCCAGTGATAAGGACGACTACGAGTGGGCCACCGTCACGGGCAACCAGGTGTATTTCAGCAACACACTGCCTACAAAGTATGATATTTCAAATAAAGAGAATACCATCAAAGTGCCAATCAACCGTGTGAAAACGGACGAGGCTATCACCGTGAACCTCACGCACACAGATGCTACAGGGTTCTTCAATGTACCATCCACAGTGAGTTTCGCTGCTGGTGAGTCGAAAGTGGACATCGTCATTACATACGATCCCAGTGCTGTGGCTTACGATGAGAATCATAAGGATACCCTCAAGATTGCCAGTGAAGAGTACACAACCATCTATGGTGCCACTTCCTATGGATTCTCTGCTATGATGCCATCACCCTACGAGTCGTTGGGTAAAGGTGTTTATTCTGATACTTTCTGGGGATACACCACTTCTGTAGAAATTTATCAGAATACAGAGCAGACCAATGTATTCCGTATCTTTGGTTGCTTCGATCCTGTGAATGACGGCAATGCTGCTGAGTATCTGCAAATAACCGTTATGACCCCAGGCACAGTCTTAGCAGGTCAGACGGTAACTCAGGAGGGTCTCATCTATTATGATGACACCAACTCAGGCTATCATCATGGTACCTATGATGCCGATATCTTGATATGTCACCCATACGGATTTAGCAGTACCAAGGACATGAGCATGTGGAGTTATAACCGCGTACTTGACTATCAGGCCGACGGCACACCGGGTGAGGTGCAACTGGCTCCATTCTATTACATGGATGGCGTGGGTGGATGGAACTACTCACAGAAGGATGGTGTCATTAATATCATCTTCCCAGGATACGAGAAGAAAGACTATACCTTGGGGTTACAGTATGTGGGACGACTCACAGACAATAATGATCAGGATTATGCCCAAAGTTATATCACTTTTGGTGCCGACTTGGAGTCTGTGAAGTATGCTGTCACTGAGAAGGATGGCGATCCCAATGCACTCTATGCAGGTATTGTTGATGGTTCTGTGGAGGCAGAGGAAATCACTGAGTCTTCTTCAGTTAATTGGCCGCTCGATGAATCGGGTACATACTACCTCGTGGCTGTTGGCTATGCTGGAGGTGAAGAGGTGGCTGCTGAAGCCTTAACCATCCGCTTCAAGTCGAGTCATGAATTTGGTCCTTCATTCGAGGCTGTAGGATTAGGCACTTATACCTATACTCAGTACTGGGAGGGCGATGATGAAGACTTGGTTATCAGCAAGAGTAGTGAAGGCAACACCTATAGAATCGCTAATTGGGGTTATGGTGTGAACTTCGAGTTTGAATGGGATCCCGCTACCAATAAGTGTACGGTGCCTGAGCAGTGGACAGGTGCTACCCACGACTCCTATGGCGATGTGTTCGTATCAGACCTCCCCACATATACCGATGAGGCTACCTATGACGATTTCCCATGCTACTATGACCCAGAGACTCAGACATTCACATTCAATCTGGTTTACTATGTGTCGGCTGGTTACTTTGGAATGGGAACTGAGACCTTCACTGTGCAGTGGGGTGCCCCAGCAGCATCTCCTCGCAAAGTCACCAAGACTATGCATGTCAGAAATGTGACTGCTCCCAAGAAAATGGTTAAAACACCAGGAAAAGCCAATCTTAATATCCAAAGGAGATAACCTCATAGATGGATGCGAATAGCATCAGATGAGATAAAAACAGAAGAAGAGCCCAATCAAGGCTCTTCTTCTGTTTTTAGGTAAATATAGTAAATATAGTATATATAGAAAATATAGACATTATAGTAGCAATGGTAATCTCTCACCTCTTACCTCTCACCTCTCACCTCTCACCTCTTACCTCTTACCTCTAAAAAAAGATTGCATCATCTCGCGGCATTCCTCTTCGAGCACACCGGCTGTCACGGTGCAACGAGGGTGCAAAGCATGAGGAGCATAATGGGTATAGCCACGCTTCTCGTCGCCAGCACCATACACAATGCGCTTTGCCTGTGCCCATCCAAGGGCTCCTGCGCACATCACACATGGTTCCACCGTCACATAAACAGTGCAGTCACTCAGGTATTTGCCACCGAGATAATCAGCGGCAGAAGTGATGGCTTGCATTTCTGCATGGGCAGTCACGTCATGAAGCATTTCTGTCAGATTGTGGGCACGGGCTATCACTCTGCCTTTGCATACAACAACAGCACCGATAGGCACTTCGCCTGCAGCGCCTGCTGCTTGCGCCTCTGCCAATGCCATCCGCATATAGCGTAAGTCATCTTCTTGAATTTCTGATTTCATGGATGCAAAAATAAAGCATTCTCTGCAATTCGCCAAAAAAAACTAATATGCATTGGCCGCTTTTCTTGTAAAATACATTATCTTTGCATGAAAAAGAAACACATATTATGGCAGCACACAACGACTATGGTAGATGGGGAGAGCAACAAGCTGCGGATTATCTTGCCGCCAAGGGATATTCTATCTGCCATCGCAACTGGAAGAGTGGGCATCGCGATTTGGATATTGTGGCTTTGTCGCCCGATGGCACTATACTGGTGATTGTTGAAGTGAAGACGCGGTCCAACACAGATTTTGTGGAGCCGATGACAGCAGTAGATAGGAGGAAGGCTCGCAATCTCTACAATGCAGCCAATGCATATGTGAAGACTTTTGATGTGAGAAGGGGACTGCGTTTCGACATCATCACAGTGATAGGCAAGGGGGAAGAAAAGCGAATAGAGCATATCGAGGATGCTTTCAGACCCTATTAATACTTTCGCCTCTATGAGAATACACAGAATCCAATTAGACGAAACCGACTCTACTAATAGCTACATTCGAGAGCTTGCCGCACCAGAGAATGACGACATGCTGGTGGTTACTACAGACTATCAGTCGGCAGGAAGAGGGCAGGGGAGCAACCATTGGGAAAGTGAACGAGGCAAGAACCTCCTTTGCAGCATCATGGTATGTCCTACCGCCATCAAACCAACACGGCAGTTCCTGCTTTCTGAGGCGGGAGCTTTAGCGGTAGCAGAAGCTCTTGATAACTACACTGATGGAATATCACTGAAATGGCCTAACGACATATATTGGCACGACAAGAAAATCTGTGGCACACTCATCGAGACATCCATGGCGACAGGTAAACTGCGAACATGTGTCTTTGGTATTGGTTTGAACATCAACCAACATGTGTTTCATAGTGATGCACCTAACCCCGTGAGCTTATGGCAAATCCGTGACTGCGAGACCGACCGAGAGGCGGTGCTGGTTCATATATTGCAGGTGCTACAAAAATATCTTTTTATGCTCTACAATGGAGAGGAGGAGAAAGTCTCATCGCTATATCATAGCCGTCTCTATCGGCGTGAGGGATTCTTCCCTTATTTGGATTCCAATGGATTGTTCATGGCAGAGATAGTCGGTGTTGCGGATGAAGGTCCAATTACATTATGCGACACGGAAGGAAAACAGCGCTCATACGCCTTCAAAGAGGTGCAGTTCGTCATTGAATAAAGTTGGCAAGGTATTTGAAGATACAAATAAACAAGTTGACAAGGTTTTTGCAGTTGTTTCGATAGCGGCAATGGTGTTGTCTGAACTCCTGTAACTCCTAAACTCCCAAATATATTTTTAACCCATATAAAACTCAACATTATGCCAAGATTCAACAGAATACTCTTAAAACTCAGCGGCGAAAGCTTGCAGGGACAGCAGGGCTATGGTATTGACCCACAGCGACTGAGCGACTACGCTAACCAAGTGAAGGAAATACGTGACATGGGGGTGCAGATCGGCATCGTCATTGGTGGAGGAAATATCTTCCGTGGACTAAAAGGCACCTCACAGGGTTTCGACCGTGTGAAAGGTGACCAGATGGGTATGCTCGCCACTGTCATCAACTCTTTAGCTCTCAGTTCGGCGCTAACTGCCATTGGCGTTGAAAATCAAGTGCTCACCGCCATTAGGATGGAGCCCATCGGCGAATTCTACTCCAAGTGGAAAGCTATCGATGCTATGAAGCAAGGAAAGGTTTGTATCTTCTCTGCTGGAACAGGCTCACCTTATTTTACCACTGACACAGGCTCATCGCTGCGTGGTGTGGAAATAGAGGCCGATGTTATGCTCAAAGGAACACGCGTGGATGGTATTTATACCGCCGACCCAGAGAAAGATCCCACAGCCACTAAGTTTGATGATATCTCCTATGACGAGATTCTCGAGCGTGGACTTAAGGTGATGGACCTCTCGGCTGTTGTTATGTGCCGCGACAACAACCTCCCCATCTATGTCTTCAATATGGACAAGATAGGAAACTTGAAAAAAGTAATCGACGGTGAGCCCATCGGCACTTATGTGCATCCATAGTATTTATGTGGCTATAAATAATAATTCGGGACATACGTTTGTATGCCCCGAATTATTATATCGCATAAGTAATGTCTACCACCCCAAAACTCCTAAACTCCTAATACCCCAACAACTATTTCTCCTCTACATAATCCACGTATTCGCCCTCATCGTTATCGAAGATTTTCTTCTCCGACCGTGTTTGCTTACGGGTGTCGGTGATAATACTACCGTCGCTGCCATAGGTGGTTTCGCCTTCGGGTTTACGCTCAGTCCTGTCAGTGCCGAAACGCTCTTTCATACTTTTGTGCATACGCCTGACTGTGAGGTAAATCCTCACAATGCCAATAATTGTGGCAATGACGAAAAATAGAAAGATAAAGCCAATGAACTTCAGAATCATAAGGCAACTGTTATTTCTTGTCTTTACGGTTTGCTACGTATATCGATAATATGACATACCAAGTGATAATCACCGCGAAGGCAGAGATTCCTAAAAAAATTAGCAGAGGAACACAGGTGAGCAGAAAGATGTATTTCACTTCGTTGCCGTGCCAACCCCATTGTTTGAACTTGAGGGCGAACATCGGAATCTCGGAAATCAAAATCCAGCAACTTAGCGCTATCAGTACCAGCACTAATGGCAATCCCCACGACAGATGCGACAACTTACTTTCGGCACCCACGATGAGTGACCCCCAGAACAAGGCATTGGCTGGGGTGGGAAGACCAATAAATGAGGTGGTCTGGCGTGTGTCGAGATTGAATTTTGCCAGTCGAAGCGCCGAGAAAGCTGCTATCAGAAATGCCACGTAAGGCAACCATTGTCGCCAGCACTCCATACCCGCAGGATAATGCATGTCGTAGAGTAGGGTATAGACCATACTTGCTGGGGCAACACCGAAGGTTACAACATCAGCCAGTGAGTCTAATTCCTTACCAATCTCAGATGAAACATGCAGCAGTCGAGCACTCATGCCGTCGAAGAAATCGAAAATAGCACCGCTGATGATAAATACCAACGCTAATTTGTAATTGCCAGACAATGCCCATGATGTAGCGATACAACCACAAATGAGGTTGCAGCAAGTAATGCTGTTGGGAATATTCCTTGTGATAATATTGGCCATGTACCTTATTTCAGTTTCGCTATAATAGTCTGGTCGCCAGTGGTCGATTGACCCATTTTTACCAATACGTCAGTGCCCAAAGGAAGATACACATCTACACGAGAACCAAATTTGATGAAGCCTAAATGGTCGTCTATCTCGCAGTCTTCACCCTCCTTGGCATAGGTCACAATGCGACGTGCAACGGCACCGGCTATCTGCCGGCAAAGAATGCGCACACCGTTGGCTGTTTCTATCATCACGTCTGCATGCTCATTCTCTTCGCTGGCCTTTGGTAGCCAAGCTTTGTGAAAGTTACCATCCTGATGATGCACAGACACCACTTTGCCACATACCGGAAACCAATTGGCATGTACGTTGAAAAGACTCATAAAGATTGACACCATCAGACGACGGTCGTGAAAATATTCGTCCTCATCCACTTCTTCAACTACAACCACCTTGCCATCGGCAGGAGCAACAACCACTTTGTTGATATCATACTCATCGGTGTCGATGTCTAAAAAGCGGATAGGACAACGGAAAAAATTCAGTACTATCCCATAGACTGTGCCAAATATAGCTACAAAACACCAAAATGGTATTTTGGTGTCGAATGAACGCCAAAGTATCACACCAATGGCGATGAGCACAAGCATGCTGTATATGAGGGTGTCGTTTCCTTCGCTGTGAAGTCGTTGTTTCTTCAACTTCTTGATTCTTCTTCCCATGTTTTAGTCGAAAGTTTGCAGTTTTGCCATTTTTCACAAAACCGTGCAAAGGTACTTCTTTTTTGCCACTTATACAAATTTTTATGACATATCTTTTGGTAATGTCAACTTTTCAGCGTATCTTTGACGCTCACTTCGCTAAAAAATTGAGTAAAATACTGAAACTATGAGAGATTTCGTTCATCTCCACGTACATACTTATTATTCTATTCTCGACGGACAGTCGAGCATCAAAAATCTCGTTGACAAGGCTGTTGCCAACGACATGAAAGGTATGGCAATCACCGACCATGGCAACATGATGGGTGTCAAAGAACTCTTTAATTATTGCAACAAAGTTAATAAAAAAAGAGAAGAAGAAGGACTGCCACGTTTTAAACCGATTTTCGGTTGTGAGATGTATGTGGCAAGACGCAAGAAATCCGACCGTGTGAAAGAGATGCACGACCAAGGTGGTTGGCACCTCATCGTATTGGCAAAAAATCTGAAAGGATACAAAAACCTGATAAAACTCGTGTCAAGGGCATGGGTTGATGGTTACTATATGCGTCCGCGTACCGACCGCGAAGACCTGGAGCGGTATCATGAGGGATTAATAGTATGCTCGGCATGTATCGCTGGTGAAGTGCCCGATAAAATCCTTAAAGGTGATATCGCTGCCGCACGAGAGGCCATCGAGTGGCATCAACGCCTATGGGGAGATGATTATTATCTGGAATTGCAGCGTCACGAGGTGAAAGACCCTACTATCAGGGCCAATCGTGAGACCTTCCCCCTACAGCAGAAGGCTAATAAGGTGCTGATGGAACTGGCTAAGGAGTATGGCATAAAATTGGTATGTACCAATGATGCTCACTTTGTGGACCAGGAAAATGCCGAGGCACACGACCATCTGCTTTGTCTCTCGACGGGCAAAGACCTTGATGACCCCTCACGTATGCTCTATTCCAAGCAAGAGTGGTTTAAGACAATAGAGGAAATGAATGAGGTCTTCGCTGATGTACCCGAGGCGCTCGACAATACCTGTGAGATTCTCGATAAGGTAGAAGAGTATTCCATCGACCATGCCCCCATCATGCCTTTCTTTCCCATACCAGAGGATTTCGGTACTGAAGAAGATGTGCGACGCAACTATACCGAGGAGCAGCTCTTTCAGGAATTTACGCGTGATGAGAACGGCAATGAAATCATGTCGCGTGAGGAGGGGGAGAAAAAAATCAAAAAACTTGGTGGATACGATAAACTCTACCGTATCAAGTTCGAGGCCGACTATTTAGCCAAACTCGCCTACGATGGAGCAAAACGTATCTATGGGGAACCCCTTTCCGATGAAGTAAAGGAACGTGTGAACTTCGAGTTGCATGTCATGAAGACGATGGGATTTCCAGGATACTTCCTCATAGTGCAGGATTTTATCAATGCAGCGCGCAACGAACTGGGAGTCATTGTAGGACCAGGTCGTGGTTCAGCGGCAGGCTCAGTGGTGGCTTACTGCTTGGGCATCACACAGATCGATCCTATCAAATACGACCTGCTGTTTGAGCGTTTCCTCAATCCCGATCGTATTTCGTTGCCTGATATCGATACCGACTTCGATGATGATGGTCGTGGGCGCGTGCTCGAATGGGTGGAGGATAAATACGGACATGACAAAGTGGCACACATCATCACATACGGCAGTATGGCAACGAAAAACTCCATCAAGGATGTGGCTCGTGTGGAGAAATTGCCTTTGCCCGAGGCCAACCGACTCTGCAAGGCCATCCCCGACCGACTGCCTGATGGCATGAAGATGAATCTCAACAATGCCATTAAATGTGTGCGTGAGCTGCGTGAAGCAGAAGTGTCGCAAGATATCAGGGAACGAAACACTATCAAATATGCACGTATGTTGGAGGGAACGGTGAGAAGTACTGGCATTCATGCTTGTGGTACTATTATCTGTCGTGACCCTATCAGTGAGTGGGTACCAGTTTCCACTGCAGAGGATAAGGCAGACCCAGGCCACAAATTACTCTGTACACAATACGACGGACATGTCATCGAGGAAACGGGACTTATCAAGATGGACTTCCTTGGATTGAAGACTCTCTCTATCCTCAAGGAGGCGGTAGAGAATATTTACCAATCTACTGGAAAGCAGATTGACTTGGAAAAGATTCCTATCGACGACCCGCTCACCTATCAACTATATAGTGAGGGGCGGACCATCGGAACGTTCCAGTTTGAGTCGGCAGGTATGCAGAAATACCTCCGCGAACTGCATCCAACTGTTTTTGAAGACCTCATAGCCATGAACGCTCTTTACAGACCGGGACCTATGGACTATATCCCAGATTTTATCTCCAGAAAGAAAGATCCGTCGAAGATTACCTACGATATTCCTTGTATGGAGAAATATCTGAAGGATACCTATGGCATCACAGTCTATCAGGAGCAGGTGATGCTCTTGTCCAGACAGTTGGCCAATTTTACCAGAGGACAGAGTGATACACTCCGTAAGGCCATGGGTAAGAAGATGATTGACAAAATGAACGAGCTTGAGGGCTTGTTTTATAAAGGAGGCGAGCAGAATGGGCACGATCATAAAGTGCTCAACAAGATATGGGAGGATTGGAAGAAGTTTGCATCTTATGCTTTCAACAAGAGCCATGCCACATGCTATTCGTGGGTGGCCTATCAGACGGCATATCTTAAAGCGCATTATCCTGCTGAGTATATGGCTGCCGTGATGAGTCGAAACCTCGACAATATCACAGAAATCACCAAATTCATGGATGAATGTAAGGCTATGGGCATCCAGACACTCGGACCGGATGTCAATGAGAGCCGACACAAGTTCAGTGTCAACCACGACGGTGCTATACGCTTTGGACTCGCTGCTATCAAGGGAATGGGAAATGCAGCTGCCGAGGCTATTATCTCTGAGAGAGACCAGAACGGACCATACGCTGATGTCTTCGATGTGGCAAAAAGGGTTAATCTATCAGCTGTCAACCGTAGGGCGTTTGAGAGTATGGTGCTCAGTGGTGGATTCGATAGCTTCGGCATAGAGCGAGAGCGGTATCTCACTGTGGGGACAAAAGGGGATGTCTTTCTCGACACCTTGATACGGTTCGGACAAACCTATCAGGCAGAGCAGAAACAGGCGCAAATGTCTCTCTTCGGTGCTGATGCTGTGGAAATCTCCACACCACCAATCCCTGATTATCAGCCTTGGAGCAATATCGAAAAACTCAATCTTGAGCGTGATCTTGTGGGTATCTATCTTTCGGCACATCCGCTCGATGAATACAGCATGATATTGAAATTCCTCTGCAATACACCTTGCTCGCAACTCAGCGAAAAAGATGATCTGGCGAAAAAAGAAGTGGTGACATTTGGAGGGGTTGTGACATCGGTGAAAGCCAAATTCAGCAAAAATGGCAGCCCATGCGGTTTCGTGACTATCGAGGATTTCAACGGTCCAGGCGAAATCGCTCTCTTCGGTGAGGAATGGGGCAAATGGCGGGGGATGCTCTTGGAGTCGAGCACTGTGTATATCACAGCCAAGAGCGTGCCGAGATTCCGTGGTGCCAATACCTATGATCTGCGAATCACCAATATCCAATATATGAATACCGTCAAGGAAAATAGTATTCAGAAACTGACTATCGTTATTGATGAAAATAATGTGAACAGTCAGGTGGTGACAGACCTGACGACATTGGTAGATGAATGTCCTGGAAATACTTCACTCTATCTGCAAATTAAAGATGCTGAGGGCAACGGCAACGTATTGCTCAGAAGCAAGGGTAAGAAAGTAGAACTCAAGCATAAGCTCATACAATACATTGAAGAGACTGATGGCTTTGACTATTATGTCAACTAAATTATTTGGCATACCTTTTGCTTCTATCTTACTGTATCGGGGGCATAATTATAGTAAGCGGTATTGTCCAAACTCCCAAACTCCTAAACTCCTTAATAATAATTTTAACAATAAAGCAAAATGGAAGTAACTATCACAACCGAGAATTTCGAGAGCTATAAAAATGGTGACTTACCACTCGTAGTAGATTTGTGGGCCACATGGTGTGGACCATGCAAGGCTATTGCTCCCATCATCTCTGAACTTGCAGAAAAATACGACGGCAAAATCGTTGTCGGTAAATGCGACGTGGAGGAGAATGATGACATTGCCATAGAATTTGGCGTGAGAAATATACCAACCATTCTGTTCTTCAAGAATGGACAAGTGGTGGACAAAATGGTGGGCGCTGCCTCAAAGGCTAAATTTGACGAGAAATTCCAGGCTTTACTCTAATAGCCTGTCATTGAAGACCATTTTTACAATTTCAACACAGAGGCACAGAGAAAAAAAATCTCTGTGCCTCTGCGTTTTATAATCATAAAGAATCAATTCTCTATGCTGCAACCTGTTGCGCTAAAAAGTCTAAAACTCCACTTCTCGCTTCCCGTCTTCAATTTCGTGGATGCTCACACGTACGGCATCATCAGGGAGAAGGTCCTCAATGAGTTCAGGCCATTCGATGAAACACACGTCACCACTGTAGAAATACTCCTCATAGCCCATGTCATAGACTTCTTCTGTCTTTTTGATGCGGTAGAAGTCGAAATGGTAGATGACTTCATCTGCTGTGGCGGTATGGTATTCGTTCACTATGGCAAAGGTAGGCGATGTAATGACATCCTCTACGCCTAACTCTTCACAAATGGCTTTGATAAAGGTGGTCTTGCCCGACCCCATCTTACCATAGAAGGCGAATATTGTATGCTCGCCCATCTGTGCGACAAATTCCTTGGCTGCTTTCCCTATGCTATCTATATTGTCGATTATGATTTTCATCTAAGTTTATACGTTTATGAGTTTATACGTTTATGAGTTTTAAGTTTAAGTTACTTCTAACTCCTAACTTCTAACTTCTAACTTTCATTACCTCTTTCTTTGTGTCAGTGTGACGATGGGGATGATCATTTCCTCTAATGAGATTCCACCATGCTGGAAGGTGTCGCGATAATACGACACATAGTAATTGTAGTTGTTGGGGTAGGCGAAGAAATCGGCACCAGTGGCAAACACGTAACTGGTACTCAGGTTAGGGGCAGGCAACTGAGCTTTTTGTGGGTCTTTTATGACATATACGTCTTTGGGATTGTAGCTCAGATTCTTGCCTAATTTATAGCGTAAGTTGGTGTTGGTGTTACGATCACCTATAATCTTGATGGGTTTCGAGGCACGTATCGAACCATGATCGGTGGTGATTATCACCTTCATGTTGGTTTGTGACAGCACGCGAAATAGTTCGGACATCACTGAGTGACGAATCCAACTGATGGTGATGCTTCGGTATGCCGACTCGTTGTTGGCAAGCTCGCGCACCATCTTCGACTCTGTACGGGCATGCGACAGCATATCGATAAAGTTGAAAACTACCACGTTCAGATCGTTGTTCAGCAGGTTGTTAAACTGTTGCATAAATGCGTCGGCACCCTGTGAATCGTTTATTTTGTGGTAGGAGAATGTGTTGCGCCGCCTATAGCGAGCCAATTGTGTCTCAATGAGTGGCCCCTCGTTCAGGTTTTTCCCTTCTTCTTCGTCTTCGTCCACCCACAGATGAGGAAACATCTTTGCTATCTGTATTGGCATGAGTCCACTGAAGATGGCATTACGAGCATATTGGGTGGCAGTTGGGAGAATGCTATAATACAAATCCTCTTCTATGTCAAACATATCGCCAATTTCTTGTGCAAGCATTCGCCATTGGTCGAACCGGAAATTGTCGATGACGATGAGGAATACTTTCTCGCCTTGGTCGAGCAAAGGAAATATTTTATTTTTGAATATGTCAGGACTCATCATCGGGCGATCCACGTTCTTTTGAGGTGTTACCCAGTCGAGATAGTTCTTGCGGATGAACTTGGCAAACGAATTGTTGGCATCTTCTTTTTGCGTCTTCAGCATCTCTGTCATTTCACTGTCAGCACTGCTCAGTTCCAACTCCCAGTGTACGAGACGTTTATATAGCCCTATCCAATCGGAGGGTGTCCTGCAGTCTGAAATCTGCATCGAGATGTCCATGAAATTCTGCTGATAGCCACTTTGTGTCACCTCTGCCACAATCTCTTTGCGATGGATGTTTTTTTTCAGTGTGGAGAGTATTTGGATGGGGTTGACTGGCTTGATGAGGTAATCTGCAATCTTGGAGCCAATGGCTTGGTCCATGATGTTTTCCTCTTCACTTTTGGTGACCATGACAATGGGTGTAGATGGCTGCGACTCTTTGATGACTTGTAGCGTTTCCAAGCCTGAGAGGCCCGGCATCATCTCGTCGAGCAATACAAGGTCAAATGTCTGTTGCTGGCATTGCTCGATGGCATCGGTGCCATTACTCACCGTTGTCACATCGTAACCTTTCTTTCTCAAAAACAATATGTGGGCGGTCAGCAACTCTATCTCGTCATCCACCCATAATAATTTGCCATTGCTCATAATATATTGAAGATTGAAAATTGAAGATTGAAGATGAAGATTGAAAATTGAAGATTGAAGATGAAGATTGAAAATTGAAGATTGAAGATTGATGATAGTCGATATAGAAGATTGATAATTGACGATTAAATGCTAATATGATTTCCTTTATTTTCTCTGTATGCGATGGTTTTGCCGTCGCCACAATCGTCCTTCTCTACAACCTCACAATCTCACTTTAGAATCCATCTAACTCATAGTATTCATCGTCTAAGTCGAATTCTACAGGCTCTTTTTTCTTTTTCTTGCTTGTAGATGGCTCTGTGGGGACATCAATGATGAATTCGTCGTCGTCGAAGTCGATGCCAGTATCCTCTACCTCTTGTTTTGGCTGTTCCTTGGGTGTTGGTTTCAGCTCTTGCTTGGGTTGTTCTTTGGGTGATGGCTTCGTTTCCTGTTTGGGCTGTTCCTTCTTTTTCTTATTGTTAGAGGGCGTCTTTTCATCCGATGCTGTTGGTAGTTCCAGTAACTCTTGTTGCTGGTTGTTCATTTCTTTGAAAGGTACATCCCCTTCCAGCTTCTTGCTACTCACCACTTTTCCCTTATTGTTGCTATTGGAGTTGTCCTTGCGTTTTGACTGAAGGATATATTCGTTGTCGTCGTCATCATTGTTGTTCCCTGTATTACCATTTCCACCAGTGGGTACTGGAATGTCAATATCGAGGTCATCATTTGCGTTGCCGTTAGATGGCACGCCCGACTGGTTGTCATCGGGGATTGACAGACCGTCATCATTATCTTCTGGGATGTTTTGGCCACCGTTGTCTTCGGGAATGGAGAATCCACCATCATCGTCATCGTCGGGGATGGACTGTCCAGCGTTATCATCAGGGATGGATAAACCGTCGTCTTCTTCAGGTGTCATCGTACTGGCAGGAGGTGTCGTTGGATTGTTGGGTGCCATAGGAATTTCGGGATTGAAGGTGTCTTCATCCTCTTGCGGTGCATTTGGCTCATCTTCAATGACGTCGGGCAAGTCGAAACCATCGTCTTCATTTCCTTCTGACTCAGGTACTTCATTGATCATCATACCATCGTCATCGTCTGTTGTTTCTTCTGTAGGACGTTTTTTGGAGAGTTCGGGCTCTTTCCCCTCGCCGATATCTACAGGTTCGGATAGCAGATTGTCATTGCTCACGCTCAATGGTGCGAAATTCTTTATGTAGAATTCCTCGTAGTCGTCATAACTATATTGTTTGCCTAACAATTCCATGTTTTCACTGCTGATGAGGATGCTCCTCGCCTTGCGCATACGATTGACGATGTTGGATTGAGCAAAGACTTCTTCTGCATATTGGTGCGCTTCGTCGAAGTTGCGGAAACCAGAGATTTCCATCCTGTGGATGCCGTCGTCATCTGTGATGTTGATGTCGAAATTACGCACGATGAACGTGGTAAAGTTGAAGCGTGCCATCTCGAAAAGCAGTTGGTTTTCGTTCAGAGAGTCGGGATGATAGGCGATGATAAAGAGGAAATCCTTGTTGCGGTCGGCGATAAACTGACGTGAGTTAATGGAGTCGCTGTCATTGAGCACCACGCTGCGGCGGCTCCACACGTCGCCAAGGTCAAATTTGCCACCATGCAGTCGGCGGCCTGAGTTGACACCATTGACTATCATGCCGGCCATCTCACTGATACGACTGCTGGGGAAATTTTTCACTACATAGTTCATGTCTTCCAGACAGGCTTCCGCATCTCCTTCATTCAAGCGGCTCAATCCTCTGATAAACACAAATTTGTCGCGGTTGGCACCGAGAGGGAAACGCTTTTCGGAAATGTCAGTGTTGCCATAGACCTCACTATAACGGTCGTGGCGGAAGGCTTCGTAGGTAGCTGTATAGAGAGAGTCTTCCATGTGGACACCGAATTTGGAGTTCTCTGCATAATAAGGGTCGGAGAGAATCGTTGTCCACTGACTCTCGGGGAAACTGTCTTTTAGTAGTTCGATGTATTGTTCTGCTCGTGCAGACTCTCCTTTCCGTGAGTATAGTAAGAAAAGATGGTAATACACCTCATCCATTTTCTCAAATTCTGGATAGTCAGAAGTCAGACGGTCGAATTGTTTTTCACTTAAGCGTAGGTTGTCCAATTTGTCTTTGAAGATGACACCTGAATGAAACAGTCCATCGCTGATGAGTGTATGGCACTCTGCTTTTTGCTCATCTGTGAAGGGAATTTGTGCCAAGTAATATTCTCGTTTGTGTGGGTCGGTTTCCACGCTGTCCTTTCCTTCAGTGCCAATGGAATCGGTCATTTCCTCCATACCTTCAGCAATGGAATCGTTGGCGGCAATATCGTTTTCATTGTCTGTATTCTCGCCAAAATCACTAACCACAGTTTTGTTTACACGCTGCCAGTTATCAACGTTTTCACGTTTGCCCCATTGCTGTTGGAAAGTTGTCTTACCTTGTGAGATGGCTTGTTGGTTGTAGAAATACCATTCGCCTTTGGGCTGTTGTTGGTTTTGCTGATTCTGTTTTTGTGTTTGATTGCGGTTGCCGATAGCGCTGTTGCGAGCAGTCATCTCTTGTGCCTCTTGTTCTTGCTGGGCCTTCTTTTCCTCCTTCTCTTTCTTCTTCAGGGCTTCAATCACACGGTCGATAGCCTCATTGCGCTCTTTCTCGGGCATGTCGGCTAATTCGAGAAGTGAGTCTTGCAGATGGATGGATTCGGTATGGGGAGCCAATTCGTCGAGGATTTGCGAACGGCGTGACAGTTCCTCATAATCTTTGCGCTCTTTGTCGAGCATACCGATGGCCGCACCATAGCATCGCTGGGCATCGCCGAATTTCTCCAGGTCCCAATATAGGTCGCCGAGTTTCAGCAGCAACACGCCTTTTTCGATACCGTTGCGCGTGCTTTTCTCATTGCCTTTCTCATAGGCACTGATGGCATTGACAGTGTCTTTCTCAAGCAGATAGACATTGCCCATTGCGTAATACACTTGGTCGAGGTATTCTTTGTTGTTGTCGTTAGCAGCCATACGCTTCAGTCGGCTGATGGTTTTCTTGGCTTGACCAGCTGCCATCACTTCTGTCATGGCGATTTGGGCATTGAATTCCAGCTCGTAGGGCGGATTTTGCTTAACGACTTTCTTGAAAGCCTTGTATGCCAGGTCTTTGTGCCCCAGCTCGGCTTGCAGCTGTCCCATCAGGAACCACTCGCGGGCGCGTTGCTTGCGGCGCATTTCGTGCTTGATGACTTTCTGTAGATAGGGGATGGCTTTTTCATAATCGCCCGTGTGGATGTAGTAGTCGCAGTAGGTATAGTCCCATTCTTTCACAGCATGCCAGTCCAGCGAGTCACGACTCATGTTGCGGATGACATCCTCGGCATCGTAAAGCCATTCTTGTTCGATATAGCATTTGGCAAGCCAAGCGCGAGCCTTGCCATAGATGGCTGGCTGTGTCTGATACATTCGGCTCATGTAGGAGAAGGTGGCTGCAGCTTCATCGAAGGCTCCTTTGTAGAATTGGGAGCGCCCCATAAGCATCCACGCCTTCCACATCATGGGGTTGTATTCGCGACGGTTGAGCCATTCAATATCACGTTCAGTCTTGCGGCGGCTCTTTGTCCATTCAGGACGTTTCTTGATGCTATGCAACTTGATGGCTTTCTGGCATTTTTCTATAGCTTTGTCGAAGTTGCCGCTACCGAGTGACTGGCTGCTTTTGTTGCCAACGGTGTAAAGGGGGATGATTTCGGTATAATTGTCTTTGTTGCCTCTTTCTTTCTCAAGCGAACCGTCGATATAGGCCAAAGTGCCATTATAATAAGTGTTGTATTTGGCTGTGAAGGATTGCCACCAACGGCTCTTCGCAGTGTTCTTCTGCGTAGAACAAGCTGTTGCCACCACAATGATGGTGACAATCAACAGGGCATATATAGGTTTATATCGTAAAATCCTCATTATTATATAATAACCACCAATTACCCCGTTTTATTGCATTTAAGCATTTGAAAATTGAAAATTAAATGTGGAGTCCACTTCAAAATGATTCATTGAAGGGACATATCCCTTGTATGTCTGAAAATTTGAAGGTATTTCTTAAGTCTCAAATTCAATATTTTTTAGAGGTGAGAGATTACCAAGTGATTCATCGTAGATACATACCTTGTATATGATTAAGAAGTATCATTTTTAAATTCTCTAATTAATTGATTTTCATTTATAAGCGTTCATTTTTGATTGTATAATTACAACACTTTTGTCAGATTCTGAAATAATATTGTCGAAATGAGAATAAAAGTAGTTAAAAAAAAACAATTATTAATAAATAATATTTATCTTTGCATCATCATTTTCAGTCTCTGGGATCATTGTGGAGCCCTTGCAGTCCCACGGGTTACATGCACTTTCTGTAACGAATAGTTCTGGCATCTACACTGGCACCGCCAAGGCTACTTTGAAAGCAGGCTGATACTACCCTGTTACCTTGAAACTAACCAAGCAATAACTAAAAATCATTAGAATATGATAAGATTAAGTCAACTCTCCCGACTGCTCGTGATGGCACTCTTGCTCATCGGAGCGGCAACCGACTCACGTTGCACTGACCCGTAAAGGCCAGACACTTACATGCTATGTGCTGACTCTGGATGCCAACAGCAGCGAACCCAATGTGCAGAAAGCCACTCTGACGTTAGCTGACGACTCATTAACACTGACCAATGCTGAAGAGTTCAGCCTGGGCCGTTTCAAGGGCTCGGCAGATGAGTTCCGCCTGTGGACAAGGTGCCTCAGCGAGGCCGACATCCTGGAGAACTACGACCACCTTTTGGTGGGCGACGAGAAGTAGTTGGAGACCTACTGGACCTTTGACGAGGGCTTGCGCACACAGTTCTTCGACTACTCGCGCGACGGCACCAACTACCGCAAGCACCATGGCGTCGTGGGCAGCAACGCCCAACCTTCCACCCTCACGCCCGTTGCGCTGAGGCTGAAGGCCAAGACCGACACCGACGGCAACTACATCATTCAGGGCATATCATTCACCGGCGAGGGTTCTACCTACTCGGTGGTGCCCCTCTATGGCATCCACGAGTTCAACCCTGCCAAGACGCTGCTCTTCGTGGGTAAGAACTCCCTTGTCCACACCGCCGACTTCGAGGACGTGTCGTCGTTCCCCATGAGCGGACATATCTACTATGCCGGCACCAATGTTCCCGTAGAGGGTGTACAGATGTATATCGACGGCTTGCTGCAGAACAAGGATGGCCAGGTGGTGCAGACCGACGACAATGGCAAATACAACATCTCCGTACCCATTGGCAACCACTTCATAGAAGCCAAGTTGGGCGGACATACGATGGTGGCGGGCGGACGCTGGCCCACTGCAGGGACGTTCTACTTCGACCGCCCCGTGCAGTACGACTTTGCCGACTCCACACTGGTGAACTTCGTGGGTCGTGTGGGCGGCGGTCTGAGCAACAACACGCTGGCCATAGGTTTTAACTTGTCGAAGAACAATATAGGCATAGCAACCATACAGCTGGCACTGAACAATGAGTCGTTCTCGCTGAACTGTCAAGACGACCACATCAGCAACGCCCTCACTGTCCGCACGTGGCAGAGCGACACCACGAGCATCAGCAGCCAAGCCTATACAGGCACCGACTACAATGCGAAGTACATCACAATACGCACCGACTCGCTCACTGGCGAGTTCTCGGCACTGCTGCCCCCGCTGAAATACAAGGTGAAGAGCATAGACGTCAAAAGCGGCATAGACTTCGGCTCGCTGCCAGAGATTGACTTGACTGCCGTATCGCAGGAACAAACTGATGAAATCACTGAAATCTTTGATGACGGTACAGAACAGACGCAATCCTACACCTACAACACCAAGATGGTGAAGACCTATTTTGCCGAGCCGCGACTGGAGCTCATCCAAATGTCCGTCAACGGTGAAGGCGATGCGCCGAAAGGCGTGTTCGGCCGCAAGGCGTTAGAGGACTTCAGCGACGATTTCGGCACAACCCCCATTGACAACATCTGGACCATTGATGACAGTGGCAGGCCCGCCGTGGGAACCCTTTGTCGTCGACATCAGTGATGCACTCAGCATCAGCAGTGTGGAAGATGTTGATGGTAGCCCATCGGCATGGTACTCCCTGCAAGGTATTTATCTGGGCACCACTAAACCCACAAAACCGGGTGTCTATTTCTCTCGCACGACAAAAGATCGCCTGCAAGGCAAGAACGGAAGGAAAATCGTGATTAAGTAAGAGCAAAGTTCAATGTCATAATATAGGTAACGTCAGAGTTTTTTATAGGCTATCCAAATTGTTGTAACTCTATTCGTCCTATCCCGAATTTGAGAATTATTTTGAAATTGGTCATTTGGTGACTAAAATACTATAATTCTTAAATTCGGGATAGAAATTAATTGCTCTGTTTCAGTAATTGTCAAATTTGGGATAGAAATTAATTCTTCTGTTTCTGCAATTCTCAAATTCGCGGCAGCAAATAAACAAATTCATTGACGATGTATGTCAATAATTCTCAAATTCGTGATAAAGCTTAAATGTCATCTAATATAGTGAACACTTCGTCTTTCACCTGGTCAGGAAGAGAAATTTGACGTAAGGTAAGGCTGCGTGTCCAGTCTTTCACCTCGTCGGGCCGCATGGTGTACAGGACTTCGCGGAAAGACTCAGCTTCCTCATCTGTGTAGCTGTCCGAACGACGTTCACGGAAAGCATCTAATTCTTCGTCATCGAAATACTCAATCTCTTTGACTGCAGCTTCCATCATGCACTCCTGCTCGCATTTGTCATTGGTACCATTGCAAGTGGCACAGCTGTCGGCTTCCACAATTTTATCATCGCTGCTATGCCTTGACGCAAGACTGAGAATGCCGGCAACGATCCCAAGAGCTACCAATCCTAATAGTAATATAATGAATCCTGTCATCGTGCGGTCGGTGTCCTCTAGCTAAACTTCCTGAATCTGATAGCCAACGTTGCGAAGATGTTCCCAGAAAGTAGGGTAGGATTTTGTTACCACCGAGGGATTGTTGATAATCAGTCCGGGGAATTTGTGTGCAGCAGGGGCGAAGGTCATCGCCATACGGTGGTCGTCGTAGGTGTCGATGACGGGATTTGGCATGGCATCACAACGGCTGCCATCCCAAATGAGGTCGTTCGAAGCATTGCTCTCTAGCACATACCCCAGTTTGCGCATCTCTTTCTTCAGTGCTTCTATGCGGTCGGTCTCCTTGATGCGGAGTGTGTCCAAACCCTTGAAATGGAAGGGAATATCGAGCAAAGCACAGGTGACTACAAAGGTTTGGGCGAGGTCTGGCTGGTTGATAAAATCGTATTCCAGACGGGGCAGACTTGCCTGATGGCGCCGAAGGGTAATGGTGGTGGGGACGCCTTTTTCCCTGCTTTCAAAATTTGTTCTTACACCGAGCAGATTGAATAAGTAACGGACAACGGAGTCACCCTGACGAGAACCATCCATCAAACCAGCGAGATGAACCATGGAGTCGCGGTTATCGCAAAGTGATAACATCTCATACCAATAGGAGGCGGCACTCCAGTCGTTTTCAATAAAATAATCTACGATGGAGTAGGGGTGTGGTTCCACCACAATGGTATCTGGGCCTGTCCAATCAACCACGGCGCCAAAATCACGCATCGTGCAGAGTGTCAGGTCTATATAAGGCCGGGAGATAACGTTCTCCTCCAACTTTAATTCCATACCTTGGGTGAGAGCTGGCCCCACAATCAGCAATGCTGAGATAAATTGAGAACTAATATTGCCCGGCACTTCCAATGGCCCGCCATCCAATTTTTTTCCACGGATGCGGAGTGGGGGATACCCTTCCTCACCTTCATAGGAAATGTCGGCGCCAAGTCGGCGTAGTGCTTCCACCAACACACCGATAGGACGGTGGCGCATTCGCTCTGTACCTGTGAGGATATGTTCACCACTGTCAGTTACAGCAAGGTAGGCCGTCATAAAACGCATCGCAGTGCCACTCGCCATGATGTCTATTTCATAAGGCATATCGCGAAGTGCACGAACGATCACAGCTGTGTCGTCGCAGTCTGATAGGTTTTGGGGAAAACAAGTTCCGCCGCCGAGGGCGTTGATGATTAGTGCGCGGTTGCTGATGCTTTTCGATGCAGGGAGTTTTACTGTGGCATCGATGTATTGAGGTGCTATGATACTATATTGCATGTCTTTTCCAATCAATGATTCAAGGGTAGTAAATCCACAGTTTTCTACGTGTGAAGATGGATACCTTCGTTTCAATCACCAAAATTAGCATGTTTTTCTCATCCAGCAAAATTATATCTCAAAAAACTGCATCGTTTCCCCGTTTTAATAACAGTTTTTAGGATAGAAAATCCAATTTTGGCAATTTTTCACGATTTTATACCCTAAAACAAAAAAATCAATCCAAATATTTGGTCATTTCAGATAAAGTACTTACCTTTGCACCGCAAAATCGGGATTTAGCGCAGTTGGTAGCGCACACGTCTGGGGGGCGCGAGGTCGCTGGTTCGAGTCCAGTAATCCCGACAAATGCAAAAAGGAAGTGCTTGATTTTCAAGCACTTCTTTTTTTAACAGCAAATTTGCACAAAACTGTGTACTTGGATTCAGAAATTGATAGAAAAACAACTTGCGCATTGTGCCATTAAAAGATTAAAATCTTTACCAGATGGCACAAAATGTACAAGAATAGAATTGCTATTTCCAGAATATGATCATGCAAAAAAACGACTACTCAATTATCCTTTCCGGACATTAGGATATATTTTTGCAAATAAAAGCCGCATGTTTGATTTCTTTGAGAAAAAACTTATAAAGGAAGGCTATATTGAAGATGGGGTTTATGATTATGTAATTGGATATGCTCCTCCTTTTATCTACCGAAAAAAAGACGTTCTTCTAAAAAAATTCACTGAATTCGAGGAAAAAGAAAGAATGTCCATTGACGGAAAAACAATTTACTATGTGACAACAATCTACGAAGATAGAAATGGGATACAGCAGCCATTGTTGCTTTATAGAATTCCAGGAAAGTCATCTACGGGGAAAGTGCCTTTTACGTGTCTATGGGTATTTGCAATGGCGTTAAATGGAAAATGTGTGACGATTAGCAGCATAGGGTATCTTCATAGTGAAGAAGGTGATTCACCTGAATGGGAATATGATGAAAATGAAGAGATAATATTTGAAAATGAATTTTTTTACAGTGATAATGCTAAGGATTCCTGGTTTGAGATAAAAAATAATGAATCAAAAGATTTACTGGTTCTGGTAGAACCCATGACAGAAGAACTCGTCGATTACGATGACAGTGACTTGTAAACCAACCATAAATAGCATGTAATATGAAAGGCCGATCTATCTTAGAGTATGTCATAAAAAAAAAGCCAATATGTGATACAACGTATCAGATTAATACCTATATTTGCAATCGCAAGGAGGGATGGATATTGTAAAAAAGCTTAATTATGGTCAATAGTGAGAATATGCTTCCTGTTGGTACGATGCTTCATGATGGAGCATATCGTATAGAACAACAACTGGCAAGTGGTGGATTTGGCAACACCTATAAAGTGAAAAACAGTACTTTTGGGGATCTTTTGGCGATGAAGGAGTTTTTCATCCGTGGCATCAACCTGCGCACAGGACATACTGTCACTGTAGCGACTGGCGATAATCAGGGGACATTCCTCGCACAGAAAGATAAGTTTGCCAAGGAGGCCATGAGGCTCCGTCGGCTTGACAGCCCTCATTTGGTAAGGGTGTATGACCTCTTTGAGGAGAATGGCACCGTTTATTATGTGATGGACTACATAGATGGAGAGAATCTCTCTCAGATCCTTCAGCGTGAAGGTCCAATTGGGGAAGACCGTGCACTTGGCATTATGCAACAGATGCTGCAAGTGCTTGATACAATTCATCATGATGTGCCTCCTCTCTACCATCTGGATATTAAGCCAGGCAATATCATGGTGGATAAGAAAGGTAAGGCTTTCCTGGTGGATTTCGGATCGAGCAAGCAATTTGATGTTGAGGAAGGAGTCACTATGAGTTCCGGGTTAGCCATCACACGTGACTATGCACCCGTGGAACTGGTGAACGGTGACAAAAAGCGTATAGGTCCCTGGACGGACATCTATGAATTAGGGGCCACCTTCTATGCCATGCTTACGGCGCAGCGTCCTCCAAGTACTGTTGAATTGACGGAAAATCCCCATGCTGCATTCCGCTTCCTGCCCTCGACAACGCCACATACCGTGCGACTTGTGACGTGGATGATGTCTCTGAACCGTTATGACCGTCCCCAGGATATCAGTTCAATCAGGGCTTTTATCGATGAAGGTGAAAAGACGCAGGTTCATACAGCATCTTCTCAGTCATACTTGGATAAAGAGAAAACGATGTATAACTCCAGCCCCACAGATGCTGGCGTTACAACTTCTCGTAATATTAATTGGAAGAAGTATGCCATCATTGGGGTCTCCGTGGTGGTTCTCATGTTGCTATCACTTCTGGCTGTAAGTCTATTCAAGGGCAATGGTGAAGATACCCCTACAAGAAATGAGATCACAGGAGCCAATTATTCTATGGAGGAAGAGAGGGAAGTTGGTGAGGATGTTGAAGCGACCGTTAAAGAAGATAAAGGCGGAGAAGTTTCTGATGAGTCTGCTCACGAGGAAGATGTTGCTGATGAAGACTATCCCGTTGCTGGCACACAGGATAGGGATTGGATAGGGTCGCATCATCTCAAAGGCAATTTTTATAATTCGAGCAAGTCATGGCCAGTGGAAATCAGGCTATATGTCCAGGGAGACGGTTCTATTGAGGGGGCCACCTATAATAATATCAGTCAGCATGTGACCATATCATCTATGTCTGGTTACTATAATGGTGATGGTGGAACCCTTTACCTGCATGACAACGATAATCTGATACTGCAACTCTCTCACAATCCCGATGGCTCTTTCAGTGGAATCGCCACTTCGGGCAGCACCACGCTTAACGCTTCATTCAGTGAAGTTCATTGAGCTCAAATCGGTCACAGGGATAATTCCTTATGGCCGATTTGGTAAATAGTTGACTCAACTTTCGCAAGCTCCAGTTTCGTTTGGTTTTGAGGTTTTGAGGTCGCTTCGCTTGCAGGTTTTAAGGTGACATATGTATGGCTAACGATATGCTTGAGCAAATCTCACCTCATCACTTCATAACCTAAAGACCTCATAACCTAGAAGTTGAGGACTTGCGAAACTTCAATAGTTGATTCTTTTATAGCATAAGTATAAGGACAGCAGCAGTATCGAATATGGGAATCGCTCTGTTGTGAGTGCCCCGTCACGTAGTGCTGCCGCCAGTACGGCATCATAGACTGACGAGCCGTTCTTGTGTTCAGAGGGTTCTCCAACATCCCCTCCGACATGGTGAGGATCACGTTCAGTGAGTATTCAAGGCGCTGCTGGCAACTTCTACGACCCGCTCATTAAAAGTGAGCAGCTCTGCCAACTGAGCTATTGAAGCATTCTGTAGTCGGTACGAGGTTCGAACTTGTGCAAGCAGATTGAAAATCTGCTATCCTAACCAATTAGATCAACCGACCGAGCAGCGAGAGCAGAGCTGAACTTGTTTGAGCTATGCCGAGTCGCAAGGGAGGAAGACGGTAGTCAACTGACCATCTTTGGGGGAGTTTGACAGGTTTCGAACCTGCGACCTTCAGATCCACAATCTGACGCTCTACCTGCTGAGCTACAAACTCCATTTTGTTGCCTCAGAAGGAGTCGAACCTTCGCTAACGAGCCAAAACCTGTTGTACTGCCGTTATACCATAGGGCTATGTTTTGTACGGACGGTGGGACTTGAACCCACATACACCAATTACGTGGTTAATGACACTGTATAAGAGTGCGACGATACGTCCGTAAATTGTTATCTTAACAAAGAATGACCATTACACCGAGGGCATTTCTGTTCGGAAGGTAGGATTCGAACCTACGGAACCTTACAGTTCAACACGTTAGCAGTGTGCCGCTTTGAATAAATTGCTCACGCTCAGCCATTCAAGAGCAAACTCTTATGGCTCTCGCTTAATCGCAATTTTAGACCTCTCAGCCATACTTCCTTGTTGTTTTCGTGTGCAAAGTTATGATGCAATGATGCAGCCTTTTTTCGTTTATAGAGGAAAAATGAAATAAAATTTATTATTTCCTCAAAAAGGCTGGAAAATTCCATTAAAACAAGGCTTCATACAAGCGAAATGGGAGCAGATCCATGGTGGAACTACTCCCATTTCGCTTGGTGATTGATATATGATGCTATGAAATTTCGATGGCCTTGGCGGCTTTAGATAAGCCGCTCCCGCTCGACCAACCAAGAGCAAGCTCTTTTGACACTCGCTTACTCGCGGCTTTCTTCTCCTCTTTCTTCACCTTAGGCAGGGTGACGGTCAGGATGCCGTTCTCCACGGACTTTTCCATTTTTCGCATCGGCTGAGTTATGACCGATTCCTTACCGCCGTTTTCGCTCCTTTTGGCCCTTAGACACACCCATGTTTCCATAGGTAGGCGGCATACGGACAGGTTTGGAGTACTCCTTTCACCCTTGGCTCTTGCGGATGCAGAGGCTGCCGCCTCTTACCAATTGACTACTCGTTTCGTTTTGAAGCTTTCCTTGCGGTACTAACTTCATCCACGTATTGCAGTGGAACAACCGTATTGTCGTACGAGAGTGCACAACACTTTTGCTTGCACGTACTTTTACTTTACACTGGAACTGTGAATCTCAAAGTTTCTGTCACGATAGGAGATGCGGTTGTGCTTGTGTCCTTCGTACCTTTTGAGTACCTTAGAACCAACACCCCCCTGTTCTCGGCTGCCAGGCCTACATACTTCATCGGTCCCGTGCATCCTGTTGTTTCCAAATGGTGTTGCCATGTACCACCGGCCCTTGGCAGGGCTGCAGGATAAGGAAAGATGATTACCAACTCTCTCGGACTGGCTTTCTTCGGGAGTCGGTTTCACGCCATGCTTTGTCGATGTTGCCACCCAAGTTGACTTGACAAGAGCCAACGCACCCTGCTTTGGGGTCTGCCCGACCTTAGTCCGCAGGATGCTCGCATGGCATGGCTTTCCGGTGAACAGGTTTTACCCTGCGCGGCCCTTGCCTTTCGGGCAGGATACCACTTTATTGCATTGCTGCATTATTCTGACGACGCGAAGCCCGCCGGTTGGTTTTATCAGGAAGAAGCCAACAAAGGTTTTGCATAGAGAATAAATTTCTATTATAAGCATTCCATGACATTGGACTGTCTGAGTCGTTGACACTTCACATCAGTATCCGTCATGGTATATTTTATTTAATGTTTGAAACAGTCGTTCAAAGATCGCTTTCAAAAACTCATGTGATTTCTAATCACGATGCAAAGGTAGAACGAAAGTGCGCGGTTTATCTGCGTAGTCAAAAAAAGTTTTGAAAAAGTGATTTTTTCGTTTGTTGATGCTTTCAAGTTAACCCCAAGAAAAGGTTGATGAGGTCAATAGTTCTGTTTACTGGCACAAAAGATTTGGCATGGTCGAAATAAATGTATAACTTTGCAGCCAAAATTATCAGAACACTGAAAAAATGACTACTATTTTTTCCCTAACCACCCATGTTGTGGCAGCTTTTTTCCATAGTTTCGACTCACGAAAATAGGCAGCCATGGTATATTGTATCTCTAAAAGAATGGAAGTGGCCGGCTGCCATCAGTAGACCTTGCCCTACCCAAGCAAATGCAGCCAGTTGCATGGGCACAACTGGATAATCACCGTCTATCTGGCTTCCCAGGAGTTGAACCCACAGGGGATGGTGGAAGATTTTAAGCACGTGAAGAAAACCATCGCGGGTTATCTTGACCATGGCAACTTCAACGAACTGCTCCCCTTCAATCCCACTGCCGAAAACATCGCAGCCTAGGTAGTGGAGCAATTACCCGCATGCTACCGCGCCATTGTCGAGGAGTCGGGCGGCAACATTGCCCAGGCTTATGACGACCAGTTCCCCATCGACGCGAAATACCTACTATAGGCTGCTGATGGGCAAGACATACCGTATCAACAATATTTTCTATTCCCTGCAGGGAGAAGGACGCCACACGGGGAGAGCAGCCGTGTTCATTCGCTTCAGCGGGTGCAACCTACGCTGTCCTTTCTGTGACACTGACTTCGATTCTTTTCGTCTGATGACAGCCGACGAGATTATCGATGCCATAGTTCCATGGCTGCACTGTGGTTTCGTGGTGCTTACCGGAGGGGAGCCTTCGCTTCACTCATAATGAAATAGAAAAGCAACTTTCAAAAGAAGAAGGATATAAGTTTTTAACATTGTGTGAACCAGGTATTATCCATAAAAGAAGGTATATAGTTCCAAGTGGTGATGGTCTTCATAACTTTGAAGTAGATGTGTTTGAAGGAAATAACTCTGGACTTGTTGTTGCTGAAATAGAATTGCATAACGAGGACGAATCGTTCATGGCACCTGATTGGCTTGGCTTAGAGATAACAAGAGATTACCGTTATTCTAATTGTGAGCTACGCAAAAATGAAATCGAATCGAATAGCAAACCGATTGTCTATATTGATATGGATGGTGTGCTTGTTGATTTTGAAAGTGGTGTTGCAAAGTCAGAACCATTCTTTCAGGAACGATACAAAAAGAATCCAGATTATATCCCAGGGGTATTTACTCTAATGGATCCAATGCCGGGAGCAATTGAAGCTGTCAAGGTATTATCACAAGAATTTGATTTATACATATTATCAACCACATCATGGGTATCAATGAGGGCCAACAGGTGAGCGAAGCCGTTTCCCAAGCCTTCCAATATCAGTTCTCTACCGTCCCGCAGTTCATGGCCATCCTTGAAACCATGGGCTACGAGTGCTACACTGAGGACGACAATATTGTGCTGAAGCGCAACGGCGAAGTGCAAGAGAAAGTGAAGATTCAACTGGTGGAGAGTAAAATCAGCCAAGAGAAGTTGGACAAGAAACGTATGGCCCAACTCAAAGCCATATTAAAGAAGTATCGTGACATGTCAGGTAATCGTCAGGAACTACAAGATGTCATGAAGGCCAAGTTTGGCGTCAGCTTGGTTTTCCTCGGCTCAAAAGATTCCCCATACGGCTACTTGATTGTTGACCACAACACCAAGGCCGTCTTCAAGGGCAGTGATGTGGTCAAGGTTAAGGAGCTGCTCCAGTTCCAGTCCAAGGAAGAGCGTTTCAAGCAGATTGACGCCTTCATTGACCAGATGTTGGACGATAACATCAACCTGACCACCAAGGAACTCAACCGGCTTCTTCGTCGCCAATTTGGCACCAAGCTCTTGAATGGCAGTGTCCGTTTTGGCGATTCCACCTACCAACTGCCTGAGCATATTCTGACCACGCTGCGTTCCAACGACCGCCGTGCCTGGCTCCAGTCGTTCTGTCCCACCAATGAGCTAGAGCGGCACATCCTTTGTCAGATTGGCAAGTATCATCATCCTGAGCGTATCACCATCCAACCTACACCAGGATCCAACGTCGACAAGACGGTATCACAGCTGCGTCATATCTTCGACACCACGTCTGGTGATGCCCTCGTGAGCAAACTCCACGAGGACGGCTATTTCATCACCCGTGTCGATGACCAGTGCTATTGTATCGACTTCGCCAACCGCACCATTATCAATATGAATGACAATGGCCTCGATGTGAGACGACTACAGCCCAAACAGACCCAGATACAACAAGGCCAAAAACAACAAATCTCCGGCCCTGGTATCGGTCGCGCTATCGACAAGGTGGCCAAACAGCGTGGAGGATCTAATGATAGCAACCGTGAATGGGAAGTCGGCGGTCGTGACTACGAGGTGGATGATGACAGGTCGCTGAAAAGATAACAGTATTATATCGGACATAAAGAAAAGTCTTTATGTTACGACATTTGATTATAACTCCGCCCTCCGATTTACTTTTTTTAGGTGGTGGAGGGGGCAATTTTGAAACCTGTGGTAGTTCCCTTTGATGTGGATCGTTACTCATGTTGTTATTTCTTTTTGGTGGAGGAGGAAGTTTACTTGTTGTTGTTTGATGACCTTGTGGTAATGCTTTAGAAGGTTTACTAATCACCTTCCCTTTTGGAGTTGAATTATTCTTGCTGCTCATAAAATTTTTGAATTAGATAGTCGTCTGCCTGTTTACGGATTTTTTCATCCTCTTTTTTACTTAATGAATGAATCAATTTATTCATCAACGTTTCTTTCTCAGGTGATTTCTTTATCACTTTCGAAAGTTCTCTGCTTAACAAAGACTCGTCAGGAGATTTTGTATTTTCATATAAATTCCAAAGCCCTTCGATTTTTTGCAGAATCTCACCAAAGTAGATAGAAAGTCCATCAATCTTCGTTAATTCTTCTTCTGACTGGCAAACCGCAGGTATAAAGCTTTTAATAATTTCTAAGACAGAAGCACCTATTGTTGTTGCAAATGCACACCAATGAGAAATAAAGAAGGTTGGTGCACCAATTGCTGCCACACCAATTGTTAATAAATTATAGTTTCTGTTGAACTTTCGTTTTTTGTCAACATAATAGAGGCAACTAAGCTGATAAGTCTTAGCCTTCTTCATTTCTTCCCATATCTCTTGTCTAATCATTGGTAATTACACTTTTGTTACAATATCATATAGTGACTTGTAGTCCTTGGCAACATCATAGATATATCCATTGTCACTGATAGCTTTGAAGTGACGACGGGCACACTCTATCTTGCTTTCACACCGTCCTCAAAATTGACAATGATGCTTTATTATTATCTGTAGTCATATTCATTCGTTATTATGTTTATTCAAAGTCCTTTTTCTCCTCTTTATTGTTTTCCTTATGAAAGCGGAACCAGTGAGCAGCCTGTGGAAGAATGTTCGTTAGTTCATCCGGCTCAAACTCTACAGACAGAGATTTGATGTATATGTTCTCCGTGCAACCGATGAACAGAAGGATCTCCGGCGAATTGATGAAGGCAGTGTAAATCTTGTGGCGTTCCTTGAAATACGCCAAGGCTTTCTCCCGCTGCTCCTCACTATCCGGACGGAGTACTTGGAAATGGAAAAAGGGAGGCCCCTGATACACCAGGTCCTCTACTTTTCCGTTACCAATATTAAAGTGAATGATGCGGAACTTATCTTCTGACACTGCACACTCGTTGGCTTCCGATACGTCTATTGAAATATGATTGTTCATGCAATTTTAACAAAAAACAGAAATACAATTACTCAAAACACTCAACATTGTGAAATTTCTGTGCCACTTGAAGGAATTGGCTAAAAGCACGTCCCCACTGATTGTATATTGTTACCTTGGTGCCATCGGAAAGAGTTATTAGTTCCTCAGGTTCAAGAAGAAATCGTTTTTGTAAATCGGGCTGAGTCTTAATTCGATTAACAACAGATTCATAAGTCCGGACTACACCATTTAAAGGGCTGTTGCTAAGACGCGACGGAAATACTCGTTCAAGTTCATCTATAGTTATCCCAGGATGAGCTTCGACATACTTTCTAACTACTTCCAGCACGAACCGTCTTTTGTTAAGTGGAGTCCCCCCATCTATGGCGTATTTTGTCCTTTCTCTTCCTTCAACATGTGAGTCGTTTACAGATTCTATAAACGTAGGTCTATTCTCACCAATAATGGAAGTTATCAACCCTTCTTCTGGAGAGAAATCTATCGTCATCTTGATATTGTTGATAAATGAAGAGAAAAAAGGTTCCAAATTATTCTTGATATTGGGTATAACTGATTCACGGAGGTATTTCTTCTCCAAATCTGCTATGGCAGTTAACTGCTCATCACTAACTGGCAGGTCAAGAGTCTTAAGCAACTCAACTGCCTCATAAGCTTTCTGTAGTTGTTCGAATTCCATCATAACATCACCTTTTCTACTATTAGTCCCAAATTCAATGAACGGTTTATTTTCTTGATTTGCTCATATTTTGTGTCAGTTGAAGAATAGGTGTTAACATATAAACCTGGTTTCACTTCTTTCTGGCCTACACGATACCGCTCATTCTCAAGCAGCTCACTTGAAACAAGATTTCCACCCATAACAATAATTTCAAGTTCCTGTACTTTTTCAGGACCGGCATAACGCACAACTTCCATCAATGTCTCCCAAACCATCTTATTGTATGATACGTGTTTGTCGGGGAAAGTCACCCGGATGTTGTATTTCTTCTGCCGCCTTGATTCTGTCTCGTTTTGAAACAGCGTCTCTTGTTTGGGGACGCGGTCTACAAGATTCACATCAAGTCCGTCTTCTGCACTATAAGTCACTTCCAACTGAAACTTGGTTCTCATTTTTTCCACTAACGGTAGGAGTTCTCCCTCCAGTAGGGGTATCACTTCCTCACTTAGATATTCTCGTTCCATCTTCGCAATACCCCTCATTTGGTCAGAACTAACTGGGAGTCCCAAAGATTTCAGTATTTCTAATGCTTCGTATGCTTTCTGTAGTTTTTCCATGTCAGATTATATTAAATGTGTCACCTTTATTTTCTGCCAATGTTTGCCAATACCCAAAGCAATGTTCTCCGGGTCTTTTGTTATCAGCTCACCCTTTTGCAAACCAGCTATGGCTTGCTTAATTTCCTGAAGTGCACCCCCTGCCACACCAAAGAGGTCTTTCAAGACATTGTCGTTCTGCTGTTGCTGTTTCATGATGAGCGGGTATTGTGCATTGGCATAGAAATCGAAATACTTGCTTTTGAAACTTTCCATATTTTGTGTAGCCAAGATAATGCTCATTCCCTTGTTTCGTCCAACGGCAATAAGATTTTGCAGCGGTTTATTCTCAAACCCCAACATGTAGTGCGCCTCGTCAATTACCGTGAAGTGCCTTAGCTCCACACGTTCATCATTCACTGCTTGTTTTGGGAGTTTCTCATAGATATTATTGAGCTTGGAGATGACGAAATAGACGATGGCCTTAGCCATGATTCCGTCTTTTTCAAATCCACCAAGATTGATGATATAGCAATTATGAAGTAAGTCCACTTTGTCTTCATCAGCAAAGATATTATTTCTTACCAACTGGCTAAGAACAGACATTACACTATCCACTTCTTCCTGTCTTCGTTCAGGTAGTAAAGCAATGTAGTTTTCAAGAACCTCTTTAAAAGTGACAGGAATGAAATCCTTTTTTTTATAGGCATTGATGATGGCCTCGCTTAGTCGATTATCCATATTCGCGCTGATCTTTGCAGGAGAAATAGAACTTAAAGCTGTAGCCAACGATGTTGCATACAGGTTAACCTCATTGATTGGTCTGCCTGAAAAATCCTTGAAAGGAGTAAAAGGTAAAGGCCTTTCCATCGGATTAAGGATGGCTGTTCTGTCTGTATCAAATTTTTGCAGCCATTCTGCATTTGCTGGATCTGAGAACTCCCCCTTATAATCAAATAGTAAAAAGTTGACTGGATAATGAGTGTCTGAAGATGCGCTGCGTATCTGATGGATGAGTACAGCTAACAAATTAGATTTTCCTGACCCTGTGGTGCCTGCGACAAGTATTTGAGTGTTGGCTATACTTCGGCTGTTGATGTCAAGGTATGCATCCATACCATTCTCATATTCACCTATTAGCAGATTAAGTTCTGGTATATCTGCCAATGATTTTCCACCACGTAGAGGTACGAACCGTAACCACTCATCAACAGCACCTTCTTTCATCAGGATATCTCTTCCGTGAAGCATTTCCTGAGCCAGCACTTTGCTGACAAATGACGGGGAATTCCACTCTGCATCAATATCACAATAACGGATTTTTAGAAGTGCATAAAAAACCGTTTTCAAATTTGCTTTAGAGAAAAATGTTGCCGGATAAGGTTCCGTAGCTTTCGACACCTGTAATCCATTCGCCACTTCAATATTTCTTGGAGTGGCGTCGCTCAGTCCTACAAGTAAGCAGATACGCATAACCGTACTCCAGTTAAGAGTCACTGGTCTGACGGCTTCGTCGGAATATTCTTTTAAGTTGATTCTATGTTCTAATGTTTGCTTGACTTCAGAAAGCATACTCTGAATATCTTTCACATGTCTTAAGCCTTCCAGCTTCAAATGATCAATTTTCATGGCCTTTTAGATTTCATTAGTTTGTAATCCGAAGTAGTCATTGGTTATAAAAGTGCACTGGGCATCTTTGTCTCTATGGAGTGTGTAGGTCTTTGACACATACGCCTGTATTTTGGCGAAGTCTCGTTCTGTGGTAATCTCCGTATCTGTACTGAGCAAGATGGTCTGATGGGCGAGATCAGGAAAATAACGTTCGAGAATCACCTCCCTGCTCTCCTTGTCGAGAACACCCATTACGGTGTCTATCATCACTGGTGGTTCATAGTCGCCGAGTGTATAAAGCACTTTGAGAAGTACCTGCATGACAGTTTGCTTGGCACCGGCATTCAGCTGGTTCAAGAAAATTTCATTTCCATTTTTATGGTAAATCTTGAAGGAGATGTCCTCGCTATCATCTGTTGAAAGTTCCACTCTACCAATAAATCCTGCATAAACAACGAGGTTGAGGTTGAGTTGTTCTTTCATCATTCGCTCAATGTTTGCTTTCTTTGCCCGAAGAAGTTTTGCTGAAATGTTCTTGAAGAAATCAGGCAACTTACACAGTATATCGTATTGAGGATCAGGAACCTGAGGTATGTCATAGTCATAGCACGCAATATCCTTTTCGAGCTTCTTTATTTCCTCTTTTATCTGAGCCATAGTAGCTTTTGTTTCCTCTATCTTTTTATTGTTGGCTTCGTACAACTCCAGAATGTTGTAGTCATGTCCACTGATGGCTCTTCGATAATCTTCCAGTTGCTGTTTGCGGCGAGGAAGTTCGATTTGCTCTAAATTTAAGCGTTCTCTTTTCTCATCAAGTGAAACGAAAGTATTGACATAAGCCGAATTAACGAGCTTGTCTAGCACATCCACATCTACAGCTGTGAGAAATGAATATTCATCTGTCACGTCATTACCCTTCTGTAGGGCTTTAATATCCTCGACAATAGCCTCCATGTCGATATTGCCCGATACTGAATATCGTTGCTCTATGATTTGAACGACCTGTTGTGTCAATTCCACAATCTGTTCTTCTGTGAACATGCTGTCTCTTGCATTGGACACATTTTTTTTAGCATTGAGAATCAGTTCAATCTCTGTACGGATGGTCTCAGCTAATTTGGGGAAAATGACACCTGTTTCTAAATCTTTTACTAAAATGTCAGCTTCTTGTTTATAGTCTTTTTCAGACTTTGTATAACTATTGATTGCTGATTCCAACTGGCGCATCTTATCGCGGGTCAAGTCATCTGCATTGCGCCCTTTCTGCAGCTCTTCATATTCATTCTTATGGTCATTGGCAAAGTTTAGGGCAGCGGTATATTCATCATTTAACCGTTGAAGTGTTTCTTCTTTTTTCTGTTTGTCTTTGGTTAGCCTTTGGTATTCTTTGCGCTGGTTTTCGTTTTCCAGTCTCTCTGCCTTCTTTTCAGCCAGTAATGCTTCAGCTCCTTTCCATAACTGCCTGTATTTGTTGAATCCCATCACGGAATTGATGTTCTTCTCAATCAGTTTGTTGATTTGTTCTTCTTTCAACAATTCGCTGGTTTTCATAGCATCAAAAAGGAAATAATTGCTCAATTCAGCAGGAAGATTGGCGGCAATTATCTTATTCACAATCTCTTCATTGGTGGCTCTTTGTGATGCTGTAGAACCCGACCCGTAAGTGAATGTGTTTCCTCCCATTGAAAGAGTAACCGACTCGAGCACTCTGTCGTCTGTGAGCATATAAGCCCGTTTTAGCCTATATTGGCGTTCCGTATTCAACACCATTCCAGAAAAGTCCACCTGCAACATGATATATTTGTTTTTCATGCCCGACTCTATTCTTTCTCCGGCATTAAACAACTCCTCAAACTGTCTTGCGTTTTTTATTTTCAATCCGTAAAGGGCATGATAAATGGCATCAAAGAGTGTGGTTTTTCCACAACCGTTTCCACCTCCAATGAGAATTATTGGCCGGTCGTTCTGCACCTCCAGGTCCAAGTCCAACAATTTGTAGGTCTTGTAATTCTGCGCAAATATTTTTTTTATCTTCATGGCTATATATTTTTGATTGCCTTTTTCAGAATCTTCATCAGTTTCTTTTCCTCTACCACATTCTGATTGTTACGCTCCTCATTATATGGTTTGAGGATGTGTTCTTTCAGCCAGTTCTCGTCAATGTCATTGTCGCGACAAGACTGTTCTATCAATGCCATATCTTCTTTTCTTACTCCATAATGAAGAAAGATGCTGTCTAATCCTTTGCTCATGATTTTATGCCGTTAATTATTATACTCATTGGGAAACCATGCGTCCCATCCTGTTACGTCGCCTGTTGTCGTGATGGGGAAACGCGAATAATACCACACATCATTTTTCTCAATGATGACACCACCTTTGAGCTTTTGTTCCCTCTGCTCTGGCGCATCCATATACTCCAGCAAGGCGTTATGCTTGTTGGGTGCCTCTGGGTCGCTCATCTCTGATTTTGTGTCAAAAAGGAAGACTTGGCCGTTTTTCATCCGTACGATGAAATCCACGTAGAAAAGGGATTTGTCACCATTCGACATCACATAAGGGATAGAATAGTGCTGCTTGCCTTCATCACCATTCTTATACCACCAGTCGATGCTGTCGGCATGGCTTTCAAGAAAGTCGCGGAACAGCTGCTCTGGATTGGATGCCTTTTTGAGTTCGACGAAAGGTATCAAGGCATGGTCTCTCACCTTGTCAACCACGTGATGTGTCTCCTCCTTATACAGTCGTTCGGCTGGCACCTCCCAGGAGTATGATTCAAATCCCCGTTGTTTGGCCTCCCGATGCTTGCCAGCCAGTTTCCTGGCGTAGAGGTCGAGTGCCTTCTGTATGATGTCGATGAAACGCGGTTTGTTCAGATGATATAGGATGACTTTCTTGGCGTCAGTCTCAAAGAGTTCAAAAAGCTCCTCCATCGCCTCCATCAGGTAGCCAGCGAGCACTCCCGTGCTGTGAGCCTTCTCAAACTTACCACCTATCATGCTCCGGCAGAAGTCGATATATATGCGCTGTAGTTCGCCAGCGCTACGTGCGAATTTCGACCTCTCACCCACATCGATGATGCCTAACTCATTTTGAAACACCAAGTCGGCTGGTATCTCCACATTCACGTTTCTCACGTCGAAGCGGATTTTGCCTTCCAGCTTCTGGCGGTTGGCTGCCATTGTCGACTGGGCAGGTTGGGTGGCATCAGTTGGCACATCTTCGCCACCCTCGCCGGTCATCTCTTCAAAGGTGAAGAATGTGGGCTGGTAATCCACCAGCCAGTTGCGGGTGAAGCAGTCGATGAGCACCTGTTTGAAATCTGGCCCCAAACGGTTGCGGTCGCTGCTCTTATAGACGCTGTAAAAAGACTTCAACTCCACATTTTCAAGGTTCTCACGCCGGAGGGCTTGCAGGGTGTCCTTGCTCAGATAGTCCATATCCTCCGCCACAATCTGTATCTTGTCCTTGCTGATGTCGGTATATACATAGCCCACGTTCAGCGCGTTGTTGGTATAGAACTTCTGCTCTGGCATACGCAGTATGCGGCCAACCGTCTGGATGGTGAACGTGTCGCTTTGCATCTTGCGGAAGATGAGGAGAACGGCTGCTCGTGGACAGTCCCATCCGAGAGCGATAGCCTGTTTGAACAACAACACCTCTGCAAGGTTGTTGGGCTGTTCAAGATTGGTCAGGTTGGCTTTCTCATTTGAAAGCCAAATCGCGAGTTTGCCATTTTCCTCATTGATACCACGCACTTGTCGCAAATACACTTTTACCTGGTCAGCGATGGCCGTATCTTCGGCAGTCATCGTTTCTTTTGTGTCGTTAGGAAGTTGAATAAGAAGAAGAGGATTGATATTGACACCCAACTTCTTGTAAGCAGCAGCCAACTGATTGCGCTTGTTGAGGGCACACTTAATGAGGTGCTGATTCAACTCCTGTTCGTCGGTGTACCCTTGTGTAATATCAGGATTAAGTATCACTTGTTTCTTGATCATTTCCTCTGCCACAACCAGTTCGCGGGGAATGGTCACTTGATAGTCGGAATAGGTCTTAGGAGTGGCCGACACACGGATTTCCACTTTGGGATTGATTTTCTGCAACACCTTGGCCGACTTATCGGCAGATTTCGACCAGAACAAATGCTCCTCGTCGATCACCACCACAATAGGCAGCCCCAGTTCCTCCTGCGTACGACGGGTGATTTCAAATATGGAGGCACTTTGCTCTGTGTCACGCACCATGATGTTTTTCTCCTTATTGATACTCTCCCAGTTGGCGAAGAGGATTTCCCCTGGTTTGATATAGCCCTCGGAGTGGTCGAGTTCATCGTACATTACGGCACGTAGCAGGTGGGTCTCGCCGAAGAAGTCCTTCATCTTGAAGTAGCTCTGCTGGTGGAGTTTGTTGGGTGCTATCCATATATAAGCCACCTGCTGATACGGGCTGTCGCCACGTGATTGCAGTTCGGTGGTCAGGCGAGAGAGCATTTCCGATGCCATCACCGTCTTTCCAGCCCCTGTAGGAGCCTTGAAGATAAGCTGCTTGCGGTGGCCACCCAGTTTAAGCAGCTGAATGGTTTTCTCCACCAATTCATTGATGGCGTTCTGCTGGTATGTCAGTTGTTTCATGATTAAGCCTCCTTGTTTAAGAATTTCACAATACAGTCGATACACGTTGGTTTTGATGTCAGTGTGTCGATGAACACGTTGGCAGGATGCATATCTTCAAGAGCCAGCCGGTCGGAAATATAGTTCACGCCTTCCCCGTTTCTGTTGTCGTGGAATCCTTTTGCCTCGACCATCTCGTCTATCTCTTCCTTCGTTGCCAAGCGAAGACAACTGACGTAGGGCTGTGTGAGGACGATGCGGAACAACGTGTCATTGTCGCGTGTGAACGCCACCACTTTCATGGCCGTTTCAGGGAATAGAGTGTTATGCAAGATTATGGCATCCAGCGCTTTCTGTGTTGTGGAATAGATAGATGCTCTTTCTTTGACCACCGAAGTGTCACCTTCCCTGTAATAGACTTTGGCTTCTGCGCCTTGTGCTATCTTGGGGCCGAAAGTTTTGATGAGTGCCAGCTCTGAATCTTCCACCCATATCCCAGCAGCCTTTGCCCATTGCTCGATGAGCTGTTCCTGGCATTCGTCTATCTGCCAGTTTGCCGGGCCTGTTGCTTGGCTGCTTCCAGTTTCGCTACCTGTTGTAAGGCTTGCTCTCGCGTAGCATGCGACGATGGACGCCCCAATGAGAGGCGCACCTGCCGTGCAGAGTCCTGCATGCTCTGGAAAATTGAATCGATAAAAGTTTTCTGTTCCATTTTGTATGTCGTTTGTATAGTCGTTTATCAGTTGTAGGGTTCTCTCAGCAAAGCCATCCTGTGATATGGCCTCGTATATTGTTTTCAGCCTTTCCATAGTTCACTCCTCCCCAATATCATGAACGGGATAAATCCCGTCGTCCTTTTGTGCAAAAAGGTTTTGTTGTGTGGGCTGTATTGTCTTCGTCTCTTTAGCCGTTTCAAGCAACTGAGGCTTGCGCTTGGGCAGCACTTTCTGGTAGGCATCATATATGGCGGCTGGAAGAGCCACGAGCTGAACCTTGTCTTGCACCTCATAAAATTCATCATCAAAGGCATAGCGCTCTGGGGAGAAAATGTAGATTTTCAGTTTTGCCCCACCAAAGTCTGTCTCTGCTATCATTTCCGCTAATTTCGATGCCGCTTGCTCGTTGTATACCACAAGCATGTGTTTCTTCCCGTCACTGAAATATCGGGCCACCTGTGGAATCATCTTCCAGCGACCCAATACTTGTTGCTCGGTATATAAGTCTTCCTTGATGCAAAGCATGTCGGTAGCGGCATTCACAAGCTGGCGCATATTTCGCTGGGTGCGGTCGCGGGAGATGAAATCGGTGCGGTAATAACGCAGGCGGTTGCTATGCAAGCCTTCAACCTTTTGCCCCTTGGGGGTGGTGTAGCCGATGATCACCCGTTTGTTACGCTCGTAGGTCACATCTTCACAAATGTTGTTCTCGTTGTTCGTAACGAGTATGCATTGGCGATGGCCGCCGTCCTCAGAGTTTAATTGCATCGTGGCGTGAAGGGTGGTGCCGGAGCCAGCGAAGAAGTCGAGGATGATGGAGGATTTATGTGAGATACATTTTAATAAATGTAACAACAAAGCAATTGGTTTAGGATAATCAAATGCTTTGCTATTCATTAAAGACATTATTTCTTGTGTACCCCGTGCAGAATTAAGTCCATCTATATCTTTAATAAGATTTTGATAAGGTAAAGCCCTTGAAATTTTTTCATCATTATTATTGACAAAGAGATATTGTTTAAAGTAAATTGCCCATCGAGTATTCGATTTTTTAAATTCGATAAAACCATTTTGAATTCCCCATTGAACTTTATTCTTCGACCATCTCCAATTCCAATGTTCTTGTTTGGAAATAGTACCTCCTGGATAAATCAAAGTGCCATCAGGAACAGTTATAGGATAATTGAGGGCTTCAGAATAATGAGAGCCTGTCATACGACGGTCTAATTTATTTAATGTATATTTACCTCTATATTCTACATACTTATCCTCCATATTATACTTATCATCATCATCAATAATGATTTGGTTTACTTTAACATAATTAATGTTTTTTGCATATGATAAAACATATTCAGTTACGGTTTTTATATCTTCACCGGTGTTTGAGCCTGGGGTCGATTGCCAAATAAAATTAGCCAAATAATTATTCTCACCAAAAATACTATCTGATAGTATTTTTAGATTATACAGTTCGATATCGTTAATTGAAATAAGTATCACCCCCTTCTCAGACAGCAACCTTTTTGCTATCTTCAGCCGTTTATTCATAAACGACAGCCATTTGGAATGGCGGTAGCTATCCTCGCTGTCGACATACGAATCATTATACACGAAATCTTTGTTGCCGGTATTATATGGTGGATCGATATATATGACATCGATTTTCCCCTCATGAGTATAGGAGAGAGCGGTAAGCGCTTCAAGGTTATCCCCCTCGATGATGATATGATTAGGTGCCTCGGGGGCGTCAGAAGGAATGCATTTGTCTTTCACTTCACGCAGCACAGGCAGCTCGTCGCGAAGCCGTTCCTCCACATCCTCCACTTTGTCTTCCCACACAAGGCCATATTTCTTATGTGAACGTAATAAGCCTAATAAAGCCGACCGTTCCTCATTCGTTAGCCCCTCAATGGTACTTATGCGTTTTATCAAAGATGTCTTATCCATAGCAATTATTCTTGGTTAATTGATGCAACATAGTCTTTATTTATCAAGTCTTCAACTTGAACACCAAGAAGACTTGCTATTTTAATGAACGTCTGAATATCAGGTTGAGCATTATTGGTACACCATTTGCTCACCGTCGCTGGATCCTTGCCTAATTGTTCAGATAGCCATTTGTTGGTTCGTTTTTTCTCAGCCAATACTACCTTTAATCTATTCACGTCTTTGATTTCCATTTTTCATGTTATTTTGATAACAGGTACAAATTTATAAAAAATAATCAAATATCAGCCATTTTAGAGGAACAAATGTTAATAGATTTAGAAAAAAAATGATTTTAGCGCAAATTAAGGGCATGAAACACGATTGTTTCTCCTCCATTTTTTGTGAATTATTCCACCATATAGATTTTGGCTTCGATCTTCACCCAATAGTCATCGACGAGGGTGACATTCTCGACCCTGCAAAAGAAGGCTTTTCCGGCATCCATCAATCGTGATATGACCAGGTTGAGTTCGCGAGGCACCCATCCGATGCGCACCTTCTCGTAATAAATGCCGATGGCTTGTTTGTCGTAGCGGTTTTTGGGATGCCGCTGCAAGCGGAGTACGGTGCCTTTCTCCAATGAGGGATAAGCATCGTATATCTTCTTGCAGGATGTCGTACCGAATCTATAATCATAATTATTGGTGTCCGATAAACGAAAAATGCTGAAGTCATAAAAAAGGGGACAAATCCCACAGGACTCTCCCCTAAGGTTCGTATCTTTGCAGTTGCTAAACA
>OMXV01000022.1 GCA_900315075.1 uncultured Prevotellaceae bacterium | reverse complement strand
CCTGCGCCGATGGTACTGCAATGCAATGCGGGAGAGTAGGTGACCGCCCTCTTTCAGATGAAAGTCCGCCCCGGGGCTCCATGAGGAGACCCGGGGCGGCTTTTGGTTTTTTAGTTCTTGGTTTTTTGTGGCTTCGGCTGAACCGCGGCATGCGGAGAAACGAATGGGGTAGAATGGGTAAATTGATAAATTGGGTATTGTCCAAACTCCTGAACTCCTCTTTTAACTCCCTTTCAAATCTCCTTCAATCTTCATTTCGATTTTCTTCGGTATTTTCACATATTTTGAATCGACCACGATTTTATATGTGCTGCCTTCTAAGTGTTTTAGCGTATATGTGCCATCGCTATTCAATGTAAGGCGAGCCGTGAAATCCTCACTGCCATAATCGTTGACCACTTTCATCTCCACGGTATTGTTGTTGATAATCTCACATTCAATTACCAGCCACTGTCTGCTATCACGTTTTGATCCAAAATACCCCGGTAGTTCACCATATATTTCTTGATCTGGTACTGTGATGTTTTGTTCGTATGCATTCAATTTCAGGTAAATCTGGTATTCATCATTCACAAACTTACCCTTGAAGGGCTCAACTGACTGACCGTGTACATTTATTGTACACATGATCATCATTATTATCAGAAAAACTATCTTTTTCATTATCGTTAATTATAAGTAGTTTAGAGGTATGATGCAAAGATAGTCCATTTAGTCAATAATAGTCTGATAATTAATAAAAAAATCCCCAATGCTTACAATTTTTAATATTTTTTTTAGTAACTTTGCACCGTATTAGTACGGATTCAAATGGTAAAAGATTTGTTGGTTCCCGATTATATTTTTGAGTCAAGTTGGGAAGTTTGCAATAAGATTGGAGGTATATACACAGTTTTATCTACAAGAGCGAAAACCTTGCAAGATAAAATGTGTGACCATATCATTTTTATTGGACCAGATTGTTGGAAAGAGAAAGAGTGTCCTTTCTTTGTAGAAGACAATACGCTCTTTCCCGAATGGAGAGAAAAGGCTTCAGAAGAAGAATTGGCACTTAAAATTGGTAGATGGAATGTGCCAGGACAACCAATAGCCATTCTCGTTGATTTCACCCCCTATTTTGATTGCAAAGATGAAATTTATGGAAGATTTTGGGAACTCTTCCAAGTAGATAGCCTTCACGCATACGGTGACTACGACGAAGCATCTATGTTTTCATACGCAGCTGCACTTGTCGTGGAGAGTTTTTATAATTGTTATCTCGATGAAAGTCAGAATGTCATCTATCATGGTAATGAATGGATGACTGGTCTCGGACTGCTATACATCAAGCATCGTTTGCCACAGGTTGCCACCGTTTTCACTACTCATGCTACCAGCATCGGCCGTAGTATTGCTGGCAACAACAAGCCTCTCTACGATTATCTTTTTGCTTATAACGGCGACCAGATGGCTGGTGAACTCAACATGCAGAGTAAACATTCCATCGAGAAACAGACTGCAAAAAATGTTGACTGTTTTACTACTGTCAGCGATATCACAGCCAAGGAATGCCTAGAATTGCTCGACAAGCCTGTTGACATTGTGCTGCCTAATGGCTTTGACAATAGTTTTGTACCGCGTGGAGCTGAGTTTACCAAAAAGAGAAAGCTTGCACGTAAACGTTTAATCGATGTTGCTAACGCATTGATGGGTACCGACTTAAATGACGATGTGCTCATTGTTTCCACCAGTGGTAGATACGAGTTCCGCAACAAAGGCGTAGATGTCTATATTGAGGCAATGAACCGATTGTTGAGAGACCGTAATTTAAAGAAAAACATCCTTGCATTTATCGAGGTACCAGGATGGGTAGGAGAGCCGAGAAAAGACCTTGTCGAACGATTGAATAGTGGTAAAAAGTTTGACACACCACTCGAAGTTCCTCTCGTCACTCATTGGCTACATAATATGAGTCATGACAATGTGCTTGGAATGCTTAAATTCCTTGATATGTGGAATCGAAAGGAAGACCATGTCAAACTCATCTTCCTACCATGTTATCTCACTGGTAACGATGGCGTTTTCAATATGTCATATTACGACTTGGTCCTTGGCAACGATCTCTGCATTTATCCTTCCTACTACGAGCCATGGGGATATACTCCACTGGAAGCCATTGCCTTCAAGGTACCATGTATTACAACTGATTTGGCCGGATTTGGCATTTGGGCAAATAGTGTAAAAGGAGGCAACAGCGAAATTGAGGATGGTGTGAAAGTAATACATCGCACAGACTATAACTATTCCGAAGTGGCTGACACTATTAAGGATACGGTTTCAGAATTCTCTGCATTTGACGAAGAAGAAGTGAAAAAAGCGAGGAGGAATGCTGACAAACTTTCGAAAAAGGCACTATGGAGTGAGTTCATTAAATATTACGAGCAGGCTTATGACATAGCATTAAGAAAAGCCGCTCAAAGACGATAAACTCATTAATTCAAGAACTCAAAAACTCAAAAACTTAAAAAACTCATAAACTTATATAAAACAATTATGAAAATTAAAGCAGATTATGCAAATGAACCCCAGTGGAAAGAGATCTCTGTGAAGTCAAGGCTTCCTGAGCAGCTCAAATGTCTGGACGAACTGGCTCACAATATGTGGTGGGCATGGAATTATGAGGCAAGAAACCTGTGGAGAAGCCTCGATGAAGACCTCTATGAGGAGGTGGGACACAATCCCGTGCTTCTGCTTGAGCGTCTCAGCTATGAACGTAAAGAGGTGCTTGAGAAAGATGAAGAAATCATGGAGCGCGTCAAGAGTGTATATAAGAAATTCCGTAAATATATGGATGTAAAACCCGATTCAAAACGTCCTTCTGTCGCATATTTCAGCATGGAGTACGGTCTGAATCAGGTGCTGAAGATTTATTCTGGTGGTCTTGGCATGCTTGCTGGAGACTATCTCAAGGAAGCTTCCGATAGTAATGTAGATATGTGTGCCATAGGCTTCCTCTATCGATTTGGCTATTTTAAGCAGTCGCTTAGCATGGATGGTCAGCAGATTGCAAACTATGAGGCTCAGAACTTCAATTCACTGCCTATTGAGAAACAATTGGACGCTGACGGCAACCAGCTCGTCGTGGATGTTCCGTATATGAACTACCAAGTTCATGCCTACGTTTGGAGAGTCAATGTGGGACGCATTGCACTCTACCTGCTCGACACAGACAATGATATGAACTCCGATTTCGACAAACCCATTACCCACAGTCTTTATGGTGGCGATTGGGAGAATCGTCTCAAGCAGGAAATCCTCCTCGGTATCGGTGGTATGCTCACACTGAAGAAACTTGGCATCAAGAAACAAATCTACCATTGCAATGAAGGTCACGCAGCACTCTGCAACTTGCAGCGCCTCTGCGACTATGTCCGCGATGGTCTGTCGTTCAATCAAGCCTTAGAACTGGTGCGAGCCTCTTCTCTCTATACTGTCCATACACCAGTGCCTGCTGGTCACGACTATTTTGATGAGTCGATTTTCGGTAAATATATGGGAGGTTATCCAGCAATGCTTGGTATCACATGGGATGAGTTCATTGGCATGGGACGCCAGAACCCAGACGACCATGGAGAGAAATTCTGTATGTCCACTTTCGCATGTAACACTTGTCAGGAGATAAATGGTGTAAGTAAACTGCATGGATGGGTGAGCCAGAAGATGTTCGCCCCCATTTGGAAAGGCTATTATCCAGAAGAAAATCATGTGGGATATGTCACCAATGGTGTTCACTTCCCAAGTTGGGCTGCCACAGAATGGCGCGAACTCTATGCTAAGTACTTCGACAAGAAATTCATGAGTGACCAGAGTAATGAGAGTATCTGGCATGCCATCTACAATGTGCCTGACGCAGAGATTTGGTCAACACGTATGGCACTCAAAAACAAACTTGTGGATTATATTCGCAATAAGTTCCGTCAGACATGGCTCAAAAACCAGGGAGACCCATCACGTGTAGTGTCACTCTTGCAGAAAATCAATCCCAATGCTTTGATGATTGGCTTCTGCCGTCGTTTTGCTACCTATAAGCGTGCTCACTTGCTCTTCACCGACCTCGACAGACTTTCCAAGATTGTCAACAACCCAGAGCATCCCGTGCAGTTCATCTTCTCGGGTAAGGCTCACCCGGCAGATGGTGCTGGCCAGGGACTTATTAAGCGCATCTTCGAAATCAGTCAGCGTCCAGAGTTCCTTGGTAAGATTATTTTCCTTGAGGACTATGACTTCCGTCTTGCCCGTCGTCTCGTTTCAGGTGTTGATATTTGGATGAACACCCCCACACGTCCACTTGAGGCTTCCGGTACATCAGGTGAAAAGGCTGAGATGAACGGTGTCGTCAACCTCTCTGTGCTCGATGGATGGTGGCTGGAAGGTTACCGAAAGGGAGCTGGATGGGCACTCACAGAGAAACGTACCTATCAGAATCAGGCTTATCAGGATCAGCTCGATGCTGCAACTATTTATGGTTTGTTGGAGAATGAGATTATTCCACTCTACTATGCCAAGAATGAGCAGGGATTCAGCGAGGGTTGGATTAAGGTTATCAAGAATTCTATCGCCACCATCGCACCTCACTACACCATGAAGCGTCAGCTCGACGATTATTATTCGAAGTTCTATAACAAGCTCGCTACTCGTTCCGAGGAACTCCATGCCAACGATAATGCTTTGGCCAAGGAGATAGCTATTTGGAAAGAAACTGTGGCTGAGCGCTGGGATGCCATCAAGGTGGTGTCGAAAGAAAGCGACCTCAACGAAGGTGGCGCAGAGACGGGTGTTGCCTTCACCATTAAGTATGTCATTGATGAACAAGGGCTTGATGATGCCGTCGGACTTGAGTTCGTAACACTCTATACTGACGAGAAGGGTGAAGACCGTATCTCCAGTGTACATCCTTTCAAACTTGTCAACAAGGAGGGTAATCTCTACACTTTTGAATGTACCACGAAGCCTGATGCAGCAGGCACATTCAAGACAGCGGTTCGTATGTATCCCAAGAACGACCACCTAAAACTCCCGCATCGTCAGGACTTCTGCTACGTTAAGTGGATTTAAATTTCCACCATATGTAAATCCTATAACATCACAGAGGCATAGAGGAATTATCCCCTATGCCTCTGTTTTTCATTAGTAAGATGCCCTCAAGGGTATGGAATTTCAGCTAAATAGTTTCCGCCAAATCCATATTACGGAAATGGCACCAACCACGCAGAATACGAAGTTGGTGAGATACCCTTTGCCAAATAATTCAATCTCCAACAGATGACTGATGAAAGTTCCTGCATAACTGCCAATGATGCCAATGATGAGGTTCATACAACAGCCTTTACCTTCACCGCTCATAATGCGGTTGGCAACATATCCGATAAGGATGCCGGTTAGTATCGGCCAAGCCGTGAAATCTGCTATGTGTTCAAACATTGTATTTATAGGTTATTCCATGTGCTTAGATTGTCGGTAAGAGGAGAAACTTTGTCCTTGCTTGTCTTATCGATGAAATCTTGAGCTTCTTTCTCATCGTATGGTTCATCAAGATCATCAGTATAGGTCTTTTTACCATCTTTCTCTGTCACAGAGAATAGTTCGCTGAATCCTTCTCTTTCCGTCTTTTCAAAATAAGTGGTCTTGTCACCAGCGTCTGTCTTCTCCTTAACCATCAGCACATCGCCTTGGAATATGAGCTCTTGACCTTCAAGCACTGCAATCCCATCAAAATTATCGATGTCTTTCATGTCCTTATAAAATGAGAGGAGCAAACCATCTTTGCCATCTTCGGTACTCAGGAAGACATAATCCTTTACAAGAGCATATTTTGCCATCTTCTTGCTTTCTCCAATGGTCAATTCCCATAGTGACTGGATGTCTTCTTGGTGTGCCTTTAGATTTTGGTCAGCTGCCACAATGAGGTTATTGTCGGCTGTAGCAGTGGGTGTGTCAGATTGTTGTTCTTTTACAGAGGCTTTGTCAGTGCAGGAAATAAATGTCAATCCTAAAGCCATCAGGATAAACAGTGCTTTTTTCGTGAATGCTTTCTTCATAATTTACGTTAGTCTTAATGTTGTTCGTATTCTGTTGATATTTCAATTCAATGTAGTTTCGTTAGTTCTTAACTTCATGGTTATGAGGTCTTTTACAAAAAAACTCAAATTAATAGCAGATGTAATCCCACAAATCTCGTACAACTTGTTCAGGGTTCCATTTGTTGTTGAATGTCCATCTTGCAGTAACGGTATGATATTCGGGCTCACCTTCAGCATCGCTTAAGTTGTTGTTCATCCAAGTGCCATGGCCACCCTCGCGGGTGCAGTTATAGAAATAGACTCGTTGTCCCCAGGGACAAGGGTCAAGCACTTTGTCGGTATAGGCATAGCTGATATTGCTATCAAGGATATTCTTTGACATCGAGCATGAGATGAAGTAAAATTGTGAGTCGTGGTGATATCGACCTAAAACGGTTGGGCTGGCGGCGTCGAAACGTGAGTTGGTGATGACGAGTTTTTTGCTCTTATCCCCACGACCATCATGCCAGACGATGGCACGGCTATCGCCATAGAAATGGCATCTTGTGGCATAACACCATCCCCTCGGACATAGGAAATCCACACCAGGGCAGCGTAGCGATAGGTCGGCATGATAGTACATTCCATTTCCCTCTGGTGCCCAAAGTGATAAAGCATCGTTGCCGTCAGCCCAGATATTACAGTTGACGATGATGGTACGGGTGGCTCTACCGAAGACGGCCATTTGGTGTCGTGTGGTGTTTTCCACGGTCGTACCATAGTTGTTGTAGATGGTCATTCCGCTGATTACGCAGTCATTGGCACCCTCCTGCAAAACTACCACACCATTGCCCACAGGTTTCCCCTCATATTCAGTAATCTTCTGTGTTTCCTTTGTCTCTGCCAAGACGAGGACAGTGCTGTCGCGATTTTCACCTACGAGCACGATATGTGGACGGCATATAATGACTTTCTCTGTGTATGTTCCTTTGCGTATAAAAATAGTATATGGTCTGCTGTTATTGGTTGGAACTTTGTCGATGACCGCTTGAATAGACTCTCCAGGACTGACGATGGCATCAAACTTAGCAGGGTCGGTCTTTATGGGTTCAAACAGTTTGAATGTACCATTTTCATTTGCTCCTTTAGTTGCCAGACTGATGGCCGCCTTATTGGTTGGGTCGTATTTGTCTGCCCACTGTGAATAGGTCTCATATAGTGTGGCTGCTCGGTCACCATACCAAGCATAACCGTTGCGGCGTTCCGAACCGATATCTTCAAGTCGTTGGCGGGGAACACCATCTCGGTCGCACACGAAAGGTTTGCAGTGCTCTAAATCGTAATAGCGAGCCCACAAAGGACTGCCATTGGGGGCTTCCTCTATATGTACATCACGTTCCCCTGTTTCACGTGAATAGGTCCGCACAATGCGCAGACCTGTAAGTTTGTAGGTGTCAAACCATTTCATGGCAGCGTGTATGGCGTGTTTTACTTGGTCGTTAGGGTGGGGGAGTGACATAAGCAAACTGACAATGGAGGCACTCTCTTGTGAACAAAAAGATGCCAACTCAAAGGCCCTTGCAGCAACTGGCTGGTAGGTGTTACGGTCGTGCTGTTGGCACCATACGGTGAGTTGGTCTCCAATGCTAATCTGTGTCTTCAGAATACATTCCACGCCTTTGTCGAAAGCTTTTTGTGCGCGTTTACGAAGGTCTTTGGTGGTGAGACTACCCTCAAAGGGCGCTTTTGCCTCTGCCACTTCGCGCAACAAAAGCATGGTGTTGACCATGGCGTCGTCATTAAAAGTGATATGTGCTTGATAGCCATGAGGATTTGGCCAGAATTGCGGCCAACCGCCATTCTCATATTGTCCTGAAAGGAGGTATTCTACCGCCCTGCAAAACGAAGCACGCACCTCTTTGTCGTGGGTTGCATGGTAGAGATGGGCGAGGAAGTGCATCTGGATGTTGGTGGCATCGTTATCTATCGTAGAGTCATCGGTGCGTTGTTTGTCGGCAAGTACTGCCGCACGTTGCTCCGTGGTGAGCGGACTTACCATGTCGATGTTTTTGGGCCAGCCGCCAGTAGCTCGCTGGTAGAGTATTAACTGCTCGCCGATGCGGCGTGCCTCGTCGGTCTTGTAAAATTTCTCGTCGGTTTGGCGTAGTATATGTTTCCAGCCTTGACTGTGTACCTGAGCAGATGAATGGAGTGCTACCATACATCCTAAAAAATACAATAAGAGTGTAAAAATATTTCTTGTAGAAACCATAATCGTAATATATAGCAGTAGTTTTTATAGTAGTGTAATCAATCAGTTTGTTTTCTTTCAGTTGCAAAAATAATGATTTTTCTTTTAATCCATCATTATTTTTCGCCCAAAAATATCATAATCTGGAAAATATGCACTTTTATATGGCTATACTTGTTCTACTCAAAACCTCATGAAAGGGCATAAGATTTGTTATTTCTGCCGTGTGACATAACTTTTTCCTTCGTATTTCAATTATTACAAAAAAAAATGTACTATTTTTGCAAAGAAAATACCTCATACTACCTTACAACAATCATAATTAATTAAACACACCTTAAATAATTACAAAATGAAGAAAATTTTAATTTTCGTGGCACTCATTGCCACAACTATGTGGGCTATGACGGCTTGCACCAGCAAGACCGAAAAAGAGACCACTAATGAAGTGAACGATTTCCGCATTAGACGCGGCACAAACTTGAGCCATTGGCTCTCGCAATCAAAAGAACGTGGCGAAGCACGCAAAGAGCACATCCAGGAGGATGACTTTGAACGGTTGGAACAATTAGGGTTCGATTTCGTACGTATTCCCATCGATGAGGAACAGTTCTGGGATGAGGAGGGAAACAAACTGCCCGAGGCATGGGACTTGCTGACCAATGCTCTAAATTTGGCTGGCAAACACCATATTCGTGCCATAGTTGACCTGCATATCATCCGTTCGCATTATTTCAATGCAGTCAATGAGGGCGGTAATGCCAACACACTCTTTACTTCCGAAGAAGCACAGCAACAACTTATTGACATGTGGTATCAACTGTCGGACGTTCTGAAAGGCTATAGTTGTGACTCTGTGGCATACGAGTTCATGAACGAGCCGGTGGCAGAGGATCACGAGCAATGGAACCAGTTGGTGGCGAAAGTACACAAGGCTCTCCGTGAGCGTGAGCCGCAGCGCACTCTTGTCATCGGTTCGAATATGTGGCAGGGCTATCAGACGATTAAATACCTGAAAGTGCCCGAGGGTGACAAGAATATCATTCTCTCGTTCCATTATTACAATCCTATGATTCTCACCCACTATGGTGCATGGTGGACACCATTGGGCAAGTATAAGGGTAAGGTAAACTACCCAGGAGTACTTGTATCGAAGGAAGACTATGAGGCAGCACCAGACTCGCTGAAACCACAATTAGAGCCGTTCACCAAAGAGGTGTGGAACATCGATAGGATTCGGGCGGATTTCAAGGATGCCATCGAAGCTGCCAAGAAATACAACTTGCAGCTCTTCTGTGGCGAATGGGGTGTCTATGAGCCTGTGGATAGAGAATTGGCATACAAATGGACCAAGGATATGTTGAGCGTGTTCGACGAGTTCGACATCGCTTGGACCACATGGTGCTACGATGCTGATTTCGGATTCTGGGATCAGAAAAAGCATGACTATAAGGACAAACCATTGGTTGACCTCCTTATGGCTGCAGAAGGACTGGAAAAAGATAAATAACAGAGTCAAAAATGACATTCAAGTTATCTATGAGGGCATACTTTATGTATGCCCTTTTTTTAGAAGCCACCCCCTCCACCAAAGCCACCACCTCCGCCGAAGCCGCCTCTTCCACCGAAGCCACCTCTTCCACTTCTTTCTCCTCTTCCACCCTGACCTCCACCTTGGCCTCCTCGTCCATTGCCGAACATATTGTAGCGATAGCTGACATGGATCATGGCGTAAGAAGTGATGGCATTCACTTCGCGGTCGGTCCATCCGTTGGCATTCACGGTGCGTGAGAATGTGGATTGCTGTCTCAGAATGTCATACCATTGTAGCATGACAGTGAGTGGCTTGCCACGCAGAAAACTATGTGATATTTGTGCGTTCCATAGCAATTCGTTGGTATTGAGTGTCTGGTCGCTGTAACCTCGTTTGCTATTCATGTGGATGTCGGTAGAGAGATTTGTACCCCATGGGAAAGTGATTTTAGCGTTAGCACCATAGAAGTGATTCCATGTGGTTAGGTTGTTGGAAGCTTGCAGACGATTGTGTGTGCGTGCATAAGTGGTGTTATAGTTGGCGGACACGTTGAGCCACCTATTTCTAAAGCTGAGCGACACTTGCGGCGAAAGATTATAGGTGTGGGTGATGTTGCGATCGGGAATAGCCGTGCGATTGAGGTTAACATATGCTACATGGTGGTTGTAGCTGCCTCGGAGTGACCCGCTGAAATCCCAACGATTGAGGGTGTCAAGGGCAATGTTGAAAGTAGCACCTCCATTGGCGTTCCAATTACCATTTATGTTTTCTGGACGGCTGATACGACCACCTGTTTCTTCATTGTAGGTTACTACGTTGCCAATGGAGTTATGTGTGCGTTGTAAACTGCCATTGACACTATAACTCCAGTGACGTTGGTTGACGGGAACATTCATACCGAGAGTGTCTGGGCGGTATTTGGGCGACCTTTGTTTTTGGAAGTTCACGTTAAGGTTGTTCGTGAGTGAGGGCTTCAGCCCCGGGTTACCCATGGTGATGGAGAGTGGGTTGGTATCGTCGTAGATGTTGAGTAGTTGGGTGATGGAGGGTTGCGATGTGTTGCCCCTATAAGTCACGTTGAGGTTGGTTTGGCGGTTGAAGCGATAGCGGAGGTTGAGGGTTGGCGTGAAGCTGGTCACTGTCCTGATAGTATCCACTGGTATGCCAAGGTATTGCTGGATGAAATGTGAACGCTGTGGCTGGATGGAAACACCAATATTCATATTCAGCTTTTCCCTGACATAGCGCAACTGTACGTCGATGTTGTGCTCTCGTTCCGTGCGTTCCGAGTAACGGCTGAGTTCGTCAGAGAGATAACTCTCATAGGGGTTATTCAGATAACCAAAAAGCCTTGTCCAATCGCGGTATTGCCTCAGCACGTCGTTGAATTCTTCATCGGTGTAGTCAGGGAAGTCGTAGGTTTGCGGGTCGCTCTTCTGATGGTTATAGCGGAAGCGGTAGTTGGTTTGAAGGAACAAACCTTGAAGACCGCCTTGTCCACTTCCCATCCTGCGACTGCCAAAAGAGTTTCCTCCGGGGCCGTTTTCTTCTTGTCGGGGTTTCGACTGGAAAATTAGAAGGGGTTCTGTGTAGGAGAAACCTGTGGTGAAAGAGAAATTGTTGGAGGGGCTTTTGCTATAACGATTGGTCTGGTAGGTGGAGTCATTGCCTTCGTGGTTGGTGGTTTGGTATAGGTGGACGGCCGATAGGTTGGCATTTTTGTTGCTGCCATTGCGGTAGTCTATGTTGGCATTGATAGTCATGTTTCGACCGCGACGGTTTAGACGACGGAAAACTTGTAATTGGCTGCTGATGTTTTGGTTAGTGCCATAACTCATCGACTTATTGATACGATTGTTTACGATGAGATTCTGGTCATCCATCATATCCATCTCTGTCTCGTCGAGCGGATTAGTGGTATAGTCGAATGGATTTGCATTAAAAGAGGCCGAAGTGGAATGGTTGCGATTGTCGTTGACAGAAATGTTGAAGTTGGGGCGGAAGGAAAGGTTGGTCAACGAGTCAATCTGCCATTGTAGGTTCATGTTGCCTGTCCAATTGTTAGCGCGTGAGTAACTTTGGCTAATACTGTTAGAGAAAGCACCACCACGTGTGTTGACAAAGGATTCTGACCCTGTGCGGCTCCAGTTGTCAGTGTTGTTGTGACTCCATGTGATGCGACCGCTCATCTTCAGTTTCTGGCCGTTTTCATAACTTGCATCAAGGGCAGTGGTTTTCGTGTGGCGTTGACCATTGTTGTTGCCACGCCCACGTCCGCCACGTCCGGTGAAGTTACGGTCGTTCACGTTGTTCGCATTTCCCATGAATGTATAACGTACAGCTCCAAATGGTTTCATCGCTGTCAAACGTATGCCGTAGCGATGATCGGTACCTAATCCCAAGTCGGGGTTCATTTGTAGTCCGTTGCGAGCACTGCGCTTCGTCACAAATTCAAGAACGAAATCCTCGTTACCATCATCTATGCCAGTGAGCTGAGATAGGTCGCTCTTCTCTTCGTATGCCTTCACTTGGTCGATGACGTAAGAAGGCAGGTTTTTCATCACAGCATCGTTATTACCCGTCATATAATCGCGCCCATCCATCTTGAAACGTTTCACATTCTTTCCATTGATGGTGACGCCTCCGTTTTCATCTATCTTTGCACCGGGGAGCGCTTCCACCAAAGCCTCGATGACCGAACCTTCGGGCACGCGGAAGGCATCGGCATTATAGACGAGAGTGTCGTCTTTTACTACCATCTTTGGGATGTTAGCCGTTACCACAGTCTCATCCAGCAGTTTGGCATTCGGTTTCATTGTGAGGTCGCCTAAGGTGATGGGAACCCTTGTCTTACGCAGCGTGCGGTTGATTCCTTCATAGCCTATGAAACTGACCTTGAGCAGATATTGTCCATTTGCCACATTGGGGAAAGTGAAATTGCCTTCATCGTCGGTCTGCACTCCTTCCACAAGGGTGGTGTCTTGGCGTTGAGCATTATTGGTGAGACGGTAAAGTTGGAGGGTAGCATGAGGGAGGGTTTCATGACTCTCTTGGTCTAACACACGGCCAGTAATAGCCGCATCTTGAGCGGAGGCGGGAACAACGGAAAATATCAGCATGGTCATGAAAAACAATGCTGAATATAAGTGGGGCTTCATCTGAGAGCGTTTTTTTTTGTTTGTTGAAGTAAATCTTTTGTTTTTAGATGAAATAAAATGGGCTTAGTTTAATCTGAAATACAATAATTCTTGGCTTTTGTCTTTTCGCTTTTATATCATAAAAATAATACATGCCGCAAGAACATCATGCTATTGATTCTTGTTGATATCTTCTAATACCAGACCGGCAAGCATAAAGCCGAAAATGGCAGTGATGTGTGCCATCGTGCCATTAATCTGTGCCTTTACAGAACACCACTCATGATTCAGAAGTGATGGGTCGCCAGGACCCGACTGTGTCTTTGGGCAAACGCATTGCTCTGTTCCACAGGTAGTATTATGGCCACGGTTGGTTAGTAGTTCGTCACTATATACACACTGGAACTTACGTTTGGGCAACAGTCCCTGGGATTTGAATTTCCTTCTTAATGCTCGTGCCAACGGGTCGCCCTGCACTTTCCAAAACTCCGTCACTTTGATACGTGTTGGGTCCATCTTCAATGCTGCACCCATCGATGAAAAAAACTTGGCCTTGGTGCGGCAGGCCATAAGGATAAGCAGTGCCTTGTCCTTCAGTGAGTCGATAGCATCAATGATATAGTCGTAATCGCAGAGGGCAAAATCCTCTGCTGTCTCTTGCGTAAAAATCTTCTGCAGTGCCGTTATCTCAGCCTTTGGGTTGATAGTGAGCAGACGTTCCTTCAATGCTTCTACCTTTACTTGTCCTACGGTCTTTGTCGTAGCCATTAGTTGGCGATTGATGTTTGTAATGCACACACGATCGCTATCTACAATCGTCAAAAATCTGATGCCACTGCGTATTAAACTCTCTGCGCACCACGAACCTACGCCACCAACGCCAAAAATGATTATCCGCTTCTGGGAAATGCGCTCCATTGTTTCGCTGCCCACCAATAACTCTGAACGTCTGAATATGGGGGGTATTCCAGAACCACGCTTGTCTGTTTGTCGTATTTCTATAGCCATTCTTTTCCTTTTTGTGCACAAAGGTACGCTTTTATTTAGAAATATGATTATTTTTGTTATAATGAGGTGAAATTTTCATATTTTTTCATTAATTATCTGCTAATCTATCATTTCCTTCTTTTACGACTAAGGCATTCAAATTATAATGAAAAAAGTTTAATTAATAAGATAGTCCTTGTGTGGTATGACAAAAATAGTCTGAGTCCACTTGATTTTTTGATTAGCTGGAGAGCTTTTTTCAAGTGGACTCATTGTCTGATTTGTAAAGATATTCTTCTATATTTGGTGTAAATCTTCCTTAAAGTTTCATCACCCGTTTCATTTCCAGGTTCTCATAACCCTCGGGGCAGTGAGTGGAGAGATAGACGGTGGGATTATCCTTGATGAATTGGCGCACACGGTCGAGTGTCTGTCGGGCGGCGTCTTTATCTTCGAAGACGATGCTCAACTTGTTGGCCTTTAGGGCAGCGTCACAATAGGTCACATCACCATGAAACATATAGTAAAGGTCATCATTCTCAGCTATGATGATGCTGTTTCCTTTAGTGTGACCCTTGGCCTCGATAAACCAGATGCCATCAGCTACTTGCTGCGCATTAGGGAAGTTCTTGAAAGATTTGCCATATTGGGCTCGGATGATGTTATTACCTTCCAGTTTCATCGCGTCGGCATCCTCGGGAGATATATATACCTTGGCATTGGGAAAGTATTCCAGTGCCGCAGTATGGTCTGGGTGTTTGTGGGTGATGAGGATTTTTGTTACCTGCTCTGGCTTGTAGCCTGTGGCTGAAAACGCATCTATATAATCGGCCACTTTCTCGCCCATATATAGTGGAGCACCTAACTTCTTGGTGGGTGCGGCAAAACCAGTCTTGAATCCTGTATCGACGAGGATGACCTCGTCGCCTGTATCGATGAGGAAGTTTTGAAGACTGCTGCGGTAGATGATTTGCTCGTCATATTTATCCTTGCCCTCTTCACCACCGAAGGCAAACTGCTGGTTCATGAAACCACCATCGAACATAAGAATTGCTTTTATTTCCATAGTTAAATTAATTAGATTGTTGCTATTGTCATTGTGTAGTTTGTTTATTGATAATCATCCTTTCTATTTCATCGCGATGTTCAAAGAGCGTACAGCCGCCAGTATGCTCCCAACCAAGGGCACGGGCAGCACGAATTTGGCGGAACAAGGGCGATTGCAAAGCCTTGCGCAAACCCAGTTCTGCCACGTTGCTGTCGCTGAAGGGAGAGAATGGGCATGGCTCCGCAGAACCGTCAGGGCCGATATGGAAAAAGCCACGTCCTGATGCCAGACAGCCACCCAGAGCTTTCTCATCGCCGGGGAATGAGAGGAAAATAATGTCTGCATAGTTGGTGCGACGTTCTTCTAAAATGGTTTCCATTTGCACCACATGCTCGTCGGTAAATGCCAGGTGTTCCGTGCCTGGCTCAGTGGGGACATACTCGATGAAGAAAACAATCTTGCAGCCATAGGAACGTAGTTGGTCGATGAAGTCTCGTGATGTCACTAATGTCAGATTCTCTGTTGTCACGGTGATGCTGGTACCGAAGAACAGTTTTTCTTGCTTCAATAGTTCTATCGACTGCATGGCTCTGTGGAATACGCCTTGTCCACGGCGCTCGTCGGTGCCAATGGCCGTTCCCTCGATACTGATGATAGGCACGAGATTGAGCCGCTTGCGTAAAAACTCAACATAAGTAGGACCTATGAGTGTACCGTTGGTGAAAATTGGAAATATCATGTCGTCCACTTCGCTGACAGCCTCCAGAATGTCCTTGCGCATCATGGGTTCGCCACCAGCCAAGAGTGAGAAGTTGATGCCTAACGATGCGGCTTCGGAGAAGATGTCACGCCACTGTTGTGGGGTAAGTGTCTGTTTGCGATCTGCTTCAGCGTCTTCGGCAATACCGTTGCTGCGGGCATAGCAGCCTTTGCAATGAAGGTTGCAGATGGTCGAGATGCTGCTGATAAGGAATGGCGGCACTTCCAGCCCCTCTTCCTCAAGCACCTTGAGGCGGCGTTTCTCCGTTTTTTCAAACAGCCGTTGCATCCTGTAGGCAAATTTAGCTTCACGAGGATTGCTCAGCACGTTCTTGTAGGCTTTAGCCATGATGTTGCGGATGCTACCGTTCATATAGGCTGCCAAGTCTTGTTGCTTCTGTTTGTCCATAAATGATTATTGGAGGTAGAAGCAGTGCTAACCCGCTTCCACCTCTTTTCAGTTGACCTAATATTTTTAAAGTTGTGTGAATAGCCAGTTTTGCTGACCTATCTTGTCGATTACCTCTAATGCTCCCTGGCTCCAATAGAGGTCTTCTTCCTCATCCTTCAGATAGGCAACCATGATTTCGTAGGTCGATGGGTCGTGGATGAGTGTCTCACAACATTTGTAGAGCAAGTCTACGCCTGCTTTCTGAATATCAAGGTCGGCCTTGATGTACTCCACTGGGTCGCAGATGAGCTCACGGCTCTTGGCTCCATCAAACTTTATTTCACCGCCGAGGTCGAGGATGCGTTCCACGAACTTCTCCACCCATGCCATTTCTTCGTTGAAATGGTCGATATACTTCTGTCCTAACTTCTCAAAGCCCTGAGCCTTGAAAATCTGACCTTGCAACTTGTGTACCAATGCACCTTCAGTCAGTCCTGTTGCGAAGAACTGTAGTGCCTCAATCGATTTTTTTGCTTCCATAATTGTTTTAGTTTGTTAATATAATATTGAGGTATTGAGAATCCGCTACTTCTTGTGCTATGAGGATCTTTTAGCCTGTAACAATCAGATAAACACGTAGTCTTGATTATAGTCCTTAATTAGGAGTTAATAATCAGACAAATCCGTAGTCAAACGAAGCAACCTCAAGACCTAAAAACCTAATTCGTTCAGAGAATTTATAGTTAGTTTTCGTTCAACTTCTCCTACTGAAAGATTAGTTCTCAGAAAACACGTATAGGGTATGCCTGGTAGCAGGTCGAAATAATTGTTGTCTAACTGGCTGTCTTTGTCGTCAATGGATAAAGCCAATGCACGGATGAAATGGTTGGACTGTAATGTGATATGGCAACCCTCTTTTGTTGCTTTCACTTGTATTTCGGGTTTGGTTGGCAGTAGTCGAAGGTCTTTCTGAGAGCAGAGGAAACTGTTGTTTTGATAGGCCATGCCATCTGTCGTGGTGAGATTCATGCAGACTACTACATCCTCTCGTTGCTTGCCGTTCAATAATTGTTTTATTGGCTGATGGAATACCAGTGTTGAGGTGTTGGCAGGGATGACAATGGCTTGCGTCTTTGTTCCCACAGTTTCGCCACTGAGTGTATAAACAGTCAATTTAAGTGTGCCTTTCTGTTTGCGTAGCAGGTCGCTGACAGCATAAACCTGCAGACTGTCTCCACTTACGACAGCAGAGCAGATGAGTGGTTCAAAGGCATGACGAACCATATAGTGAGCAGCCTTCCATCGCCCATAATAGTCGCGGGTGGACCATGATGCAACAGGCCAGCAGTCATTGTGTTGCCACAATAGCGAACCCATGCAGTGGGGCCTGTCGCGTCGATGTGCTTCAATTGCCGTGCGCATGGCATCGCCTTGCAGCAGTTGTGAGGCATAGAGAAATTGCCGGAAATTTCCTGTCGGTCCGTATTCGCTATTGACATACCATTCTATTACCTTGTTGGCTTCCACACCACCACGTTGATGCCACATCATCAGTTCACTGCTGATGTCATGGGTGGTGGCGTCGGGGGCAAAACAAAGCACACTGGCATATTCTGGGAACGACTGCATGCCGTATTCGCTGAAAAAGTGGGCTTTCTCTAAGTTGTAGGTGCTGACTGGCATACGTCGATGGCCTACACCATAGAAATGGCGGTCGCCATTGATAACGTCGCTGCCCCTGCCTTTGGCTGCCAGTGGCGAGCCTGTGACAAAAATGTCTCCAGGTATTTGTTGATCGACAATTTGTTGCAGCACATCATAATATAGATATTCCTGCTGTTGCTCTACAAGTCGGGCACCATTGGGGTTATCCTTTTCCATCCTACCTTTCCATCCCCAGTTGTACCAGGCATCCAGACATTCGTTTCCGCCACACCATAATACGATGCTCGGGTGATTACGCAACCGACGGATGTTGTCAACGGCTTCCTCTCTCACACTTTCCAACCATTCTCCTTCGGCAGGATAGGTGCTACATGCAAACATGAAATCCTGCCATACCATCAGCCCCATTTCATCGCAGAGGTCATAGAACAAATCGTTCTCGTAAATGCCACCGCCCCATACGCGAACCATGTTCATGTTAGCCAGAACTGCATCTTGCAATGTCCGACGATAGCGCTCAGGAGTGACATCGGTCAGGAAATTGTCCTGGGGGATATAGTTGGTGCCTTTGGCAAATACTGGCACACCATTGAGCACAAAATAGAATTGATTCTTGCCGTCGGCATCAGGGGTTGTCACCAACTGCACAGAACGTATTCCGATGCGTTTCTGTTGTTGTTCCACTTGCTTTCCGTTAATAGAAACACGGGTTGTGAAAGTATAAAGTTCAGGCTTCCCAAGTCCTTGACACCACCACAATCTCGGATTTTTGATGGTAAACATGACGGGAATGGTATTCTTTCCCTTTTGCAGTGCACATTTTTTTGTGGCAACACTATGTCCATTGGTTTCATCGATGACTGTAATCTCTGCACTGCTGATGTCTTTGTCTGCTTCTATTTCTACCATATCATAGATGACGGCCTGTCGCAGGCTGACCTTCTCTTGGCGCAGGTAAATGTCTGTGATGTGCATGTCGTTCCAGCCTTGCAGATAGACATCACGCCAAATGCCGGAAGTGACAAGACGGGGGCCCCAGTCCCATCCATAATGATAACCGGCCTTTCGAGCAAAAACACTCAGTTTGCGGTCCAGCAGCCCACCGTTCTCCGACTGGTCGTTTGATGCGCCATAGAGATGTGGATGTTTTTCCCACTTTGGCATGTCAACCTTGATGGGTGAGTGGAAATAGATGCGCAGTACGTTGTCTTCGGCTTTTAGTGCCGACTTGACTGCTACTCGCCATCGCCGAAACATATTGTCGGCCTCCAGAATCTTGATGTCATTCAGATATACATCGGCGTATGTGTCAAGTCCGTCAAGGCAAAGGTCTATGTGGTCGCTTTTCGTTAGTGAGTCTGCTACACGGAATGTTGTCTCATAAATCCAGTCCTCCTTGTCAACCCACTGCACCTTCCGTTCATTAAGTCCTATGTAGGGGTCGTCTATCAACCCTTGCCGTAATAAGTCGGTGTGTACCACTCCTGGCACTACAGCGGGATAGCGATTGGGAAGGCGAGACTGTCCGAAGGTCCAGCCTTCGTGCAAATATTGACGAAGTTGAGCCGACGCTTGTAGTGCCAGTACTATTGTCGCAGTCATGGTGATTAGTAATATAATTATCTTCTTCATAGGTTTTTAGTTTTTTGAGTGTATCAGCAATTCTTGTATCACGATGCCAGGGTCGAGCAGATAGATGCGCAGACGTTGTCGGCCTGAAGAAGCTGCAGGTATGCTGCGTGAGGCATAGCCGCGCAGTACGTTCCAGCGCCATTCAGCTGTGAAATCGTTGGCATGTATGGAAAATATGGTAGGGGTGTCATCCCCTAACTGCACCGCATATCGGGCATCGCGTCCATCATAGACGTGCAATGTCGGCAGGGTGCGTATTTCGATTAGAGAGTCGTTGGTCAACAGATTTATCTCGTATTCAATGTATGGTGCCGTTGAAACCTGCTGATATGAAGGGGTATCGAATGGTAGTACCATCATCCCGTCGGTATATCCCAGTTGTGGAATGCGTTTGATGCTCTCATGCTTGTTCAGATAGTCATAGGCAGGGATTCGAAGACGTGGCTCTCTGATAAATGGGGGATAGGTGCCAATATAAATATGGTCGATGCGTGCATCAGATTTCAGGTCTGTGATATAAAGACGGTATTCCCCTTTTTTCAGATTGAGCACTCCCACACGGCTCCACAACGGACCAACGTAGGGCGCATGCCAGATGTTGTTGATTGGTGTGGCTGAGGCTTCAAACTGCTGGGTGGTGACTGTTGCATTTTGAAGATTGACATGGCAGAAAACATTGTCTTCCGGTTTTTTGGAGAAATTGCGCACGGGCGATAGCGCCTCTATCCAGATGGGGATTTCTCCCTCTGTGTCACTGATTATTAAGGTTCCCTTGTGTGAGAGTGCATCATCGACTGAAAGGAAGCGGGGTATGGGACCGTTCTTAGCTTTCATAATCAATTCTGGTGTGGCTATGGGTTGCTCAATCTTTTCCGAGCGGAACCAGTGATAAGGTAGCCAGTTGAAGAAATGTGCCCACTTGCCGTTTAGAATTTCCTCATTATAGTGTCTTGTCCATTCATTCAGTTGTGTGAACATCTGTTTCACCCTGTCGGCATCCGCAATAGCTTCAATGCTGTCGCATTGTGTGGCGCGGACCATGCTTCGGCGAGCGAGTAGCTGATATTCATTGATCATTGCGGCTCCACGTATTGGATAGCAGACAAGTTCGAAATAGGCATTCTTCAATGGTGTAGGAATGCGGTCTGTCAGTTCGGATGCATGTGCCGCCAGTGCCCGCCACCTGGCAATACGCTGTTCTATTTGCGACTCTGAATAGTTGATAAACCATACATGGGCGTCTTTCCCTCCTGCTTGCAACTGGTAATAGCCTGCCATCATGTCGGCTATTTCTTGTGCTACTTCATGTCCGAAGGTCTTTTCGGCCCAATAGTGGATATACTGATGTGCCTCGGCAGGTTTCCAACGGTTGATATCCCATGCCAAATCCATGACAAATGAGATTTCTTTCTCTGCAGGTTTGATGTCGCCGACGTTGAAGACCCATATCTTGCGTGCGCCAAAAGTGTAGGCTTTGGCCAGTTCTGTGGCGAGGAAGGTTGGAGACAGCGGACTCAACCAAATCCAACTGGCGGGGTCGCCGTGGTACGACAGGTGGTAATAGATGCCCGCTCCTCCCTTGCGCTGTTGTTCTGATGGATTGGAGAGATTACGGCAATAGCCATGTTTGTCGTCGCTCCATAGCAGGGTTACATCATCGGGTACCTGCAGACCGTTATGGTAAGCATCGAGAACTTCCTCGTATGTGCAGAGCACTTGTGGAATCTCCTCTATGGGTTTGTGGATGTTTCTTCTCAGCATGTCGCGCTGGTCGTCGATGGCTTGCTGCATCAGGGCAACGCGCTCTGCGGTGCTGTTGGCACCCTCCATCGGATAGTCATGAATGCCTCGCAGCCCAAGTGTATAGGTGTTTTCATATTTCCCGTTTGTCTGCACGCGTTCCTCCCAATACTGCTGCATGGTTTGGCGATTGGTAATATAGTTGAAGTCGCCAAGTCCAATTTCACCTTTGGTTTTAGCCAGCTGATTAACTGCTTTCCACTCACCTTCATTGTTACGTAGCATCTGTTCGCAATGCGATGAACCCATCACGATGCCATAATCGTCAGCCAGACGGGCATTTTCGGGGTCTGCATTGAAGGCTTGCGTACCAGGATGCATGGCAGGCCATAGATAGTTGGCTTTCAGGCGTAGTAATAGTTCAAACACCTTCTGATAGGTCTTAGGCTCCACCTTTCCTGTTTCCTTTTCGAAGGTTTGTTCAGCCCATTGTGCCCAACCGCCGAAACGCTCGTCGTTGATGAAGATGCCTCGATATTGTACCGACGGCTCTTTCTGTAGGTAAGCGACAGACTCCAGGTAGAGTGCTGGCCTCTGCCTTGGTGTCACATCGGCCCACCAATACCAGGGCGATACACCGATGGCTTCAGAGAGTGATGTCAGTCCATAGGCAGTTCCTCGTCTGTCACTGCCTATGACAAGCAACAATGGTGTGTGATAGTTAGGATGTGTTGTGGGTATGATGAGGAATGATTCCCACTTCCCGCGAATATCTGCTACATTTATCTTCTGTTTGTTCACAATCCACTCTATCAACTTGCTTTGACCTAAAGTGCCAGCCACAATCGCAATGTCTTTCGGAAGATATTTCTGGCTGCTTATGATTTTATGCTCAGGATGTAGCTTTGTCACCCTTTCCACATCGTCAGCCAGCATGTCGGCGGCAATACTTACCACCTTATAATCTTGTTTATCTGTATAGATGCTTGTTGCTTTCTGTGATGATGCCAGAGGAAAGTAACCATATTGTTCTGTATCGCTAATTGTCGGGAACTTATTCCCACCATAAATGCATAGACTTAGTACATTGCAGAAGAGGACGATGAATATCTTTAAATTGTTCATATTAACATTATACTTCTTGTCTTTGCATGCAAAATAACGACCTTTTAGGGTATCAACCAAATCTGAAACGACACAAAAATTGTCTGAAGCGATACAAGTGTGATATTTTCTTCGTACTTTTGTCGCAGAAACCAAATGCTGAATGTCATGTATAGTTTACGAGAAGCCTGGTTAATAATGCACGACAAGTTACCCTACGAGCAGTGGGATGGCAGGATGTACTGTAACGAAACTGATGCCAACATTACTTTCCGAGCTAATAAGACACAGGGATTCATGGCCGCCTATACCTTCACACTCGTTATTGAGGGCTGGCTCACAATCGTTTATAACGGAAAGGAGTTGACGCTGTCGCCCAATGACCTTTACATCTATTCACCTGGTCTGGAAGTAACCATACTTGCCGCCTCGGAGAACTACCGAGGTATCTGTCTTCTGGCCGATGAGCATCTTACCATTGATTCGCCCACCGTACATGACCTTGTCAACATAGCGTATGCTCCCATCGTGCAGTTGCATGAGCCAAAGATAGCCTTGTCCCACGAGGATGCCCATAGGATGGAAGAAAAGATGCGAGAGATAGTTGGCTACCTGCACTCCGACCACATCTATAAGAACAAAATACTTCAGATGCTCTATGCTGTATTCTTGCTTGATGTCCAAAGTGTACAGACAAAGGCCATAAGTCAGCGGCAGGTACCCCAACGTGTCGAGGAACTATTTTTCGGTTTTATCCGCCTGTTACCAGTCCATTTTGCAGAGCATCATGATATCGCCTTCTACGCTTCATCCCTCAATATTTCTTCGGTCTATCTCTCCCGCATTGTTCGTCAGATTACAGGGCGCACCGTCATCGATTACATCAATCAGCATTTATTGATGGAGGCATCCTACCTGCTGCGCACCACATCACTCAGTGTTTCCCAGATAGCCGACCGTCTCCACTTTGCTGACCCCCCGTCATTCAGTAGGTTTTTCTCACGTAAGAAAGGCATCACCCCGAAGGACTACAGAAAGCATATTTCAATTTAAAGCAAGCGTGAAAAACGCCCCAATTTCCTCATACTCTGAGAAAATTGGGGCTTATGTCTATTTGTTGATTAAAAAAGATGATTTAGAAATTCTTTCTGACACCCTGCCAGTCGGGGAATTTCATTTTAAGATATTCGTCGTCGAGGAAGAGAGCGGATTGACCCACCTGGCCTTTCAACTGCCAGTCGAGCCATTTCACCACAGCTTTGGCATAGTTGCCGCCATACTTCTCATAATAGGTACCGCTATGGCCATCCTTTGAATTCAGCATTACCACGGGTATATTGTCGGCTATGCGCTCATAATCTTTCTGTGCGTTGGCATATGCGATATCGCCAGGACCACCAATCATATAAAACATGGGGGTATGAAGGTTTTTGAGCGACTCTTTCGTTGAACCCATCATTTCCATATCGCCGATGCCAGAGTTCAGCATTACACAAGTTTTAATGCGGGGGTCGTGGGCTACACCTAACACCTGGGCACCGCCACACGACTGACCCATCGCTGCCACATGGTCGAGGTCAAGGCAATGGTAATATTCTGAACCAGAGGAGGCATTCTGGTCTGTCAGCCAATCGAGTACCTCTAATAGCATCTTGGGGTAAGTGCTGAATTGTGGGGCAGCTGGCTGTTGCTGTTTCTTCACCTTCTTGGCATTCTTGGCGGCCTTCTCTCGCTGTTTGGCTTGTTCCTCCTGACGGGCTTTTATCTCGTCGGCAGTTAAAGGTAGAATCTTTTCGCCATTGGCCATGATTACTTCACCTTTGGTTTCAGGATAAGCCGCCTTTAGTACACCTCTCCATTGTGCCATCACATCAGCTTCATCGTACGGACCTATGGCTGCGGCCACATAACCGTAGGATGCCACTTCACTCAATAGCAGACGCATCTCTACATTGTTGTTAAAACAGGCTCCGTTGGCGTAAACTATTACTGGTAGGGTGCCCTGCTTTGCGACTACTTCCTTCAGATTCTGCGGACGATAAACTGTGAAACCTGGACAGGAGGCGTCGCCCACCACTTCCGACTTAAACGGCCCTGTCCCACCTTCTTCTACTACTTGTCTTTGACTTGTCTGGGCATTCGTCAGACCAACACTTGTAACGACCATCAAGGCTGTCATTAATAATCTCTTCATTCCCATAATATTAAATATGTCATTGATATGCAATATGTTTGTAACTCATCTTTCTCCAGTTGCGTCTGGATTTGAAGTTTTGATGTCGCTTCGCTTGCAGGTTTTAAGGTGATAAATGTATGACTAACGATATGTTTGAGCATATCTAACCTCATAAACTAAAGACCTCATAACTTAGAAGTTGAGGACTTACGACTGCTTGCTGATGAGCCATACGAATAAACTTCAATTTGTAATCTCATGTGGCAATTCTCCCCCTTGATGCTTTCAGATAGAAACTATTACTAACGGCAAAATTACCAATTTTTTACAAAATAATTGTATTATAACGCATATTTTTGAAATAATTCTTTTCTTGATAGGAGGTGACACACTGTTTTTCGCTGGCTGCGTAACTACCACGACCACCAATTGCACGAATCTTCTCTAATATTTGAATGACAACGAATTTCTCATTTTGCGATATACTTCCTCCTGTTTCTGATGTAGATGCCTTTTTGCTGTGTCTGTTGAATGGCACGGCCAGCAAGGTCATATATTGCATTTTCGTTGTGACATGCAGGAATGACTCCTTGAATGCCATCCGATATTCCTGGTACATGGAAATCATCATACTCAAAAATGACCGTGTCGTTCATCATGCAGTATAGCTCGCAGTAATCCGTTACCTTTCGCCCTGACACAAAAAGACCGCCCTCACAACCGATACCTTCTATCCAGACAAAGTAGGGATATTTGAATATTGGAGTAGTTGATAATGTCTTGAGTCCGTAGTTGGACTTCAATATCAACCGTCGTAATTCATATCCATGTACATGAATGGTGTCTATTTCTTCTACTGTTACTCTATGAGCTGCGACATCAACAGAATGGTAATCTTCGCGATTAACAAGATAATAGAACTTTGCCATCCCATCTGGTAGAAATTCTTCTTTCCACATAAGTTCATCTCCCACATTCAGACCGAAATCATAGAGAAGACGTTGTTCCTCCTTACCCGTGGCGATACCATAAACCTTATCTCCTTCCTCGCGTATAGCCGCATAATAGGAAAACTCTGGTTGGTCATAATAATTCGCATAGACTTTCTTCCATGTCTGCTCTCCAATTATTGTGTCCCCTTCAATATAATGTGTGTAAGTGTGTGTGCGATTGATTGTCACCCATTTCTTCCCATCTTGCAACATTGGGAAGAAGGGGTCGTCATACTCCTGTGCTTTTACGGCGACCTGAAATCCGACCATCAGACAGATTATATAAATAAACGTTCTCATTGATTTATTATTTTTCCAAGGGCATACCCCGTATTACCATTCAAAATTATTCTGTCGCCCCGTCTTATAAAATTAAAAATTGAAGATTGAAGATTGTAAGGAGTTGACAAGTTGACAAGATGTTTGTTATATTGAAAAGTAGTTAAAGGGTAGTTACAAGGAAGTTAAAGAGTAGTTAAAGGGACAATACCCCTGATTTTTGAAGATTGAAATCTAACAACTAAAGTATTTTATAGTTGACAAGTTGACGAGTTGACAAGTTATTTGAAATTGATAATTAGGAGTTTGGGAGTTTAGGAGTTTAGACAATACCATTGCTGCTATCAGATGGGATTAATGGGCAGATGCTGTACATCGGATTGGGATAGCCAGCCGTTTCAACGGCTGGTACGATGGTTACAACGACAGGCATGCCTTTAGGTATGCGATATGTGATGGAATGGCAATCTTTTTGAACCTTTTTCTCCATGCCTTGGCGTTTTTTCCGCGTCAGCATTTACAGTCCTTCATACTAAGCGAAGCGGTTTTTTATTATGTAGTTCCTATAGGGACTTATGGCATCTGGCCACGTACAAAAGTAAAAGTTTTGTGTTCATCCCTGACTTCATTATTAATAGTCTGTACCGTCAGTATCAGTTTTTTATTTACAATATTATAAGTAAATTCGATTTCATCAAGATATAACCTCGGATCTTCTATATCCTCAAAACTGTAGGATATCTTCAAAGTATTGCCATGGGCCATCCATCTTCCATAAGTAGATGTTTCTGTATAAGTATAGCCATCGCGTATCTTTGTGATTACATCTTTCTCCAAGAATGAGCCGTCCTCACTGAATTGGAAATAAACTATAGCATTAGCCGTTACCTTTTGCTCATCTTCGTCATACTGGGGTATAGATTCTTCTGACACCCATACGCCTACAAGCGAATTCTTCTCGTTTTTTTCGTTTTCGTCATCATCGTTACATGAGACGAGAGAAAAAGAAGAAATGGCTAAAAGTGCCCAAACTAAAAAACAAAGTGTACGTTTCATTTTTATGATTTTTATATTGTTTTATTCTATGGTTTCTATTTGATCAACAGTAAAGAATAGCGTATAAAAGTTCCGTCAAAAGCATCACCAGGCTGATAACAGACTTCAGTATGCACTTCCTCCCATGTCGTGCCAATGGGGTAATACTCTGACAGTTGTGGCTGGGCAATGGCATTAGCACCTGACATCATAAAAAATGAAATCAAGACTAAATTGCGCAAAAATCTTATTGTTTTCATAAGAATCACTAAAGTCAAATATTATTCTGTCGCCCTGTCGGGGCTAATTATTTCTTTCACCGCTTTGCAGGGGTTTCACCCCTGCCTGTGATCTGTCGCCCCCGTCAGGGCTACTACCTACATCTTTCGTTTCAGCACTATCTTGCTGGCATACAAGTCGCTGATTTTACGCTCAAATTCATTGAAAGACTTCACGGCATCGGGGAAGACACCATGATGACGCAAATAATCGTTGGTGATTACCAACTTTCCGTCGATGAGAGAAGCTTCTGAAGTATATTCCGCAAAGGGAAGCGACAATTTCACCGACTCAGGCATCTTCTCTATTTCGTAGTCCTGAGGCAACGTGATAACGATACGTTCACGTTGGCGGGAGCCATGTGCGATGTACAGTTCGTTGGCTCTGTGACTGTCAGGTGCAGGTGCAAAATTCTTATGCAAGAGATTGATGGGCACAAATAGCCTATTGGCTGTATTTTTTGCCAATTTACAGTTCTCCGCTTTCAAATTATACTTGAGCGAAGGTAACCCACTGAACGAACTCTCGTCAATGACTGTGGTGGAACTAATCTCTGCTTGTGGCAAAAGATATAGCGAGTACATCAGTTTTCGCAAGTCGTTTTTATCGAGGGTTTTCAGAGAATACATCCTGCCATAATAATGATACTGGAATGTCTCCGTGATATCAACGGATGCAGTTCCGTCAGCATCGAGAGACACCGAGACCTCAGTGACATTGAGGTTGCATGAATCAGGATACTCGGGCAGTCGCACAATTTTTCCACCCTGTTCAGAGATTTCCAAGGCTTCATGACCGGAGATGTCATTATGCACATAGCCTAAAGGCAACTGAGGATTGGTACACTCCACCCACAGTGTGTCGCTCTCAGTAGGAACCTCAAGAATCATGTGATTGAGCTGCTGGAAATTGGGGAAATCCTTCAGCAGGTGTTTCTCCTGTGTGCTGATAGAGACACAATGGCTCTCGACCCCCACCTCGGCAAGTAAGGCCATCATATAATTGCACAACGCCTTGCAATCGCCATAGCCCCGTTTCCACACTTCTGCGGCACTCATAGGCTGGTATCCCCCAATACCCAGTTGGATGCTCACATAGCGAGTAGAAGATGCCATCAACTGGTAAATGGCAGCCACCTTTTCACGGTTGGTAGAGCAATTGGCCACCAATTGTCGTACTTTTGCTTTCGCCTCCTCGGGTAAGGCATCCCTTCCTTGGAAAAGTGAGCATATCCACCCGCCCAAATCTTTCCATGTGGCAAGGCTGCCCGTTGTCTTATAGTAGGTGAACGTTTCGGGAGCGAAATAGACCTTTGGCGACTGTTCACTGAGAGGAAGTCCATACTCGGTATCCTGAACCGGCTGGATGTCATTCATCTGAAAGTGCATCCTTCGTCGTCCGTCACTGACCGATTCGACGGGTTTTGCCGAGGTATTCACCGATTTGTATCGCAGTGAGAAATCCTCTGGGTAGGTGATGTCGTATGATGCGCTGACCACCTGGGTATTGTAGTTGGCAAGAGGCGAGAAAATCGGAAGGGAGATATTGTTTCGTTTGAAACTGACCTTCATGTCAAAGCTGGCCACAACAGGATAAACGGGCGGAGTGGCATCAAGCATCAGCATGTAGCCATCGTCGGCCAAACCCTGTGACAGTTCTGAACGCATGAGTTCCTTCTGTTTGAATGTACGCAGCACTTTGCCTGTGGCATCGGAGAATGTCATTTGGAAACTCTCCATTGTCATGCCATCTCGCATATAGATGTAAAACTTGGCATGATGTGCAGCACGCTCATTCTTCATCAACACACTTCGGTGCTGAGTCCAGGTGTAAGCCATGTCGCTATTCACGTGCACCTCGTTCGTCTCGGCTGTCACCACGGCATCGGCCTCCTGTGCTACAGCGGTTACGCTCCAAAGCCACAGGAGGAGCAGAGGCAGTGTGTATCGTAATCTTTTCGGCATATCAGTTTTTTTTCAGCACGATAATCTCTCCACCCTTCTCCACAAGGGTGTCATAAATCTGTCGAAGCATGTCGTACTCATTGGTGAGGAACAATGTCTTGTTGACATTAAAGCGGAACTGCACCAACAAAGTATTTCCTTGCATCATATAGTTCAACCTCACACTCAGTCCATTGTCCTCCGTCCTCATCATCAGAGTTTCAGGCAGTTCTTCCACCGTGTAGCCATCGGGCAGTGTCGTATTGATCACCATCGTAATAGAATATTTATATGGGAATTCCACGGGATACATACGCTTGACATCCTTGAAGGGCGACTCCTTGACTGGTGGAAAGAGCAATGGCTCGAAATAGATATGGTCGCCATCGGCTTCACACTGTTTGGTGAACGTGGCCCTCTCGACTGTTGTAGGTGAGAATGCCTGACGTTCGTCTATCGCGTATGCTGAGAGTTTCACGCCATTGCGTTCCGCCATTTTGTTGACATACGTCAGACTGTCATCGGCAGTACGGAAATCTTCTTTCAGCGATGCCGAGAGATTGGCCTTCGTCTGACCCTCGTATGTACCACTCACCATACCTTTTTCGTCCAACGTGGCTCTTACGATGACATTGGCTTTCGACGCATCCAAAGACTGAAGATTAACCCAACTGCCCGTACCATCCTCTGAGAGCAAATAGCCCTGTTCGGTAAGCAGCAATGAGGGGAGCACATCCACATATCCATCCTCTACAGAGCCATCAATAAAATGCACCGTCTGTCCATCCACCACTCCTACTACGAAGGTATTCAGCTTATTGATTGATGGATGTGATAGCGGCAAACGCCCCCTTGTACGCCTGCTCATGACTACTGGTCGGGCATCCAGTCCAGCCTCACGGTATGCACTGAGCAGAATGAGATTGAGGTCGGCATTGCTCCCCACCCCATCTTTGATAACCTTGGAGAAAGACTGTCCAAACAGTTTATAGTCGCCATTCCATTTCAGCCGTTTCTTCAACTCGGTGTATATAGCGGCCATTTTTCCCACCACATCGGTCTCTTTGGCGGCTCCACTTGCAGACACTAAATCCTTGATGGGACTGGTGCGCTTGATGCGTTGCCCAAAGTCATCGTCTTCCATCAGATTCAGCCCCACCTCCTTCCAAGAGGAAGAAAGTTCCCGATACATCTCTCCTGGCACATCCAGTCCTCGTAGCTCTGCAGACACTTTATTGCAATAGTCCAAGGGACAGTAGACGTAGCCCTCATCTTTGATTGCAGGTAGATTGCGACCTACAAACTCATACTTTTCACCCGTGCATGAGACAGACGTGCCCCTTGTTGAAAACCTGAGAGTTTCTTCCTCCACATTTCTCTCGAGCTTGTTCGCACCCGTCTCATCAAGATTAAAATTGAAATACTCTGGTATGCGGAGCGAATAGGATGTATAGGCCACAGGTATCTCCTCCTGAGCCACCCATGTGTCAATATAGAAATAATAGTCGCTGTCTATACGGTATTGGTATTCGATGACCGTACCCTCTTTCACTTGTGGCACAGTGAATTTAAGCACCTTGTGCGTTTTGTCCACCTGTTCACGTACCACGGCATTGTTTTCCATCTTGGTCTTGGTCATACTACCGTTTTCCATGTTGTAAGCGTATGCCTTCAGTCCGGTGATGGTCTCCTTCATGCTTTTCACTTTCTCATTCTCTACGTATGGCACTTCCACATTGGCATACTTCACGCCTTCTGGCTTCAACACCTTGATACGGACCTTCACCTCGGTGTAAAGTTTGAAATCATCGACAATATATTCATACCATACTTGGGTACTCTTATATAGTACCACTGCCTCTGCTGACTCATCAGGGGCATAAACACGCATATTAAGTTCCTCGTCGGTAGGCTTCCCAAATTTAGTATTGGGCGATTGGGCTTTTAATAACGATGGAGAGATGGAAAGCATTAACAACAATATCCACCAACTCATTCTTTTTTTTGTTTCCATAGTTCTATGTTGATAAATTAGGAGTTTGGGACTGTCTCACCACTTTGCAGGGGTTTCCACCCCTGCCTGTGGTCTGATGCCCCGTCGGGGCTATTTGAACAGATATGCAATAGTCAGGATTCCGCAGCCTTTCTCGTTCAGACAGTTAAAGCTACTTTTTGCCTTTTTCCATAAAGCGTTGATGCGAATGTGCCCGATGCCTATTCCCGCCCCGAGGTAGATGCCAGCTCTCAACTCATTGTCGAAGACCAAATCGCCTGTTGTCTTTTGTGGTTCCCCACCATGGTAGTCATACATGAATACGACATTCTTTTCCTTGATTGCCGAATTCCAGGCTATATGCAGTCCACCTTTGATGTAGGGTATGAAACGACGATTGTGACTGAACGCATAGCTCGCACCGAAACGTAAGGCAATTTCATTGGTGCTCATTTTTGGATTGCCACCCTCCAACATCACTTCAGAAGCTTTATAATTGTGAGGCGTATAACTGAGCTCCAATTGAGCCATGAAATACCTACTAAAGCGCGGAAACATGAAGTCGGCACCTGCTATAAATGTTGGAGCTATTCCACTGTATTTGTTCCCCGAAAACTCTGTTCTATGTCTGACATTATCATCCGGGGCTTCGTAAAAGGCATAGTTGATGCCTGCTCCCACATAAAACCTGCGCGTAACGGCTGCCGCCTTTTTCTTGTCATACTTGAAGATGATGCAATCGCCCGCATACGTACAAAACTGTTCATCATACTGTTTCACCAGTTCCGTCAGGTCATTGCTTGTGAGGTTCATCTTCCACATGCGGTTTGCTATCGTTTTGTCCTGATACATCAAAGCATTCAACTCCTGCACTTTCTGACGCCTTTCCTGCAACTTTTGATTGTATGTGCTCAGGTCGTTATTAAGATTGTCGTTGCGGATGATGACCTCCTTACCGTTGTCATCCACAAAACCGAAATAATTATAGTCATCGTAGTAATAACGATAAAGGCTCACGCCACCTTGCAGGAGGAACTCAGCAAAGAGCAACTTCGGCTTTTCACCTCCTGTGAACAGTCGGCTGACATAGTAGATGCCGTCGTCGGCCAGACGATACCCTTTTATATCGGATGGCGACAGCGACTTGTATTCTGTCTCACCTTTCTTCTGGAAGAGACAAGCCTGTACGTTTCGGGCATCTGTCAGGTAGTCGATGGTACCATAAATGGTGTCATTCTCGTTGGTGATGATATATCCTTTCTGCGGATTCACCTGAGCCATAAGCTGTTGGGGTATGGTCGCCAATAACAGCAAAATGAATACAATTACTTTTTTCATATCGGTTTAACAGTTTTAGTAGTCATTTATCACCTCATAACCTACAAGCGAAGCGACCTCATATTTAAGTTGACGAGTAAACAAGTTGACAGGTTGACAAGATGTTAGTTATATTGAAAAGTAGTTAAAGGGTAGTTAAAAGGAAGTTAAAGAGTAGTTAAAGGGACTATACAACTGATTTTTGAAGATTGAAATCTAACAACTTGCAACTAATAACTTCTAACTCCTAACAAACCATTACCTTACCACGATTTTCTGTCCATTTTGGATGTAGATGCCGCGGGTGGGCGGGGTGTTCAGACGGCGACCAGTGAGGTCAAAAACTTCATTTCTTTTGGTGGGGGAGATTATATATTTACCTTGCACGGCTGTCTCGTCGGAATGATATATGATTACCCCATCCTGGAGACATTCCACAAGTATGCTCTTATTTCGTCGCTTATTCGTTCTTTCAACATTGGTCAGAATTCCTCTATAGATGGATCCTATTCCCTCAATATACATGTCAATGTCTCTGATACTGTCAAGTGGTGTGATATTATCAGGTGGTGTGATGTTATTAATTCTATTCAGGCTCCAGCAACGGCGAGTCTTGTCATCTGTGAACTTATCAAGTACAGCGTCTGTGACATCCGTCACAAGAAAGGAGAAAACTGGTGTTATTGCAGAAATTTGGTTGACGAAACCCAAATGAAGGGTGTCTCCGACCTGACTGTTGAAATCCATCTGGATGATTTCGTCCCGCAGTCCCGGCATTGTGCCTAATATGTAACTTAGGCTGTAGAGTTTCCCGTCCTCAAGGCGGAAAGCCGCACATGGTTCCCTTTTCCTTATTATACCAAGAATATCTGAATCGAATCCAGTATAAGACAAATGGCTGTACACCTTTTTCCAAATCTTGCCATTAATAATGGTGTCGCCATTTATGATACAAGTATAGTATAACTCTTTCGGCCAATCCTGATATGTGGTTTCCAATATATGCCATTCCCTTCCATCCTGCAGAATCTCATAAAATTCCTGTGCTTTCATAACATCTGGAAATGAAAGCAACCAGAAAAGCATAAAGAATCTCATGGCATTGTTTGATAATCTTAATGTGTTCATTTGTGAAGTTATTATAGATAGTGTAATAGTGTTACTTTTAGCAAACCTTAATTCTGCCAATATTCCGTTGATGACACAAAGATAGTTATAAATGTTTCCATTTGTAAATGCCGGCACAGAATGCATGTCAACTTGTTTTCTTGTCCACTTTTCAGAGCTTATTTTAATTGGAACTTTACAGGAATTTTATATGCAACCCGTACAGATTGACCGTCATGTTTACCAGGATTCCATTTGGGCATCATGCTGACCACACGGATAACCTCTTTGTCTAAAGGAGGATCTAAAGATTTAACTACTTTTATATCGCTGATAAGACCATCCTTCTCTATCACAACTTGAGCAACTACAGTTCCAGCAATACTAATCTCATTATAATGGTCAGGATATACTAATTTTTTCGACATCCATTCATACATTGCGGATTCACCACCAGGGAATTCTGGCTGTACCTCAATATCATCGATGGTATAAATTTTCTCATCTTCCGTTCCTGAAAATTGGAAACATACTGGAATTGTGAAATGAACACGTACTGTTTCCTTTTCCTCACCGATCGTACCCGGTTTCCATTTAGGCATAAGACTGATTCCACGGATGGCCTCATCAACCAAGGAGGTCGCCTCATGTTCCACTTTTGTCTCCACCCCATCTATATCGACAATTTCACTATAAACAGGGATATTTTCCGCTCTCACCTCGTTAACAGACCCATCTTTTTCAATTGTAAATGCGACCACCACAGTACCACTGATTTTTTACTCTTGAGCATCTAATGGATATCTTATAGTCTCATGTAGAAAGGCATACATGGCAGAGTCTCCGCCGAGAAATTCTGGCTTCTCGGCAATTTCCCATATGCAATATACCTTCTCTCCTGTTTGGCTGAATGCCGCCAGAAAAGGAAACTGCAATATCAATAATATAAATAACTTTTTCATGTTTATGGGGTTGTTGGTTTTTGAGTTTGTCAGTTTCGTAGGGGCTTACTTTATGTATGCCCGTTTTTATAGGTCAGAAGTAGTTACGTGCTCACACATTTGATTCTAAGTAATTAAAAAATAGGATTTAAAAACAATAATCACTTGCGAAAGTTCAATTAAATTATTTTATTATCTTTTTCTTGCCGTTAACGATGTAGATGCCAGGATTGAGATTGTTCATATTGCCGGTGCTGTCTGCCACCTTGATACCATAGATGCTGTAGATTGCTTGATCAGACACGTTAGAACATGTTATTGGATTAGTGAAATTGTTGGTAGCACTTAGGACGGGACGGACACTTCGACCACATTCGGGGCTGAAGCCCTTCAAGTCCGCGTAGCCCAAATCGAGGTACACGCCGTAGGTGTATTCCGGAACCACTGGATGCTGCGTTGACGACCAATAGTAGCCGCTGCAGGAATAGTAGCCTCTGCTGCTGTCATGGTAGAGGTCGCCAAGAAAACGGTAGCCTGCCCCAGGTAGTATTATCGTGCTTCCACTCGGGCCAGTGAAATGTCCACACCAGACACCGTTTATTGAAGTCCATGTATAGGTGCAATTGTTGACCAATTCTATAATTTGATCAGAAGACGGCATCACCCAAGAGCCGCCCCATTTCATGTTGGCAACATCGTATTGTGTGCCAGCGATATCGGAGCCAAGGTCTTAGCAAGATTCCTCTGTACCGTCACAATGGATATAAGTGTTCCAATAATATATTTCTTTCTCCTCTATCTCTCCCCAGGCATAATAGCCTCCATATTCTTCAGGCTTGGTGGCTCCCACATTGCAGCATGCCCATTTGGTGCCAGATGGCAGTCCGAGGTCAATGGCATGAGGGTGATTGTTATCTGGACAACAATTTGCCTCCGTTTCGTAACTAGGAGCACAGAAACCATTACTATCAAACACACATTCATGGAAAAGTCGTTTACCGTCAACGATGGTGTCCCCGTCAATCCAATAGGTGCAACTATCCTGATTACGGTTGAAGTTTATTTCAACATAAGAAAAATCATAGTTCCACACCTTCCCTTCCTCCAGCAATGGATGGCTTTCCTGAACCTCTCCTTCTTGGGCCACAGCGTTAGAGATACCAAGGCTGCAAAATGCGAATATCACTATGATACGCACACCAAATACATATAATTGAAAAAGATTTTTCATACGCTAAGAATCAATGTCAAAATAAACAATTATTCACCACAAAGATAGCGAATCAGACAATATGATGCCGTATTTGGTGTATCAAATCGTTTACATTCTGTAACATCCCCTTTTCAGTTTTTACACAATTTTACACATTTGTTTATATCGTACTGATAGTCAGTTGCTTATAAAAGTAGTACACAATTAGTACACTTCTGTACACCAAGCATTATTTTTTCACTGGAATTTCACTTTTTGGCAACAACAGCCACGACCACGACCACCAATTGCACGAATCTTCACTTATATAACTTCACCTCACCTGCTGCCTAACTGAACTGTATTGCTGGTGGGGAGATGCCAATGGCATCGACCGTTCGCCATGCATATCTCACCTCAAAACCTGCAAGCGGAGCGACCTCATAACCTCAAAACCTGACAAAGTATCTTGGTCCTTTGAGCCCTTTAATTTCGTAGAATCTAATAGTTGTTAGGCTTAGGAGCATGCTTTTTTAAGTTTCTTTCAGATGATTTGCCCTTTTTCTATGAAAAAAATAGTTCCTAACCAGTCAGGCTTTTCTGGCCTTAATTCATAGTCTGAATTTCAATCACTTCGAGCATATAAATGGCATCCAGACTCCAGAGTGCTGCATTGTTGGTACTGATTCCTGGTAGTTCATCCATCGGCATCGGAACTTCGGGTGGCATCAGATGTGTAGATGCGTCAGGCAGACGCAAGCCGTGGTCACCCAATCCCCAAAGTGCTTGCCAAGTGGCAGCCATTCTCGCTGCGTCACGGTCGTACCATGCTGCGTATGCCTCGAGGCGACGTACAGGGAAGTTGTTGTGGCGGATTTCCAATGCCATTTGTTTGTAGCGTCGGGCAAGGTCGAGCCATGTAGCGGCAAAAGAGGTCTCGCCTGTCAACGGCAGTAGTTCGTTCATCACCTCAAAGCCTCCCATGATAGAGAGCAAGTGGTTGCTACAGCGCAAGTTGGGGTCGCCATCGTAGGAGATGCGCCCAGTGGCGGGGTCATAACCCTTGGCAAGATTGCCGGTAAAAACACCATCTGGTAGTGTGGCAATGGAACGCATACCTGTCACAATCTTGTCACGATATTTCAGGTTGCCCGTCCGTTCCCATTCCGTCATCCAGTTGCCCGCGTATGCCAGCCAGTCGGGACCTACTCGCAGACGAGCTGGTGCACTGCATGGGAATTTCTCCCGTGGCTCAGCCAACCGCATGGGGTCGAGATGGTAAAGCAACGCGTCGGCATCAACTTGCTCGGCCATCAAATCGCCAGTACGTTCGTCGGTGGTTAGGTAATAATAGAATCTGCTGAAAGCCGCCTGACTGATACGGGCTTCCTTAGCACCGCATCCCCAGTGACTCACGTTATGGCGGCTGCCCAATGGGGCGAATGGCCCGATATGATAGGTATCTACCTCACTATTGTGGCGAGTCATCCCCTCTGCCATTCTATAGATGTCTGCCCTGCCAGTGCGTAGGAAATTGTACCACAACCACATAGGTGTAGCCAGTTCGGTATTATCCCACGCATACCCCCCCACATCGTAGCGCCAGGAGTGGCGGTCGATGTCATAGGCATGCATCATGTCGCCATAGTTCCAGAATCCATACCATTTCTGCTGCTCGATGGCATTCTTGTAGAAATCTATGTATTGATTAAGCTTTCTTTCTACAGCATTGTCGCCCTTAGGCAATGACCAGATGCCAAAAGCCCTTTTCTCGTAAAGATACTCAGGTGTAGGTAGTAGTTGTGCGAGGGCTGTCAGTCTGCGCGCGTCGGCTGCCACTTGTGCTTTGCCTTTATATGAGGTCTGTGGAAGAATCCATACGACACTTGTACGGGCAATACCATAGGGTGTACTCATACCCTCCTGCACATCTTCATAACTCGCACGCAGGCCGTGGGCGATAGTGTCGTAATGGCAGAGATTCATTGGCTCAGCCTCCGGACTCCATAGCCATAGTGTCAGTTCAGCCTCCTCGCTGCGTGCCTTTTTCACTTCGATTGTTGAGGGATACGACTGCCAGTAGTCCATCAGAGCCACCCCGAGGCCTCCCCGGGTGTCGCCCACGAAGGCATAACCGGGAGAGCGGTAACCCGTCAGCGTGCCTATCCAAGGACTTTGGGCGGTAGCTCGCTTTCGAATGGTGAAAGCGTTGTCGGTAAGCTGGGATAGACGATAACCATCCCACTGTGCCCAGTCATTGAGCATCGGGCGCATCCGCTCTGGTATAGCCTCAGTGTCAATATGTTTGCCTGCCATCTGAAGAGTCCGTAGACGCGAATGATCGCTACCAGCTTCGAGCAACTGCACTGGTTCAGCCCACACACCGTCGTCGCCCGTTGCAAACGCCACATGTCGGTTGTACACTTCCTCCCGCATCGGAACCTTCAGTCGTATGCCCAATGAAGTAATCATATCTTGATGCTGGTCACCGTCGTAGATGAAAGTGTGTATCACGCGAACCTGTTCGATACCGGTATAATAATACAGACGCACGGTGAATGGTAGCCATTCACGGTCGGGTGACTGATGGATACCCTCGACTTTGACAACAGCACGCACCCGCCCCTGACGCTCGACTGTCATCTTTTTAATAGAGGAGGTGTAGTCAATGCCATTGGCAGAGGCTGTTAGTATTGCTCCTCCGCCCACATGTAGCCCGTCTATTGAAAGACTATCAAACAACTGCTGCCCCGTTTTAGAATGCCATGCAGTCAACTTTCCTGTACGCACGATGATGTGTTCAGCATCCTCGCTGACCTCCAGACCGCAGTCCTTGACTTTCGATGATTGGTGGACAACCTTTAGGTCATCGATGCCCTCAGGAATCACGGCGGCCAAACCAGCCCATTTCACCGATCCATCTGGCCAACGTGCATTTACCCATGTGTCAGTCGAAATGCCGTGATTGAGTGTGAGGTTTGTTACGTCGCGCAACTCTCCCTGGGAAAAGGGGACACCGAAACTCACTGGCTGAGGACTCTGTGGTACTCCATCGAGCCAGTGTAGGGGGACGCCCGTAGAGTCGTGCTGGAGTTTAGGCGTGTCGTAGTATCTGAAATTGGTGATGCATGTTCGTGAGAGTGTGGTTCGGAAACCGAACCATCCCTCTTGCAGAGGTTGTGGGTCATAATAATCGATTATACACTCCCCGTCGATGAAGAACCGGGTATGTCCCATCTTGCTCTCTATTTTCACATGATACCAATGGTTGGCTTTGAGCAGATGGTTTTCGCCTGTATATTCTTTTAGAATGGCAGGTCGATGATTGGCATCCTCCACACCAGCCTCATTACCGTCGTAACGGCGGAAACGCGTAGTCGTATTGTGATTGCCACCATAGCCAAGATAGTAAGTCTGAAGTGTGTAACAGCGCGTGAAGATACCACTGCGCCACTGTGCCCTTGCCCAAATGTCACGAGCATGGGGGTCGTTAGCTAAGAAGAAACAGTTGAGGTCGCTCAGGCGGTCGCCCTCTTTCCCTTCATCTTTCACACAGGCATCATATTCCACGGTCTGACCCTCATGTAGTTTTTCCTTTCGCCATAGTGTAAGTCCTTTAGGCGACAATATCTCACATGTGTCGTTATGAAACGTTACCTTATAGTCGGGTGATTCAGACTCTACACGCCAATATTTTTTAAACTGCCGACTGTTGAGTGCCGACTGTGCCTGTACTGCCATACTGATTACAGCAAAAGCCATACAAATTATTTGTCTCATGTGTTATTTAGATAAGGTGTCACTTGGGTTGGCTCAATTTTGCCCAAAGATACTATTTTTTTCTATTTTGTCCAAATAAAAACAAATAATACATCATTTGTGAAAGGAGTTTTTTTATAGACTGATTTTTGCTGTTCACTTTTTTTTCATATTTTTGTAGTCTCAAAACCAAATATGAAGAATATGAAAAAGTTAGGTCTATTATACATTTTGACATGGCTTTTTACCGTGAGCTTATATGCACAGCGGAAAGAACAGGCAGAAGTAGTGTGGTTCGATGGACGTCATCCCATTACATACCAATTACCAACAGATGTTGAACCTGTGGTAATGACAGCCTTGGAGATGTGGAAGAACGACATGCTAAAAGTGACAGGAATGATACCCAAGGTCAGTGGCAAGGCGACGGTAGAGGTTGTTAAAACTACAAATCTGCCAGCAGACGGCTTCAGAATTTATGTGAAAAATAAGCATATCATTATAGAGGGTTCCAACGGAAGAGGTATGGCCTATGGATTGTTGGAACTGTCACGTCTTGCGGATGTGTCACCATGGGTCTGGTGGGGGGATATCGTACCAGAGAAGAAAAACAGATTGGTGGTCAGCCGTGACTTCTATACAGAACAAAGTCCAAGTGTGACATATCGAGGCGTCTTTCTCAATGACGAAGACTGGAGCCTGCGCCCATGGAGCGGCATTTTTGAACCTGGACCGAAAGGGCAGATAGGTCCCAAAACCTATCGTAAGGTCTTTGAACTGCTGCTGCGACTTCGTGCCAACGCCATCTGGCCAGCCATGCATGAGGGTACAGTGGCATTTTTCAAGACACCAGGCGCCAAGGCAATGGCAGACTCCTGTGGCATCGTCATCGGCACCAGTCACTGTGAGCCTTTGTTGAGGAATAATGTAGGGGAGTGGGATGTAGAAAAGTATGGACGATTCAACTACAAGACCAACCGCCTTGCTGTTCAGCAGTATTGGATAGAGCGATTGCAGGAGGTGAGCAAATCCAACGACAATATGTTTACTATCGGTATGCGAGGCATCCACGATAGTTCGATGGAAGGCTATACCACAGAACAAGAGAAGTTTGACGGACTGCAACAGGTCATTAATGACCAGCAGGAACTGATACAAAGATTCATCGGTGATCCATCGATGCAAATGCAGGTTTTCGTACCTTATAAGGAGGTCTTGCAGCTTTATGAGAAAGGTTTGAAAGTGCCTGACTACGTGACACTAATGTGGTGTGACGACAATTACGGCTATATGACAAGACTTTCAAATGTGGAGGAACAACAGCGACAAGGAGGTGGAGGTGTGTATTATCATCTTTCCTATTGGGGGCGGCCACATGATTATCTATGGCTGACAACCACGCAGCCTGGCCTCATCTACAACGAATTGCGTGAGGCTTACGACCACAACTGCCGTCGTTTGTGGATTGCAAATGTTCATGACCCTAAAGTGGCAGGATATGACCTTGAATTATTCCTCGACATGGCATGGAATATCAACTGCGTCAGTGGTTCTACATTAAACAACCATCTGAGAGACTGGCTTTGTCGTCAATTTGGACAAGAGGCTGGTAATCGACTCTTCCCCATTATGCACGAATACTACCGTCTTTGTGGTGAACGCCGTCCAGAGTTTATGGGTTGGACGCAGGTGGAACTCGACAAGAATCGTTATCCTCGTGGTCTCTCACCTGTGACCCACGTGCCTTTGACAAGCGAAAAAGCTAAAGAGCGGTTGGAAGCATTCGAACGTATCAAAACTGCAGTTGAAGACTGTCGAGCATTTATCCGAAAGGAATTAGGCGATGCTTTTTTTGCAGCTGTTGAATACCCTGTATATGCAGCTGACGCTATGAACCATAAGATTCTCAGTGACTCTTCTTCAAGTGATAAAGCGTACAAGGAAATTCAGACGCTTACCCACCAATATCAGGAAATTTGTGGCGGAAAATGGTGTGGTCTGATGGATGCTGCCCCCCGAAAACTGCCTGTATTTGAGAATGTACACGCTGAATTATCTGGCGAACCTGTGGAAGTTGTGACACTTCGTAATGCTTGTGACTATACGAATGCATCCGACGATGTTAGAACGGTCCAAATGCTCGGTTATTCGATGAACGCTGTAGCCATGCCTAAAGACGGTACACTTACCTATCGTTTTGATGTAGAACAAGATGGAGAATACATATTGCAGGTGGCTCTCATCCCCACGCAGCCAGCCGACAATGGCGACTTACGTTTTAGTATGAGCATCGATGGTAATACTCCCATCGTCTATTCGCTCAAAGAACCTTTTCGTTCGGAAGAATGGAAACAGAACGTGCTTCGTGGACAAGCTCTTCGCCAACAAACTATGGGTTTATTCAAAGGCAGCCATACTCTGACTATCCATGCACTCGACAACCATATCGTTGTTGATCAATTCCAATTGATGTGTCGCTGAATGATATCAAGCATAGCTATGCATGCCTCCTAAGAGGTAATTCACCCCGAAATAAGTGATGATGACAGCCATAAAAGCTATTACCATGTATAGATGATAATTGAACGGCTTGGAAAAAACTTTAATAGATGTTTTGTGTAAAGGAATGGCATAGACCATGAGGGTGATGAGTGCCCACGATTCTTTGGGGTCCCACGACCAATAATTGCCCCACGACACATTCGCCCAGACGGCTCCAAGAAAGATGCCAATGGTAAGCAGAAAAACGGCAGGGTAGAGTAGGAACTGTGAAAGGGCGGTGGTTTTCTCCAACTCTGCATCTTTTTTCTTTTTGATGAGCAAAAACGCATGGATTCCCAGTAGCACCTGAAGCGCGAATAAAGCATAAGCGCACATCACTGTCATGACATGTACCGAGAGAAGGGGCGACTGGAGTACAGGCATCAGTGGCGTTATCTGTGAATTGCTGCCGGCAAGCATGGCAACAAGCAGACAAAATGAACATACAAGTGGACCAAAGCCCACCATGATGGGGAATTTTTTGTGAAGCACAATTGTCAACAACAACACTACCCATGCCATGAATAACATGGTCTCATGTCCATTACTCACTGGCAAATGTCCGCTTATCCACCAGCGTAATCCGAGCATTAGCGTGACGTATGAAGTGAGTAATATGACGAATAATAGCGAAATCGCTCTAATCCGCTTTATTTGAACTGCGGTGAGCATCATAACGCACAATAAGAGACTGAGTGTCAGGGAAAGAAACACTGGCCATTTCTTACTCCTTATCGTGTTATAGTAAATCTCTGCCTTTGTCTTTCCTTCACCGGGCAGTATCTGACCAATCATGTCGCGCTGAAACAGTTTTATCTTTGCAATGATTTCAAACGTCCTGTCTCGCTGCCCCGTCACGATGCTCTTTGTCAGATAGTCCATGGCTTGCTTGATGAAGAATTGCTCCTTTACAGGAATTTCTCTTGGCAGTGATTGTCCCCCTGGCATATACCAGTTGACAGTGTCGCCAGAGCAATAGGGAAACATCTTGATGAATTCTCCATGGTAAAACATCTCAATCACATGGAATTTTTCATCGGTATCCATCAGGGCTTTCCTGTTGATGGATTCATCGGATGTGCTCGATTTTTCTATTACATCCTTCAATTTGTATTCATGGTATTCGTTCAGAAAGTCGCTATAGGATGCCCATTGGCCATCGATGCCCAACAGTTGCTGTATGTCGTGATTTTTCACGCGAATCAATTTCTGCTGTTCCCATGGGGAATAAAAAATCATCCAACTGACAAAAATCTCGTCGGCAGAATAACCTTGCCATGAGGCATTGCCTGAGAGTTTCATGACAAAGTCAGTAGCCACTGTGTTGAGTGGACAGATACGGTTGTTGTACAGCACATTGATGGTTCCCATGCGATGTGCAATATCCTTATCTACCACGGGTAGAACATCGTTGGCACTGGCATTGACACTTACCAACATCAATATAAAAGGCAGTAGAATCGATACGGCAATGGGTTTCATAGCTTTCCTATAAAGCATACGCATCTGTGTCTTACGTGATAACAAAGTAGCGATGATACCTCCTAATAGCATAATATATCCCATATAGGTGATGGCAATGCCATAAATGTCGCGACTGATGCCGAGTAAAACACCTTGGCCATCAGTATCGTAGTTTGATAAGAAAAGGCGGTATCCATCAATATTGCCGATATTATTCATCGAGACGAGCACTTCGCTTGTGGATTCCACAGATGACTTTGGAGATATGTTTATGGCACATTGATAGTCGAGTGGAGCGTCGGTACCGGGATAATTGACGATACGAAATTCTTTCAGTGTCAGACTGAAGGGAAATGCCTGAATATCACCATCATTACAAATGAAGGCTGTGATGGGAATGTCTTTTCTTAGTTCCACAGTGCCTCGTATGGCTGTGAGATGGGTGGTCAGTGCTCCGACCAGAATCACAACAAATGACAAGTGCAACAGCATGACTGCCACACGTCGGTATAAGTGTTGTTGAATCATGTATGCGCAGGCAACTACTGTAAGTATAGCCCAAAGCGCAATAAACCACCATGCACCATAGATATGCTCACCGACAAATTTAGTGCCATGTGATTTCTCTAAGATAGTGGCAAACCCTATACACACAATGGCGAGTGTGTATAGGGCGTAAATAAGTTTCTTAGTCACAAATATAAATCAGATGGATTCAATAAAATAGATAATCTGGTCACGCTGCTTTTTCGTTAAATTGCGGAATTGTACAACTGAATTATAGGCATCACTTGTACCCCCTTCAGTTTTGCAGCCATGCCACATGATGGCTTCCATGACATTGCGAGCACGGCAATCGTGCAATCGCTCCACGCCACTGCCACATTTTGCTGCAAGTCCACGACCCCACAATGGGGTGGTGCGGCACCAACCTGTACGTATGTCGTTTTTCATCCATAAACGATGTTGAACGAAGTCGGTATAAGGCCAGATTTTCTGGTTGGGATAGCGTGGCATGTCGTTGTCGGAAGTGAAGAATTTATTGGGGTCTTGAATGTGGTCTTCACCAGTTTGCCATGAAGGACGGTGACAACTGGCACAGCCTATCTGCGAGAACAGGCGCTTGCCTTCCTTGAAGTCGGAAGTGGTGGTATTGCGAGCAGCTGGAACAGCCAGACCTCGGTGCCATATCATGAGGTTTTTATACTGGGCATCTGTCATCTCGGCATCGAGCGACTTGCTGGTTAGATAGGTGTAGATGTCTTTCTGTAAATCGCCTGTATGCCATTCGGGGTGTGACTTCGTGGGGTCAATGCGGTTGATATACTCAGGGAATCCAGCTTGAACCTCAGGGTCTTGCGACGATTTTGTGGCATAGTAGATGCCAGCGAGGTCGAGGTAGTGATAACGTCGATCAGAACGGGTGACGTTGGTGATATTCCAAATTGCATTGGCACCGGCGGCATCGAGAATCGGGCCTCGAGAAAGGGCATAAGTATAACGACGCACATACTTCGTTCCGTCTCCCTGAAGTGAATTGCTGTAATAACTGTTCCAGGAATTAGTGGCTTGGTTCCAAAGTGCGGGATTGAGTGCATCGGTCTTGCCGATGCTGTTGAAATATTCGCTCTCTGCCTTCCACTGGGCCGTAATTTCCTCGTCGGGAATGGCATCGGTAATTCCCGTACCATAGATGCCGATTGTCGATTCGAGCAATACACCAATCTCGCTATTGTACTCAGCCTCGGTCAGTGTCACGTCTTTTCCTCCACGCGCCACCACCACAGGGGCGTAGTAGGCACTGAAAGGAATCGTTACTTCAGGATAGATGAGTGAATAGGTCTCGCCGTCAGGGAATTTGTTACCCCATTCATCGGTATAATTGTTCCATGCTATATTGATTTTATTCTCATCGATAGGGGCCTTGAAGGGTTTCACTGCACCAGTTTGTGGCATACCAGCCACAGAACGAATATAGGCATTGGTGGTCTTGTCATATACTACGAGTAGGTAGCCGTTGCGGTGCATGTCGGCCTTATAGACGGTCTGACGTGCCCCGTGGCCATATCCTGGATGACAATAGAGGCATCCCCGTCTCACATAGACTGGTCCGAGACCGTGGAAAGCTCCTTCGGTATTCGTGTTGTAGTTTTTCTCGAAGAGATATTCACCTTCGTTGAAAGCTGTCATCATCCCTGCGTTTTCTACTGCTTTCGATGGTTGTTCGAATGCAGTGGCGGTATTCACGGTAGTAGTGCCAAGCCTTCCGCCGGCATAGTAATCCTCTGGATAATCGGCCGCAGTAGGGTCACCGATTTCCCATGAGGTGATATCAGAGGTATCATCATTGTCGGAACATCCGGCAATGATGATACTACCTAATAGCATACTACCAATAATCGATAGTCTGTTCATAGTGTTGGGTTGTTTGTTTTAAGTTCTTAGTTCTTAATTTTTACTATAGACTGGTATAGTTTTTGGGCATTGTCTGCCAAGGTGCGGTAGGTGGCTACTACTACATTGTCAACATAATTCTCGTTGATGGTTTGGCACTGCTTTTCCACAGTGTCGTTCCCGGCGTAACCCTTCAGCGTTTCTGCCATTGCTCCGAGTGCTTCATCCAGTTCACCTAATGCGTCGATTGCCTTCTTGCAGGAAGCATCGGAATAATAGAGGGCAAACGGATATTTCATGGCCTTGATAGTGACCAATGCTGCATCGAGTTTAGTTATCACCATGTTGGCCTGATTGGCCAGTGTAGCATTGCCGGCGTTTTGGCAGAAGAAAATCAACGACTGTTTTGTGGGAGTCGTGGCATTCACTTGGCCATAGAGGGCGTTCTTGCAACTGACGATGTTGTCGTAGAAGTCGGTGATGGAGTTGTAGGCATAGGGTGACTCGATATAGGTGATATCGTTGCCTGTATAAGGTAGGCCAATCTTTGAGTCTCCAACCTCGCCGATAATGTCCTGACAACCTGAGATAATTTCAAGGGTTGCGTCGAGGGCTGTTTCCCAATCGCCTGTACCTGGGTTCTTGAAAGCTTTCCCGAAGTTTGTGAAGGTGCCTAACGAGCCTTCGGCATCGCCATCGTCATTGATAGCATTATGGGTGGCTACATAGTCGATGGCAATCTTGTGGCGTTCGGCATTGCTCTCGCGTGAGTCCCAGGCTGCCTCTAAAGTGGCAGTGGCATTGTATAGGTCCTTGGCTACTGCACAGATGTAATTATACTCCAGATTGGTAATCTGACTGATTTGACGAGGTTGTCCCTGACGGAAGAGAACATATTCAAGACCGTGGTAACCCAAGATGCCGGAGTTGGCAGTCTTGATGAAGTTGTCGAGATTCGACATGGCCTTCTCGTCGCGCAGTACCTGAGCTAAGTCGTTGGCGGCAACTGGCCATGTGTCGGTGTGTGGGTCGATGGAATAGACATCTGCAGCACCGAAGAGAAAAGCCTCGGTATTCTCCCAGTTGGCACGTGCGGTCTTCCAGTCTGCACATGCTTGGTCGAGGGCTGCCTGTGAACCTGTCACAGTGGTTGTGTTGGCATCGTCATCGTCAGAACATGAGGTAAAACCTGTAAAGAGTAGGGCGGCAATAGCTGCCATCATCAATAAATTCCTTTTTTTCATTGTCTATGTTGTTTTTGTTGTTATAATAAAATCTATCTGTTTTTTCATTTTTATAATAGTCTTCCACAATAGGTGATACCCAGACTCACACTTGGTTCATTATTGTAGGGTTGCTTGTAAAGAGGACTGTCGGAAGTGAGACCGTTGTTGTTGGGTTTCTCAAAAAAGCGATAGGAATATTCGCCTTTGATTGTGATTTGCTTCACGGGAACATAGTTTAAGCCCAAGGCACAACGGTATTTCTTGGTGTATTCATACATCGACTTGTAGGTGCCTGAAGCCATGGTGTTGTAGTGTTCAAAGCGGCCAAAGACGAATAGTTTCTCATTCTTCTGCTGCAATTTTGTCATCTGCGAGAAGAGATTGTAGCCAGCTTCGATGGCATACGCCACTGCATTACTGCCGATATTGGAGTAGTGGTGAGGATTGCCGTCTTGGTATTTATGATGCGTCCAGTTGGCTTGGTTGTAGGCAGAAATCTCATCGGCATCACTAAAATGAGCGTAATCTATATTGCCACGCACAATCCAGTTCCAACGGTTGAGTGTTAAGTCGAGGGCTATGATGCCCAATGCTCCTGTCACATCATCATATTTGCTACCAGGAGTACGTAAGGTGTTACGGAAGGAATAGCCATAATAGCCGCTCAATCCGATGCGCAAGCCTTTGATGGAATAATTATCGATGCGCATGGCTCCTGCGTAGTTGTTGGCCACCTTGAACTCGTATGGGCTGGTGGCACCATAGTGAACGAAATTCTCAGCAGTAAAACTTTCTGAATTCAAGCCAGAGAGCAATTGTACCTCGTAGCGCCAGTTTTTCAATTTTCCCCAGAGCGAGAGACCTACCTGATGCCATGTGTTAGGCATGATTGTCGCTTCGCCCTCTGGGCGATATACTGTAAAAAACTGATTAGGTTCGTGATAGGCATTAGAGTAGCCAACAGGTATGATAATCTCACCAGCTTTTACATTGAATTTTCCTTTCAAAAATTCCTTATTGATCCAGAACTGCTCGATATTTACTTCGCCGCCTTTTTCAACCTCGGCTTCGTACTCTCCAGCCTCTTCTGCTTCTATTTCGACAGCGGTTCCATTACCGCCATGTTCAAATTCTACTTCTGCCCCCATTGTCCAGCCTTTGCCGAAATCATAACCAATATTTAAACACACATGGGGGAGGTCAAAACGGCCATGACTCTTGTCATTAGCATAGTTTTCTGGCTTTTTGTAGCGATTGAAACTCTGACTGAAGAAATTGCGGGTCATGACGGCCTCGCCATAACCACCTATGTATAGGCGCGATAAACTGTCTGTCGATTGCTCTGTCTTTTTGATTTGGCGTGTGGCTCCCGTTACGGCATCTACGCTATTGTTTTCTGTTCCCTGTGCCATTGCAAAACATGATGATAGTGCAAGTAAGGCAATAAGTAATACAGGTTTCATATAAAATATATAATAATGTGTTAAAAATCTTCTTGATAACGGATGCAAAATTACTCCGTTTTTCAAAAGTGAACAATACCTAAAAATAGTGAAATTGGTATGTAGAGCCGCTACTATGATTGTTTTTTATGATTATGCTTATCCTTCTTAAATCTCGTTAAAGCAAGGATTTGCAAGGTTTTCTTTTACTCTTAGTCAGCCATTTTCCTAACAAACATATAAAGTGAAACAAAATGAAGTGAAATAAATCTTTATAATATTCATTTCGTTTTAATCATTTGAAAATGGTGACCCTGAATTTATCGGGATTGTCAACATTGGTATAGAGAAAACAATACCAAACTTACAAAAATGCTTTTTTTCAAATAAGTTGGAGTATTTCTATATAATTTTGATTAAAATCAATGCTGATTCATTTTTTTTCGTACCTTTGAGCCGAAAATATACTATGACTCGGGAAGAAGCCATAACTGCAGGCATGGAGGTGCGCGAGATACAGCACTCAATGAAGAGGCGCACCCCTTGGCACGACTATAGCCGCAAGGGAACATATATGCTGACCCTTGTGGTGAGGGAACGCATGGCGATATTGGGCACGTTGAGGGGATGTCTGGAGGGCGAGGTGATGCCTTATGTGGAACTCTCTGCCCTCGGAAAAGCGATTGTTCAGGAAGAGCAGAAGAAGATAAATCTATTTTACCCTTTGGTGGAGGTATGGAAACTGTGCATTATGCCAGACCACTTGCACATTATTGTGAGGATCAAAGAGAACATGGAGGAGAATGAGCATCTGGGGAAAGTAGTGGCCGGATTCAAATCGGGATGCAACAATGTATATTGGAAATTGTTCAATATGAACAAACCACCCAGGCAAGGCTTATTTGAGAAAGGCTATTGCGACAAGATTCTCATGCACGAAGGGCAGTTGGACAATTGGAAACACTATCTTGATGATAATCCTCGCCGATTGATGATGAAACGTCAGAACCCTGAACTGTTCTCCGTACTAACAGGGATGGAGGTGGCAGGTGAGCAATGTCAGGTAGTAGGTAATAGATTCCTGCTGAACATTCCCGACAAGGTTGCTGTCATTGTTCACAGGCGCTACACGGATGAAGAAAATGCACGGCTGAGAGAGGAATGGCTGTCATGTGGCGAACGCGGTGGGGTGCTTGTCAGTGCTGCCGTTTCGCCAAAGGAAAAGAAGGTGCTGCGGGAAGCGATGAACCGAGGATACAACATCATCCTGCTTAGGGAGAATGGCTTCCCGAAATTGTACAAACCCTCAGGTGAGGCTTTTGATGCTTGTGCCAAGGGGGTGCTGTTGCAGATAAGCCCTTGGGATTTTCATAACGAGAGACGGGTGATTACGAGAGAACAATGCCTCCACCTAAATGCGATGGCGGAAAGGATTGTTGATAATGGATAGAAATGACATGCTTTTCAAGCGGCTAAACCGCTTGGGACAGTAGTGGGGGAAGTTACGGTTCACGTCAGTTTTGCTGACGTTCTATTCAAACATCAGCGATGCCAAGTGCACGCCTGCGATTGTTGTCTGATTATAAATGCACTTGCGAAACTTGAATAAAATGATTCTCTATAAACAACATCTTCGACCTGTTTTTTTGTCAGGCCATTTTTTTCAATTACCTTTGTGCCCGTTTTGACGTAAAGATGACAGACGGCATAGAGAAAAATGTGGAAAAGACGACAACAAAAAACGTGAAAAGTGAGGTTGTCAGTGGTTTGCGTGATGGTATTCCTATTGCGCTGGGCTATTTTGCTGTAGCATTCTCGTTAGGAATCATAGCCAAGAAGGCTGGGTTGACAGCACCACTCGGTTTTGTGAGCAGTTTCTTCACTCGTGCCTCTGCAGGTGAGTATGGTGTCTATACGCTCGTGGCTATCAATGCAGCCTATATAGAAGTGGTAGCAATGAGTCTGGTGGCTAACTTGCGCTATATGCTGATGAGTGCTGCGCTCTCGCAGAAGATTGCCCCTGGCACACCTTGGTATCATCGTATGCTGATGGCATGCTGCGTCACCGACGAGGTGTTTGGCATTTCTGTCAACCACAAAGGCTACACACCACCAGCCTACACCTATTCAGCCGCCCTGATTTCCACCCTTTGTTGGGCATCTGGCTGCGCAGTAGGCATCATAGCCGGTGGTCTGTTACCTTATGCCATTGTTTCGGCATTGAGCGTAGCTCTATATGGTATGTTTATTGCTATTATCATGCCACCGTCTCGTGCCGACCACAATGTGCTTTATTCTGTGGCAGTTAGTTTTGTTTTGAGTGGACTGTGTGCCATAGCTCCTTTTGTCAGCGAATGGAGTACAGGCATCCGCACTATCGTATTGACAATCCTTATATCAGCAGTTGCCGCATGGCTCAAACCCGTAAAAGATATCAACGATGGAGACGCGTGAGATAATCATTTGTATTTTGTTGGCCATAGTTACTACCAACCTTATTCGTATTCTGCCAATGACGTTTATAAAGGGTAGAATACGGAATGTGTTCCTGCGTAGTTTTCTTTATTATGTTCCTTATGTTACGTTGGCAGTGATGACCTTTCCCGCTATTGTTGAAACCACGCTGTCACCAATTTCAGGAATAGCAGCTTTGGTGGTCGGTCTTATTGCAGCGTGGCGCGGAGCAGGACTTTTCCCTGTTGCTATCATTTGCTGTGCTATCGCCTATGTGATGGACTGTGTAGCCTAAGAAGTAGAAGACTTAAGAAACTTCAAAAACCTTTTATTTTGTGATTTTTAGTACTGGCGCGATGGCATTAGTGGGTTGTGAAGGTAGTTCTATTAGCAGTCCTACCTCCGTTTGACGGGTTTTTACCTTGCCATAACCCAATAGCCGGACGTTGTTGATGTTGTGTCTCAGATATGGGTTGCCTTTGGAGAGTGACTTGATGAGCAGATGATTGTCTTCTGGCCAACCCATGGCTGTGACGTAGAGATACTTCGAGGTTTGGTTGAAGCGGATGTCGCGATAGTCCATTTTGCTATACTGACCGTCGTTGAAGCCTTGCGCATTAATGGCTATACTTTTTTCCGCTACTGGTCCCTCGCCGAAAATCACCCACGGTCGTGTGCCAAAGATACTCTCCCCGTTCTGTGTCATCCATGCTTCGAGGTCGGTGAGAATCTGGTCTTCCTTTTCGTCGTATGTACCATCGCCACGAAGGGGGATGTTGAGTAATAGATTGCCGTTTTTCGACACGATATCTACAAGTTGTCTGACAATGGTGCCTGCATCCTTGTATGAACCACGCTCATAGATGGATGTGTTGTAGTGCCAGTCGCCAATGCAGTTGCAAGTCTGCCAAGGCTCGGAGATGATTTGGTTGGGCGCGCCGCGCTCTACATCCCATGTCAGAGCCTTGCGTTGCTCTTCGTTCAGTATCTTGCCAAAAACCACCGCCCGAGGATTTTTGTTGTAGAGGTGGGTGGCAATGCGAAGACCGCAGTCACTGATATGGTAGAATGGCAGTACCGTGACATCAAAATAGATGAGGTCGGGTTCATAGCGGTTGATGGCATCGAGTGTGCGATCGTAGAAATTTGTTACAAATTCCTGGGAGGGTAGGGCAGCACCGTTGGTCCAGTCCCATTGGCGGTGAATCTGTGAATTGCTCCACGAACGCTCACTCATAGGATGATTTTGAGCATAGAGTTGCTGAGGGTCGAGGCCTTCCCACCATTGACCTTGGCCGTCCTCCTTGGTCAAGTGTCCATCATAATAGACTCCAGCCTTGGAACCATCTCTGTCATAGCGTTGGGATGGTTCATACCATGTCCAAGCATGGTCGGCATGAAAACTGATACCAAGTGGCAGACCATGTTTCTTAGCTGCTTTGGACCATTCGCTGAGAATATCACGATGCGGACCGATGTTCATTGAGTTCCATGGCTGGTATTGTGAATCCCAGAGGTCAAAGTTGTCATGATGATTGCCCAACACGAAGAAATATTTTGCGCCGCATCGTTTATATCGCTCCACCAGTTTGTCTGGGTCCCAATTTTCTGCCTTGAACAAAGGGAGAATGTCCTTGAAACCGAACTCCGAGGGATGACCATAGTTTTTCACGTGGTAGTTATATTGCCCAGACCCTTCGATGTAGAGACCGCGAGCCATCCAGTCGCCACTGCCTTCCACACATTGTGGGCCCCAGTGAGCCCAGATGCCAAATTTCGCGTCGCGAAACCATTCAGGAGTTTGATGGTTTTGCAGTGAAGCCATTGTTGGTTCGTATTTTCCTGTCATCATGTGTTCATGTTCTTCACTGATGGGTACTTTATATTGTTGATTGTTTTGTTGGGAATACAACGTGAATGTCGCAGAGAACATGAAAATGAAAATGATGGTTCTTTTCATAGGAGAATTGAGGCTAAGTAGTTTATCTCTAACTGTTGACTTCTTCAAGCATTCCTGTCACGGAATCGATGATGAAACCACGGACTGTGATGTCATGGGGAACGAGTGGGTGGGTCTTAATTGTCTCTACGGTCTTGCGTACTGATGTGGGTGTGTCTTTAAAACCTTCTAACCAGGAGTCGAGATCGATACCGCAGCGGCGAATGGTGTCGAGGGTGTCTTCTGTGATGCCACGGGCAAGCATTTCGCTATGAAAATGATGGAAACTCATGTGACAAGCTCCGCAATGAGAGTGTGCTACAACCATAATTTCTTCCACACCAAGTTCGTAGATGGCAACAAGTAGGCTACGCATGGCGGAGTCGAAAGGCGAGATGACCAATCCACCTGCATTCTTGATGATTTTGGCATCACCATTCTTCAGCCCTAAGGCGGCCGGGAGTAGCTCAGTTAAGCGGGTATCCATACAAGAGAGTACTGCCAGCTTTTTGTCAGGGTATTTGTCTGTCACATATTTCTCATAGCCTTTCTCTGCCACAAATGTTTTGTTGTACTCAATAATTTGGTCTATCATAGTCGTCATAGTTTAATAGATGAATGTTCAGGGTTGATAGGTCGTTGTTTTAATAATGCAAAAATATATCTTTTTGTTGATAACACAAAATATTTTGCTGTTTTATGTTTACAATTTACAACACTAAAACTTCAATAAGATAAAATATATTCTTATGAGATTTTGCTATCAACAAAAAAACTTGTAATTTATTTTGCATTATTCAAGGATTTGATTATCTTTGCACTAAATTGCAAGAATAGGCAAATTTGTTAATTATTTAAATCATAATAACTTTAAATTTGGAATAATATGAGTAATACACCAACTCCCCACATTGGGGCAAAATTAGGCGAGATTGCTGAGACTGTAATTATGGCGGGCGACCCGCTACGTGTAAAACTGATGGCTGAGAGATTTCTTGAGAATCCAGTGCAGTTTAACAATGTCAGAGGAATGCTTGGGTTTACTGGCACTTACAAAGGAAAGCGTGTCAGCGTAATGGGACATGGCATGGGAATCCCCTCTATCGGCATCTATACTTATGAATTATACAACTTCTACGATGTGAAGACTATCATTCGTGTGGGCTCTATAGGTTCCTATCATGCCGACATTCCATTAGGCTCACTCATCGTAGCCATGGGTGCATGTACCGACTCCAACTATGGCATGCAGTATGAGACACCGGGAACTTTCGCACCAATTGCCGACTTCTCTCTTGTACGCGAAGCTGTGGAGGCTTGTGAGAAATTTGGATACAACTATCGTGTAGGAAATGTCCTGTCTTCCGACATCTTCTATAGTGAGAACCCACACAGCGACAAGTGGATTAACATGGGCGTTTTAGGAGTAGAAATGGAGGCCGCTGCCCTATATATGAATGCTGCCAGGGGAGGGAAACGTGCTCTCGTCATCTGTACTGTATCCGACAATCTGATCACTCACGAGGCGACCACTGCCGAGGAACGACAGAATACTTTCACCCGCATGATGGATGTAGCTTTCTCATTAGTATGAAGGTAATAGTTAACAACGACGAAATAGAAATCTTCGGTGGCGCCACTGCAAAGGACGCTATCCGAAGATTTTTTATTAGTAAGGGTGAGAAGAAAACCAATGATATCACCATTCGCGACCAGTGGGAACATGAGATAGACCCAGATGCGCCACTTCGTGAAGGTATGAGTCTCACATTTGAAATCAACAAGGAAGAATGAAAAAGTTTTTCCTTATCTTTATTTTTGCCGTAGCAATAGCTGTTACGGCAATGGCTCAGACGCGCAAGATACATATCCTCTCAGGAAATGACATGCACGCAGCTATCGACAATATGCCGATGCTCGCTGCCATAGCAGATAGCTTGCGACAGATAGACAATTCACTATTGGTGTTCTCTGCAGGTGACAACCGTACAGGAAATCCCGTCAACGACCTCTATTCCATCCCCACATACCCCATGACGGCGTTGATGAACTTCATCGGCTTCGATGCCTCAGCATTCGGAAACCATGAGTTTGACAACAAACAAGCTGGGCTCTCCAAACTCCTGTCCACCTCCAACTTTCCATACCTTTGTGCCAATGTCAAAGCCGAACCGGAGTTGAATATCAATCCGCTTCCTTATAAGATTTTTGATGTCGAAGGTGTTAGGGTGGGGGTCTTAGGCATCGTTCAATTAGGCATTCATGGCTATCCCGACTGCCATCCTGACTTGGTGAAGGGAATGCAATTTGCCGACCCTGAGGAGACGATACGACAATATCTATGGCTCCGTGACAAGGTGGATGTTTTCATCCTGTTGTCGCACATCGGTTATGAGGATGATGTTGAAATGGCAAAGAAATTCCCTTGCTTCGACCTCATTATTGGTGGGCATACGCACACCCAATTGAATGGTGGTGAATTACATAATGGTGTGCTTATCACCCAGAATGTAAACAAGCTCAAGCGTGTTACCTATATCACGGTGGATGTGGTTGATGGAAAAGTAATGAACAAGGAGGCTAAAAACATCGAGGTTCAGAAATATCCTGTGAAGAACATGACAGTGCAGGCTCTGGTGGAGTATTTCAACAACAATCCTGAGTTTGAGCGTGTTCTCGCCACAGCTACGGAATTCACCAACAATGAACAGTTGGGATGCTTGATGTGTGATGCGATGATTAGTGAGGCAAATGCCGACTTGGCGCTGCAAAATTATGGCGGAGTGCGTATCGAGCAGAAAGATGCAGGACCTTTCACCGTGAAAGATGTGCTGCGACTCGACCCCTTTGGAAACGACTGTATCGAGATGATGATGACAGGTGAGGAATACAAGCAGATGCTCATTTCTTGCTATGAGAACAGTGAAGGTTGGTTCCCGTTTATTGGGGGCGCCAGATGTGATGTGTTCTTCAACAAGAAAGACACCACTAAGATTGCTGACCTAAAGTTATATACCCTTGACGGTAAGAATTTCAATCTGAAGAAAACCTATAAGGTGGTGACTAACAGCTATGTCGCTGCTATTTGTGATGCTCCGCGACGTGACCCAGGACATTCCAACGGAATCATCTGTTCAGATATGATTATGGCATACCTCGAAAAGATGAAAACCATTGACTACAGCGATGTCTCTCGCGTCCGCTTCAAAAAGTAACATGTTACTACATAATAGCTATAGTATCTATATATCTGTTTCGCTGTGGATACTATAGCTATATTTCTAAAGTCTCAAGACTAAAGCCATGAAAAAGTTTACATTCATCCCCTTAGTTTTTATACTGATGACATTTCTTGCCACCACAACTTTCGCCGGGAATCCATGGCGACAAATGAAAAAGGTGGAGAAAAGCATCGTCGCACCAAAGTTCCCCAAACGCTATTTCGTTGTCACCGACTACTACAATGGTACCGACAGTCTTTTCACAGATGCCATCAATGAGGCAATTGCCGACTGTTCGATGAAAGGTGGGGGATATGTTATAGTGCCCAATGGCACCTTCCATACAGCCGCCATACATATGCGGTCGAACGTCAATCTCCACCTTAATGATGAAGCAAGGCTCATTTTCACAACCGATTATCGTCTCTATAAGCCCGTCATTACGCGTATCGAGGGGATTGACTGTTACAACCTTTCGCCGCTTATCTATGCCTATGGAGCAGAGAACATTGCTGTGACAGGGAAAGGTGTGCTCGACGGACAATCTACTTTCAGCACGTGGCTGGAGGAAAACCGTCTATGGAAGGTTCAACTCCCAGATGGAACGATAGGGAATGAGAAGTCGCTTCTTAATAAGGCATTGGAAGAGCAGTGGCCCATCGAGAAGCGAGCTTTCACTGGCGAGAAGGGTATGCGGCCGCAGTTCATTCATTTCTACAAGTGCAAGAATATCCTTTTGCAGGATTTCACCATCAATCGTTCGCCTTTCTGGCTCATCCATCCGCTGATGTCGGAGAATATTACCCTGCGCCGTCTCCATCTTGATAGTCACGGCTATAACAACGATGGCTGCGACCCAGAGTCATGCCGCAACGTGCTCATAGAAGACTGTTATTTTGATACGGGAGACGACTGTATAGCCATCAAAAGTGGGAAGGATGACGACGGACGTAAGTGGATGATTCCAAGCGAAAACATCATCATTCGCAACTGTGTGATGCGTGATGGTCATGCTGCTATGGCGATTGGAAGTGAAATCACAGGAGGATGCAGCAATGTGTGGGTGGAAAACTGCCAGATGGACAGTCCCAACCTCGTGCGCATCATACGCATCAAGTCAAACCCAAATCGAGGTGGGGAAGTGAAAAATATCTATGTGAGAAATCTCGATGTAGGCGTCTGCGACCTTGCCATCTTAGGTATAGAACTGAAATACTGGAAAGTGGAAACGGGACAATACTATCCCTATTTCCACAATATTCATCTGGAAAACATCACCAGCCACAAAAGCCGCTATCTGCTACACATCGATGGCTTCGAAGACCGTATTCAAGCAAAGGACATCTTCATCAAAAACTGTCAGTTTGAAGGGGTAACAGAGCAAGAAGTTAATCATGTCATCGGTGCAGGGAATATCCAATACAAAAATGTCACAGTCAATGGAAGAGGTTTTTAAAATTATTTCTTCCTCTCATGTTCGGCAATGATACCGTGGCGATAGGCATAGAGCAGTTTTTGAAGGTCGGCTATCTGGGCACCGATTTCTTCGCCTAAGTCTGAATCGCCTACGAGCATACGATGCGACGACATTTCCACAATTTGTGTAGTGCTCTTGATGTCGGTCCCGCGGAGGACTGCATCGCGAGCAGAAGTAAAAGGTTCATGTTGCACCAACTGGAATCCACGACTATGATACACCAATGTGTAGCCGGCAATACCAGTCTCCTTGTGATAGGGCATGGAGAAACCACCGTCGATGACCATTAACTTCCCATTAGCTTTGATGGGGTTTTCACCTGTTTTCACATGCACGGGTACGTGACCGTTAATTATATGGCGGTTGGGCTCCTTCACTTCAAAGGCATCGAGTATGCGGTCGCAGACATCCTCGTTGTCGCGTAATTTGAAGTAATAGCCTTTCTCTTCTAGGTGCGTTTCTTTTTCTTTGATGAAATAACGCTCGAATGTGGCCATTTTCGACTTGTCGAACAATGGCGAGTCCTTACCGCTCCAGAGATAGAGGAAATAGTCGATGGCATGCTGCCTTTCAGGTGTCTTATTGTCACCCTGAAAGGCAGTGCGTACTATCATACCGATATTATGCATGAGTTCCTTACCCTTATACCGCTTACCATCCAATAATTCCACTTCCTTGAGCGAACCATCTTCGTTGAGGGGGATGGAGGCATGGAACAACAAATTGTGATTCACGACGGCAAACATGCAGCCATGTCGTAGAATTAGTTGGATGTGCTTGCGCAGCTTCTCGCTAATTCTGAATGAGCGGTGTATTTTCTTAATGAGAATTCTTTCTTCCTCGGTCAGTTGGTTTGGGCGTTCGGGGTCGATTGTGGGGAAATGATTGCTTGAAAGGGGGTATTCATTGCCGTCGAAGCAATATACTCCACGCTTATAGTCAATATAGTTCAGCACGCAGCGATCGGCCATGTTCCATTCAGGATGATTCTCAATCAATTGGGCTTCAATCTTGAATTGAATAACAGCGATTGCCTTGTGCATCCGGGCTGTAAGTAGGAGCGTCTTATCGTCCATGGCCTCATCCGAACCATTAGCGTGGGGGATAAACTCTGCGCATGGATCATCACCGTAGGTATCGAGAGCGAAGGTGGCAAGAGGGATGAGGTTGATGCCATAGCCTTCTTCCAAGGTGGTCATATTGGCATATCTCAAGCAGAGACGGATGACATTACAGATGCAGGCGTCGTTGCCAGCGCAGGCTCCCATCCAGAGAATGTCGTGATTGCCCCACTGAATATCCCATTTGTGATAGTCGGTGAGTGTGTCCATGATAATGTGGGCACCGGGGCCTCGGTCGTAGATGTCGCCAAGGATGTGTAGGCGGTCGATTGCCAAACGCTGGATGACATTACTGATGGCGATGATGAAGTCCTCGGCACAGCCAGTGGTGACAATGGTGTCGATGATAGCGCTCACGTATGCGCTCTTGTCGGCGTCGTCGGTACGCTCATGGAGCAATTCCTGGATGATGTAGCTGAACTCCTCGGGCAGTGCCTTGCGCACCTTCGAACGAGTGTATTTGCTGGAAACCTCACGGCATACCTTCACCAAATGATGGATAGTGATATGATACCAGTCGTCAATATCTTCATCTGATTCCTTTACTAATTCAAGTTTCTGCTCCGGATAGTATATAAGTGTGCATAAGTCGCGTTTCTCGCTTTCACGGATTTGGTTGCCGAAAATCTCATTCACCTTTCGCTTGATGTTACCAGAGGCATTTTTCAATACATGTTGGAAGGCTGCCGACTCACCGTGAAGGTCGGCAAGGAAATGCTCTGTGCCCTTTGGCAGGTTGAGTATGGCCTGAAGATTGATAATCTCTGTACTGGCCTCAGCGATGGTTGGATATGTTTTTGAGAGTAATTCTAAATATCTGAGGTCGTTATTAATGTCTTCGGTTTTCATAGTTGATGGTCGGTTGTTGGGTTAAAAGGTTGCAATGATTTGTCGTATTTTTTCTGTGCCAGAGTCGTTGAGGGCAGGCACGGGCATGAAACCCTCGTCAAGGTAGGCGGCCTCGGAAAGTACTTGACATAGGCGACGGCAGAGTTTATGGATATGCAGTCGTTTAAGTACTTCCTTCAGTCGTGGTTCTTCGATGTCCTCAAAACGGAAAATCTCGTAGAGGTCGCAGAGATGACGCATGGTCAGTGTGCGTTGCGAAAGATGGTATTTGATGTTTTCGAGCAGGAAACAAATCTTTCGGATGCTATATTCACTGCCAAGGGTAATATTGCCAATCATACGGGCACGGCGGCGTTTGTTGGATAGTAACTTGTCGGAGGGTAAATGGCCTTTCTCCCGTTCGTGCAGTGGAGGAAAAGTGTCGCTCCAGAAATCATCGTCGAGATTGTTGCCCAGCTGCATGCGTGTGGCGGCAGAGACTATTAGTGGCATTATGTCGTGCTCTGTGGCAAACAACTGAATGGCATGCCATTGGGCAGGACTTAGTGCTCGTAAGTTTAGAATATCTTCAGCGCAGAGAGGATGACGTTCGGGTTCATCGGAAAGGCTGAGATGAAGCAGGCTACTTACAGCCTCGGAAGAGTTGACGTCAAGATGATACAACCGAGTTTCCAATACTTTTTTGTATAAAAGCAGGAGTTTTGTGATATAGTCCTCATAATCGGGTTCCATTCCCTCTTCAGTGTGGGGCGGGTTGATATAAACCACACGACGGCTGAATCCCTGATCGCGTAGATAGTCGTATTCACCTTTGTCGGAAACCTGCATGGCAGCAGCACGCAAAGTCATGTTTTTTTGGTAGAGAATCATCTTCCAGGTGCGCATGCCGTATTGTGCATCGATAAACTGGGGATTCATTCCTCCGTAGGGAGAAAAAACCACGGGAAAGCCGCGCTTGCGCGACCACAGCTCCATGCGTGATGAAATAAAGCTGTAAGAGCCATGAATATGTACCACGTCGGGCATCAAGTTGTAGAGAATCACAAGAAAACGCTTCTGAACAGCCAGCAAGTTGACGATACCATTACGGCCATAATTATCCTTGCCGTTGCCAATGCAATGACATGTATAATTGCCTGTCAAGTCTGCCGGAATAGGCGACAGCGTAATAAGGTGTACTTCTGCCGAGCTCCCCAGACTATTCAGTATTTGATGTATCGTATCGCGCAGACTGTTTCTTGTGGTCATGTCGGGCGCGAAATGGAGTATCTTCAGTGGCATCTTATATTTGTATTGTTTAATATGCCGAATAGCGTCTTGTGTTCTCTTAAAAATGCAAAGATAATGCAAAAAATCGATTTAAAGAGAGAAATACCAAATATTTCATGTTTTTCTCAAAGAAAACACGTAATTTTGCATCCGATTAAAAGGCAAAGAGGGTCAGAGTGCCTCATTTATCTTCACTTCATATCATTATGCCGCTATTTTCTCATGTAACGAGCTATATGGATGAAATAGGGTTTCTATTGTAAAACTATATGATTATGCCTATTAAAGCTGCTTTTTTTGACCTCGATGGTGTCGCATTCGATACAGAGCCCCAATACTCTATATTTTGGGGGGGAGTATGTCGGCATTACCATCCTGAGGAACCTGGACTGGAAAGAAAAATTAAAGGACAAACTTTAGTGCAGATTTTCGATGCTCATTTCCCCGACCCAGAACAACAAAAAGACATTGTGCTGGGGCTCAATGAGTATGAGGCTAATATGAGTTATGACTATGTGCCAGGATTTGTAGCTTATGTGAAATCCTTGAGGGACAAAGGGGTAAAGACCGCGTTGGTCACCAGTTCAAACACCCCCAAAATGAATGCAGTGTATGCTGCCCATCCAGAATTTGAAGGGCTTTTTGATGCTATTCTCACTTCTGAGGATTTCACTGAAAGCAAACCATCACCACAATGTTATCTTATGGCGGCTAAGCGATTCAACCTCACCCCTGCCGAATGTATGGTCTTTGAAGACAGTTTCAATGGTCTGCGGTCGGCACAGGCTGCAGAAATGACTGTTGTGGGACTGACAACAACAAATTCTGCTGAGAGTATCAAGGAACTATGTGATATTGCCGTTGCTGACTTTCAAAATACCACCACTCTTCTTGGGCTTCTTGGACAAGTTGCCAACTACTAAAAATGGATACTCAGAACACTCCCATACATATCCGTCTCTGGAATCGTGACTTCTGGCTTTTAGCTATAGCCAACCTGTTGTTGACCATGGCTGTATATATGCAGATCTTGCATTATCCGATCATGATGAACGAGGCTCATACGTCACAACATTATATCGCGATAGCATTGGGAACGCAGGGGCTGGGACTCTTTGTGTTGGGTGCATTCTGCTCTTTTCTGGTGCAGAAATATCGCAGGAATCATGTTTGTGAGATGTCCTTGATAGTGGTGGCTGCATGTGTATTCATACCAATGCTGCTCAATGTAGAACAGCATTATTTTCCATGGGTAGCAATAGGTGTTAGATTTCTGACAGGGGCTTTCTTCGGACTTGCACAGATGATTCTCCTGAGTACGCTGATTGTTGACTGTACAGAGTCGTTTCAACGAACGGAAGCCAACTATGCTGCGGCATGGTTTGGTAGGTTTGCAGTTTCCTTAGGCCCACTACTTGTTTGTATTCTCATTCCGACACTTGGTTTTGAAATTTCAATATGCGTGTCGACGGGTCTCACTGTGATGGCGGCAGTTTTGATAGGATTGGTTAGATTCCCGTTTCGGGCGCCAGAGGACCATGTTCCACATGCAAGTCTCGACCGCTTTTTCATGCCTGAGGGATGGCTGTTATTCATCAATCTCTTCATGGTGACACTGTCTATAGGTATAGTATTATCCACGGCTCATCATGCCGTCTTCTTCTCTATGTTGATGATAGGTTTTTTGTTGGCACTGTTAGCAGGTAAGTTCGTCTTTGTCAATGCAGAACTGAAAAGCGAGGCGGTGGCTGGATTGCTCGTCATAGGTGTGGCAGTAATAATTATGCTCACAAGAGAGGGTTCTTCCGTTTCTTACATCGCACCTGTTCTCATAGGTCTTGGTGCTGGATTGATAGGGTCAAGGTTCCTGCTATTCTATATAAAACTTAGCAGACATTGTCAGAGGGGTACTTCGCAGAGTTCTTTCTTCCTGGCATGGGAGTCTGGTATTAGCATCGGGTTAGGATTAGGATATTTCTTTTCCAATAAAACACATGTATTAGAGACGGCACTTATCTTGGTCTCGCTTGCACTCATCTTGTACGTTATTTTCACACATTCTTGGTATCTGAAAAACAAGAACCGATGATACCACCAGCAAAGGTTAATTGGATGTTGTTTATCGGAAGTTGCTAAAAAATCATAAAAAATAACACAAATCACACCATTTGTCAATATTATTGCCTAAATTTGTATTTTCTGAAAAACATCAACCTGTTAAACTAAAAATATTGAGAAATGAAAAAGGTTTTTCCAGCATCAGAACTAATCATTAATTCAGATGGTTCATGTTTCCATCTGCATCTGCGTCCGGAACAACTGGCCGACCGTGTGGTGCTTGTAGGTGACCCCGCCCGTGTGAACACCGTCGCCAATCACTTTGATAGCATCGAGTGTGAAGTGCAAAGCCGTGAGTTCCATACTATCACCGGCACCTATAAAGGTAAACGCATCACTTGCCAAAGTCATGGCATTGGCTGCGATAATATCGATATCGTGATGAACGAACTCGACACATTGGCTAACATCGACTATGCCACCCGCACTGAATTTGACGAGCACCGAACATTAACATGTGTCCGTATAGGCACTTGTGGCGGTCTGCAACCCTTTACCCCCACTGGTTGCTTTGTAGCATCTGTGAAGAGCATCGGTTTTGACGGCTTGCTCAATTTCTATGCCGACCGCAATAAGGTTTGCGACCTCGCTCTCGAGGAGGCATTCAAGAAACACATGGATTGGAATCCCATTAAGGGTGCCCCTTATGTGGCTGTGGCCGATGCTGACCTTATCGAACAGATTGCGAAAGACGACATGGTGCGTGGCTACACCATCTCCTGCGGTGGCTTCTATGGTCCCCAAGGTCGTGTGCTTCGCGCCGATATTGCCGACCCGCGTCAGAACGAAAAAGTGGAGGCATTCGAGTATGATGGCATGCATATCTGCAATTTCGAGATGGAATCGTCTGCCCTTGCAGGACTCGCCTCCCTTCTCGGCCATCGCGCTATGACCTGCTGCATGGTTATTGCCAACCGCTATGCGAAAGAAATGAATACCGAGTACAAGAACTCCATCGACACCCTTATCGAGAAGGTGCTTGACAGAATGTAAGCCATGGCCTTTCTGAACTATGACACCATCTGTGCCCTTGCCACTGCCGCCGGCGGTGCGATGGCCACTATTAGAGTGTCGGGAAAAGAAGCTATCACCATCACCGATGCCCTGTTTGTATCACCAACAGGGCATCGGCTTGTTGACGCACGTAGTCACACTGCTCATTATGGCACACTACGTGAAGGCGAAGGTGACGTTATCGACGACGTGGTGGTGACGGTAATGCGTACGCCTCACTCCTATACGGGGGAAGATACGGTAGAAATTAGCTGCCACGGATCTCGTTATATCATCACACTTATCCTCCACGCCCTCACCAAGCAAGGATGCCGGCAGGCTCTTCCTGGTGAGTTCACTCAACGTGCTTTCCTCAATGGCAAACTCGACCTTTGTCAGGCGGAAGCTGTGGCCGATTTAATTGCCTCGACTAATGCCGCTACACATAAAATGGCGCTGAGTCAGTTGCGTGGAAATTTCACACAACGACTGCGACAATTGAGAGACCAGTTGCTTCATCTAACATCACTCATCGAACTGGAGTTGGATTTCAGTGAGCATGATGTGGAATTCGCCGATCGTTCTCAACTTCTTTCTCTGGCAGTGGAAATCCATCTCCACATCGAAAAACTCGTCAATTCTTTTCAAACCGGTGTTGCCATACGTCAGGGAATCCCTGTGGCTATCATCGGTAAAACTAATGTCGGCAAAAGCACTCTGCTCAATCGACTCGTGCACGACGAAAAAGCTATTGTCAGCGACATCCATGGCACCACACGAGATGTCATTGAAGATGTTACACAGATTCACGGTTTGACCTTCCGGTTTATCGATACTGCTGGTATCAGAAACACCAACGACACCATTGAGCAGATGGGTATCGAAAGGGCATACCAGAAACTCGATGAGGCTGCCATTGTCATTTGGCTCACCGACTCTCCACCTGAAGCTGATGAGGTGAACAATATCCTCCAACGAACAGAAGGTAAACGTCTCATAGCGGTGGTCAATAAAATCGACCGACAAAACACACCTTATAATCCTGTTTCGGAAATGGGGCAGGGTAGGGCTGTGCCTGTCGTGGAAATCAGTGCGAAGCATGATGTCAACATACAGCAGTTGGAAGAGGAAATATTCAAAGCAGCTGATGTGCCTGAAATTCAGCAAAATGATGTCGTGGTGACAAACGCTCGTCATTATGAGGCACTCTCCCTCGCTCTCGATGACATCATCCGTGTAGAGGATGCTCTTAGTGCCAACCTACCCACCGACCTCCTCAGCGAGGACCTTCGTGCTTGCATACACCACCTCGCTGAAATCGTTGGAGGTGAAATCACCACTGACGAAACCCTCCTTTCAAGCATTTAAAATTTCGTCTATTTTTGCAGATTTTTGATTTTTAACTTCGATATTTGCAGATTATCACCCATTTTGTCCCCCATCTGTCCCCCGAGATAGTCGAAAATAGCCGAGGGACAAAAATATCTCATAGGTGGTGATTTACATTGTCTATTAACAAATCAGTCTCATGTACTTCTTCTCTTTATAAAACTATCAACTATTGGAGTCATCATTATGCTCACTTGCCTCGGCTGTTCTGTTGTCTTTATTTTACCCATAACAGCACTTACTGAGAGACTATCAATCAGATTATCAGTGTCTATCATTATTGGGAAAATTGCACCGGCGGAAGTTACTTTATAAAAAGTTAAATAAGTAACTGTTCTGTATGGTTTTCTCTCTTCATAACTGAGTTGTAAAAAATCCGTCAGATGCTTAATATCAACTCCCTGGTATCCAATCATTTCAGTTACAAGGTAAACATTTGCAATATCATTATCAAATACCATCTTCGATACTCTATTAATATAACGATACAACGTTGTTCTCAAAGATGCAGAGAATGTAATCATTTGATAGGTATTGTCCTCATATTCTAGAAAGAATGTGCTCAACAAATGATGGTTTTGTTTTATGTAAATATAAGAATGAAGGTAAATGAATGCTTCATAGAAATCCATATCAGTTGGGGAAAGTTGCTTGACTTCTTTCATAAAGGAATCCACAGGAATATGAATATCTGGCATAGACACCGTAAAAGACTCACCTCTTTCGAAAGTATCAGTTGACCTATAATAACAATAGTCTAAAGCATCTAACATCCATCTATGCGGTATATACTGTATCATAACATCTATTTCCCGCATCAAGTCATTAGATGTTTTACTCTCGTCATTTAGATCTTTTTTCATTGCGTGGAGGAATTGCCACATGATTACGACTCCGTTTTCAATAAAATCGAAGACGTTTCTTTCATTAGAGTCTTCCTCTTCCACATAAAGATATTGAGCAGAAAAATAGACATCAGGAACTTTGATCTCCTTAAAAGTATTTCTGATTTCCTCCAGATAATTTCCTATAGGTTCATCTAACTCGATGTCTTGTTCATATTGTTTGAAAATAACAGCATTTGCTGAGTCATATATCGTTACACGAAAAATCTTTTTCAATTTGAATGGATGATTATGTATGACAATAACCCGATTGTCATTCAACCATTTTATTACATCTTTATCTTTTAGTAGAATATTATCAAGGTTTTTCTTATAAACTGGATTATCCGGGCCACCTATTGATGCCTGCAACACTAATGTTGTACTACGATATTCAGACAAAAAAACATCAATACTCCCAACATTATCAAAGAAGCTGCTTTCTTTTGAAAACTGATATAAATGCTTCAAAGCATTATAAAATTTCTGCAAAGCTGGAATCATTTGATTCATATGAAACTATATCTAATAAAACTGAACATTATTATCTTTTTTGATAGTCCTTAGGCTATGAAAAGCATACCGCTCAATAAGAATCTGCACTACCAATCCAATTCGTACACAAATGCTACATTATATCGCCACATCGAGATAGATTTATATTTTTCAATAATGTTGTGCAATTTGTCATGTTGTTACTAACATAGAATTGTACTACTCAATTCCCAAATACACCTTCTTGTACCAATTTGACCAATCAGGCAAATAATCAACTGCCACATCCACAAGTGCATTTGATTTGAAGTCATAGAACTTTGGAGAGTTATTTGTAAGTGCCCGATATTCATTCATAGTCTTGTCAAGAAAAGAATTATCTGGATGAGAGACAACCGAGAAATAGACATCTTCAAATACGCCTCTATTCTCAAGTTCCAAAGCCAGCATTTGATTTCTCCTAAGTTGATTCATACCGCCTCTAAACGGACAGCCATTGCCTTCAAATTTACCACAGAAGAATGAAGATTGGGCATCCATAATATTCCAATAGAAGTAACCGCAATGCTTGTGGTAATAACACTTATCGTGGTTTTTCAAAATTTCTTCAATACCACAAGAAGTGCAATATGCCTTCTCTGAGTGAGAAATTGCCTTTGAACGGTAGCCTCCACAAGTCGTGAATTCCTGCTCTGTTAACTTGTGCTCTATTAGCCAAAGGCACAGTTTATCGTTTTTGTTGCGATATGCAATGGCAACATCTGAGTCTGTACCAGCATGAGGACTATGGTCTCCAAGAAGCCCTTTTGCTCCTTCTAGTGTTGACTCCCAATACTCAAAGCAATATCCTTTGCGAAGCTGGTTTCTGTCAATATGGTCAAAATCTTTAGGTACAACTACTGCCCCTATAAGTATTTGGTCTGCGTACTCACTTTCCAAGATTGGCACAAATAGGTTGATACATGCAGTTTGAGAACTTGCCACATGTTTAGAAGCTGCAAGGTGAGCCTTATATGCATACTTGCTTGCTTGAATGTCTTTCACTGTTTCTTTTATACCATTATAAAGCATAACAGGTATTTTGGCATCACAATATGGCTTGGGTAATAAACAATCGTGTTCAACTCCACGTGCAGAAATGCCTTTATCATTTATATTAAGGTTTTCCTTCTTGTATTTAATCAGGTATGAATAAACCTTCTGCTGAAAATCTTTGTATGACATAAGTAGTGAACTGTTAATTATTGAGACTAAAATTATAGAGATTTCTTAGTTTATCTACTTCTATCTGCAACTTCAGAGGATTCTGCTTGGCGAGTTTCTTCAAATTGAGCAACTTCCATTGTACAGATGGATAATCCTTGAAATACTCAAATTCGTATCCATCCCACTCTGATAGTTCAATCTCTATTTCCCTCCATCTTATCTATAAAGTTTTTATAAATCAGCGGGTAAGCATCACTCGCATTGAATGATATGCCTGGGCGCAAGAGGGATTGCATATCATTGGTGAACTCCGGATCTTCCATCTTCTCCTGCATGTTATTGACAAACTGCTTGTAAGACGGGGTCTTGTCAACCACAAACTACAAACTCCATATATTTCTTGTAACACTGAAGGACTTTATCAACATCCACTTCCTTGCGCTGTAAAGCGATATAAAGGTCAAAGAGGTCACGGCCTTTCTTGCGCTGATAAAGGGCACGAAGTTTGGTTCCCAAGAGTTCTTCGAAATGATAGGTCGTCAGTTCTGCTTCACCAGAAAACCAAGAATTCTCTACTTTAAACGGAATCTTTGTCAAACCAAGAACGTTGAAATGTTCGAAGCAATTGATTTCAACTTTCAGACGTATCTGTACAGTTGGCGGTATTTCAGACTCCACACGGAACAACATAGTATTGTTGTATCGCTTCTGCTTAGTTACCCTGTCTGGCAACCAGTCAAGCACTTCCCCTAATCGATACATGATTGGCTTGATTGATCCAGGAGTAATCTGAACCAAATCAATGTCTTCGCTATAACGTGGCTGAGGTGAAAGATAGAGTTTATGCAAAGCTGTTCCACCTCGGAATGCCAACTGCGATGCAAGGAACTCATCGTTAAAGATGGAAACCAAGGTACGACAGATAATCAAGTCTTGCTCAATCTGCGCATTATCTATCCAGGGAGCATGCTCACTCCACTGTTGTATCGCTGTTCTGTTAATCATATATCGTCTGTTTCTATTTCTACGTTTATGTTTATCTTCCACCGGCTGTCTCTGACAGATGGATTATCTTCTGCCGATGTACTCAAAGGTTGATATTTGAAATAACCCGATGATGTACGAAGCTGTTCATACAATTTATCTGCTAACTTCTTTTCCCCGACAACATTTTCAAGTATATAGCCAAGTCGTTGCCATACAACCTTTTTCACATAAGTTGCAAGTGGCGCAAACTGATTATTAATGTCAATCTGCTCTGAAAGT
>OMXV01000050.1 GCA_900315075.1 uncultured Prevotellaceae bacterium | reverse complement strand
AAACGCCTCCGCCGCCTATACGAGAAGATGTGGGAAAGTGACTCCGAGTGGATAGTGGGCCTCGTATCGATCCTTTCCATCGTCGCCTTCTTCGCCCTCGTCATCATTGCCATCTTGGGTGCGTGGGATTTCTCTGAAACCGTGCTCCCCCTCTCCATCCCCGACCTCGCGCCGTTCATCTGCTTCGCCACCGTTGGCCTCATTCTCGCCCTGCTCAATGTGACGTTCAAAAAATGGAACTTCTGGGGACGTTTCGTCTATAGCACCATTGCCACAGCCATTGTGACGGGGCTGCTGATGGTCGCCGTTTTTTCCACCAACCGCCTCATACCCGCCGCCGACCCCGTCGTGGGGCAAGGCGTAGTCACTCGGCATATTGAGAACAAAGGCTCAAACAGCTACTACATCGACGTCACCGCCCCCGTCAAGGGCACCATCTATTTCCGTATGCAGCATGACGGTTCCCTCCGCATCGGCGACACCGTCAGCCTCACCCTCCGCCGCGGCATCTTCGGCATGTATCATACCAAATCCGTAAAAAGAGCCAATTCTTAATTCTCCTTTCCAAACAAAAAAACTTCTGCACCATTTCGTAAAAAAAGCGTACCTTTGCACCCTCTAACAAACATCATCCGCCATCATGGGACAACTGATACGAATCCGCGAAATGGAACAGAGCCTTGACCAAGCCACTGCGGCCATCAAGCAACTCAAAACCGCCCTCAACGCCTACCAAGCGGCACAACCCTCCATCGCCATGCTCTCCGCCTACCTCGGCAGCGACGACTGGCGTCAAGACCTCGCCGACGATGAACGCGGCCTTTTCCCGCCAAACCTCAAACGCGGCGTTCTCAGCGAAGACGCTATCTGGAATCTCCTCGAAAACAACCGCGAACTGCTCGAACAAATGCAGAACCTCGCCAACCAATTACTGCAAAAATCCCTTTAATCCAACCCACACCTTTCCCCACACCAAGAAAATGAAACACACCCCTCTCACCTTCCTCCTGCTGATTCTGGCATCCTCCTTTGCCTTCTGCCAGGAGCCCACCCCCAAAGGCCATCCGCTCACCCTCACCGGCTACGGCTTCTACGACACCCACTACGCCTCCGGCTCCCTCGGCGGCGGTGCCCTGATGCTCGACTGGCAAGCCGCACCTGCCTTCTGCCTCGGCATCGGAGCTGAATACGCCAGCAGCAACCGTATCTCCGCCCGTCTCACTGGTCAGGCCACCATCCTCACCACCCTGCTCCAACAACGCCTAACACTCGAAAACAGCTACCTCTGGCGTCACTTCCCAGCCCTCAACCTGCAAGAATTCACCGGCGCACTGCAAATAGGGTGGTACGCCCGGCACCTAAACCTCCACCTTGGCCTCTGCAACCGCTATATCGCCGAACTCGTCCAACGCAACAACGGCGGCCAAGGCACCGTATTCGAACCCATGAACGTCATGTTCGCCATCGAAGGCTGGTGGCACAACAGCCTCGTCCCCAACCAATGGAACATCGGCCTGCGGTGGAGCAACTACAACGACTTTATCATCGAGCGCGTGGCCAACTGGTTCTTCAGTGCCAAAGCCCTCTACAGCCTGCCCGACAGCACCCGCCTCTATGCCGAAGCTGGCATCCACCCCGTCGGCTCGCTCAACCTCACCGCCTCCTACGACGGCTGGTTCCTCCACCTCGGTGCAGTCAAACCACTTTAATCCCCTTCTAATCCTGAATACCAAATGAAAACCAAACACCTCATCCTCCTCACCGCCACACTGGCCATCACCTCCTGCAACCGCCTCGACGTAACGGGCATGTTCTTCTCTTCCGGCACCCACACCGAAGACCGCGTAGCCCAATGGCTCGAATGGAACGACCAGCACCCAGCCACCGTCATCAACGGCGCCCCCGACCAATACAACATCTACGTCTGCTCCGACATCCACCTCGAAGGCAACACCGACCGCATCAGCCAATTCCTGCAACACGAATACGCCGACCCTTCCGGTCTCTTCAGCATCGTCAACGGCGACCTCGCAAATGAAAGCGGTCCCCGCCCCTTCCGCCAACTCGACAGCCTGCTCCGCCTGCCCTCGGCCACAGATACCTGCTTCGTCACCATCGGCAACCACGACATCTACTTCGACTGCCAACAATACTTCCAGCAATACTTCCACACATCCACCTACACAGTCACCGTCCAAACCGTCAGCGGTGCCAAAGACCTATTTGTCTTCCTCGACAGCGGCAACGCCACCCACGGACAACGCCAACTCCAGTGGCTCCGCCAACTGCTGCAACAACGCGACCAATACCGCCACGTCGTAGTCAGCACCCACACCTGCCTCTTCCGCACTTCCTACAACTACAGCACCACCCCGGCCGCCAACCTCCCCGAAGAAGAATACTACCAACTACTCGACCTCATGAGCGACCACAACGTAAGCCTCTTCCTCATGGGACACTTCCACCACAAAGAAGAACACACCCTCGGCGGTGTGCCCTATGTAATGACCGACAACCTAAACGAGCAAAAAGACCAACCCTCCTACCTCGTAGTAACCTGCGCCAACAAGGTCTCCTACCACTACGAAGAGATTTAAGAATTCGTGAATGTGTTAATTCGTGAATGTGTTAGTCGAATAACGGAAGCCCAAGTTTAGTAAGACTGCTATTTCAACAGCATCGAAGATGCTGAATCTTAATAACCCCACACTAAGGAACGCAGTGTGGGGTCTTCAATACCCCCTGACCCCAGCGTCCCGAAGGGACGCAACAACAAGAGATTTAAGAATGCTTTAATGCGGGAATTCGTTAATTCGTTAATTTGGGAATGTAATAATGCGCCAGTCGATTAACGAATTAACACATTAACACGTTAACGAATTCAAACCCGTCCCGATAGGGACGTGACCTTGCATAACACGGTACAAGAGGACAAAGTCCTCGCAGTGCCGTGAGGAGACTGTCAATGGAACAGCGTCCCGTCAGGGACGCGACAAAGAGACAATCTGGCAGAGCGTTACCCGATCATGGAAGCCAGCCGACTAACGAATTGACACATTAACACGTTAACGAATTCAAACACTTCTCATACAACTGCGGGAAACGCTCCGCCAGCTTCACAGGCTTGCCGTTCTCCATAAAGCAGTGCACACTGCGACCCGTAAAAACTACCTTGTCGCCCATCCGCATCGTGTAGCCGAACGTAATCTTCAGCGCACTCATCTCCTCCACCTTCACCTTAATCTCCACCACATCCTTAAACGTTGTGGGACGCTTGAAATTACACTCTACACTCACCACAGGCGACACCACCCCTTCGGCCTCCATCCGCTCAAACCCATAACCAATCTGGTCCATCCAGTCCACACGTGCCTCCTCCATAAAACGAACATAATTAGAATGGTGCGTAATCCCCATCCGGTCGCATTCATAATACTTCACCTCATGTTGATAAACTCTCATAGCTCTTTCCTGTTTTTTAATATTCTTTGAAAATCAAATACACAAATGAGTACGATTGATTCTCAAGAATGCCCGCATCAAGGGCTGCCACAATATTCTTTTCCGCTCTACTAACTGCAAGTTCCAACTTACCGTCTTTGTACAATTCTTCCACCCATCTTTCATCTTTCACATACTCCTCTTTCTTCAACAGATCTTTGAGCCTGACTCCTTTTATATTCTGGTAGGAGAAACATTGTCTTATATAAGGAGCCAGCTTTTGAGAAATACCACCCCAGTCCTTTAACAATTCACAACAGTCCTCAAAATGCAACAAAAACCAGTATTCTATGCTCGGCATACTGGGGCAAAGTGTGGCCTTCCCTTTTATTCGTTTCTCAAACTCTTTAAGGCTATTCTCCCTCGTTTTATTTCCAATGATGGTATCCAGGTCAAATACGCAGAATATCCGGGCATCCACTCCATTTCTCTGAAGTATTTCATCAACTATTTCCGAAAAGCGAACATTATATTGGGATTCGTCTCCAAAATATTCTGGTTTGATATTGAATTTAAACGGGGTGATATGACTAATATGCTTGAAATAATAGCGTTCAGTATTCTTGCCCCCGCTAATGATAAAGGGGAGCAGAGGGTTCATTTCCCTTGTGCCATCTTCTCCCTCTACAGGGATTGACTCTCCTTTGAAATACTGATTTTCAACAGTATCTTTTAATTCCCGCTTTGCCATATTAATTCATGGTTGCACCAAACCTCTTGTTTCTGTATGCTTCCCTTATGGACGACAACCTATTCACTCCCCTGAAATCAGTCAACTTGTACAACTCCGACGCACCCGACTTCCTCTTTTCTGTGAACCATATAGCATCTTTCCTAATCAAATCGCCAACCAAATCCAATAACCCATCATTATGGGTTGTCACAATCAATTGCGATTTTGAATTAACCTTTAAGAACTCATATAATATCTTCTCCAGTAATTTGGGGTGTAGGGAAGTTTCTATTTCATCAATCGGCAACAAGGACTGTTGATTGATGGCAGTGAACAAAGCAGATTCCAATCCATAAGTACGAAGAGTACCTCTTGATTCTTCCTCTTCACCATCACTTCCTACAACAAGCTGATACTTTTCTGCCCCTCTCTCATTATTAACCATGTGATTGAAAATAGTACGATGCTGAACCCTTTTAAACTCTCCTTCGGAAATCCTACTTTTCAATTCTTGCGAGAACATTTTTGCATTCACTGCCACATCTACAAAATTCATAAACTCTTGCGGAAACGGCCTCTCAATTGTTTCTGTCAATATTCCGGTAATATTAAAGTCTGCTTCTCTAAGAAAGTCTAACAAATATTGAGACAATTCCTTTTCCTTTTCACATCTTCTTTGAGCATATTGCGTTAGATTGGTGGTTGGCCATATGCATTCCATTACATTATCTCGCATCCATCCCAAAGCAATGTCAATCTCTGGAATGTCTGCATTCACCTGTCGGCGAGCCACAAAGAAAGACATGTTTTTTAGGCAAGCAGCCGAAATACTCTTTTTTATTACATTATCAACCTTTAACAAGGAATTATACTTAACAACCGCCTGACCCTTTTCAAAATATCTTTCAAAAAGCATAGCCGGCTGTGATGTTTTGTAATAATATAGATTCTCCTGATATATCTGATGCTGATCTAATTCCAACTGATACCAGTATTTTTTCCCATCCACCCAGAATAATAGTTCAAAATGGCTGTGTTCTTTAGGGGTTTTTGCATCAAGTTTGAATGGGGTCACTCCTATTATCGTCTCGTCAGGATCATCTGGTTTATATCGCCAAAATGTTGAGAGAAAATCAAACGCCTTGAGCAGATTGGATTTCCCCGATGCATTATATCCATACACCACTGCAAGACGCGACAAACGCATATTCTCGTTAATCTTTACGACTTGGCAGTCCTCTGCAAAAGTGTCTTTTGTGGCTTCAAAACTAAAAACCGTCTCATCTTTAAACGACAAAAAGTTTTTTATTCTTATTTCTTGTATCATAATCCCGAATCATTGAAAGTGCAAAAATACAAATAAATTTCAAAATATCCACATTTTATTTAAAAAAATTGATGTATTTGCGCAATTATTCCACTCTCATAAACGAAATAATATATTTAAATTGTCACATTATTATTCTCTCACTCACGCCAGCCACAAAACGCCGCACCGCTCATTTTATTGTGCCGCCCCAACAACTGTCCATCACAATTCCATCCACACGACATTTCCACCACAAAAATGCAAAACAAGCATAATTCAACAGTCCCCCAAGTTCAAAACGAACGACCCGCCTCCTTACCGCCGCCCACTCTAAAACAACCCTCCCAAACAAAAAAACAAATACCCATAAGAAAAAAAACAAAATGTCAAGAAAAAATAGTAATTTTGCAAATTGCATATTATATATAATAAAACTATAAAAAACGGCAATGGACGGATTTAAGAATATCGAAATCAATAATTTTAGAGGTATTGACCATCTGAAAATAGACGATTTTTCTCGAGTCAATATCTTTCTCGGACAGAATAGCTCCGGGAAAAGCTCTATTTTGGAATGCCTGCTATTAATGGTTGGCATGTCAAATCCCGACCTGCCCCAAACCATCAATTCCATCAGGTCGCGCAGTTACCACAGCAGTTTATTAGACCTTGGTTATATGTTCCATAACTACGACTTGAAAGTGAGTCCAGAAATCTCATCTGAGATGTTTGATGAAACCAAGCGTCATCTTGCTTTATATTTGACCTATGTCTTTGATGAAAAGTCTCAAGCCGATATGCCGACTGGACAGCTACCCACCTCTGAAACAAAGACCTTCCTGAATACGTTGAAGATGGTTTTTGACATCGAATCCAATCAGCAGAAAAATAGTTATGAGAGCAGCATCACTGTTAACCAGCAAGGATTTAACTCAAACAAGAAACCAGCTGAGAGCTATCTCGAAAAGAATAGTGCTGTTTATTTGTCTTCTGACCTTGGGGGAAGCACCCCTGCCAACGACCTAATTGAACTGGCCAAACGGAAGAGGAAGGATATCGTAACCGAGCGACTAAAGCTCTTCGACAGCCGCATCACTACATGGGAGATATTGAACAGTGTGGCATACATCGGCTTAGAGGGGATTGACCAGTTGCTGGCAGTCAACATGATGGGCGACGGCCTGCGACGTTACCTGAACATCGTTGCCGCTTCAGCTAATCCGATAAACAATATCCTGCTGATAGACGAGATAGAAAACGGCCTCCACTATTCTGCATACAAAAAACTCTGGGAAGCCATCTTCGCCCTTGCCGTGAGTACCAACAAACAGGTGTTTGTGACGACCCACAGCAAAGAGACGCTACAGAAACTCAACCAAATGCTTGAGGAGCGCCCCGAGTACCGCAATGAAATGCGGTTGTACACCTTAGAGAACACCCTGAAGAAAGGCGATCAAGCCTACAAATACACATACGAAGGCCTGAGTGGTGCCTGTGAGAATGATATTGAACTTAGAAGCATTGCCCTATGAAGAGATTTTTGATAATCGTTGAAGGCGATGCCGACAAGAAGTTCTTTCTGGACTACTACCACCATCTGTTTGGTGAGGAGGCACCCGAGAACAGCATCATCCATACTGGGAAGAACAACGATACTGGCGGATTGGGAAAACTAAAGTCGGAGGAAACCCTACAGGCACTCCGTCAGAATACCGACCAAGGCGGGGTAAACCTTGTCATATTCGATGCCGATGAGAACCCTGCTGAGAGACGCGCCGAGTTAATGGCGGTAAAAGAAGCGTATGGTGTGGAATTTGAACTATTTCTCCTCCCCAACGACAAGGATGCTGGATCATTGGAAGACCTGTTGGAGAACATTATCAACCCCGACAACCAGCCCGTAATGGAATGCTGGCAAACATATGAAGGCGAATTGGCAAAGGTGCGGATACCCACCAAAACCCCACCCACACTGACCATTCCTGCCAAGAAAACCAAGATATACGCCTACCTCGAAACCCTGCTGGGCAAGACAAGAAGCCAAAAGGAACTAATCAAAGACCGCAACCGCAACTACGAAAACACCCAGCACTGGAATCTGGATACGGAGTATCTGGAGCCTCTTAAAGGGTTTATTCTGAAATGTTACAATTTTAATAAATGATATAGGTTATGCTATACGGCATTGACATATTTTGTGGTGCGGGCGGTCTCAGCTTGGGTGCTGAGATGGCAGGCATTCAAATTGCCTTTGCCGTAGAAAAAGACAAAAGTGCAGCGGCAACATATAGGTACAACCATAAAAAAACACCCATAATCTGTGATGATATTCACAATGTAGATCCACTCGCACATATTCCTAATCTAAATGCCGATGACCAACTAATTGTATTTGGAGGACCGCCATGCCAAGGTTTCTCGTCATCAAATACAAAAACAAGGAATCTACAAAACCCGAACAATAGTTTATTTGAGGAATTTGTAAGATTTGTGTCAGTATTGCAGCCGGATTGGTTCTTATTCGAAAATGTTGAAGGTTTTGTCCAATTTGAAAATGGTCTAGTTCAGAATAAAGTAAAAAAATGTTTAAAAAAAATAGGTTATACTGTCTGCGACGAAGTATTAACAGCATCTGATTATGGTGTACCTCAACACCGAAATAGATATATTATGGTTGGGAATCGCCATAAAATAAAATTTGTCTTTCCTCTTAAACGACAAGATATAGTAACAGTAGCCGAGGCGATTGGAGATTTACCTGTTTTAGAGAATGGACAAATGACAGAGAGTTTACCATATAAATGTCCTATTAATAAAGCTAACAGCTATGCTCGCTTAATGCGAAAAGGCTCTAAAAAATGCAAACAAAATTATGTATCACGTAATGCTGACTACGTCGTTGAACGATACAGGTATATAGGGCAAGGCCAGAACTGGAGTGCAATTCCGGATAAATTAATGGGTACGTATAAGAACAAGAAAAATTGCCACAGTGGCATATACAAGCGTATTGAACAAGACAAGCCGTCTATCGTAATTTCCAATTATCGAAAGAATATGCTTATCCATCCTTGGCAGGATCGTGGGCTATCCGTTAGAGAGGCAGCTAGACTTCAAAGTTTCCCTGATAAATTCATTTTTAAAGGAACCTTGATGGATATCCAACAACAAATTGGTAACGCTGTTCCTCCATTATTGGCAAAAGCAGTTTTTGATAAAATTCAGTATTATACATCACAGTAATCATCTATGTGGGAAAATACAGATTTAGAAAAATATATGAGAAAGGAATTAGAGACGTCTTTTAGTGAACAAGATGCCGATTCCTATTATGGATTATATACAACAGCAAAAAAAGAATTATGTGGAAATATCTATTCTGAAATAAAAGGAGTTGAACCATTTCTCACAGACCACTCGGAAAGGCATATTCAGGACGTATTGAATAAAGCATGGAAATTAATTGATAATAACGGACACGTTGATTTTAATGCTATAGAATTGTATTTACTTTGCACGTGTATTTTATTTCACGACGTAGGAAATATCTACGGACGTGTTGAACATAATATAAAGGTGGCAGATATATACAATAGCATTCGTGGTGATATTAGTCAATGCAGCCAAGAAAGACAATTAGTGTTGCGTGTTGTTAAGGCTCATTGTGGTAAAACAAAAGATGGAGGGAAAGATACACTCCTTGAAGTGGAACCCAATAGTAACTTATATGACAAACCCGTCCGATTAAGAGAATTGGCGGCTATACTTAGATTTGCAGATGAACTTGCAGAAGGTGTCCAACGTACTTCTCAATACATGATTAATAAAGGTCTTATACACCAAGAATCTTTAGTCTTTCATAAATATGCTAGTGTGTCGGAATACCATATTGATAAAGGAGAAGGGCGCATTATTCTTATGTATAATATTGATTACCCACTATCGGACATTTCTCTAAAAGATTTGCTGGAATTTGTATATAAACGTATATTGAAATTAGATGCAGAACGTCGTTATTGTAAATATTATGCTAGTTCATTACATTGTTTCTTATGTACAGAGGCATCGATAAAGTTTACAGTAAATGGAGATCTTTGTGATTTTGACTTACCAAAAATCAGTTTAGAAGATAAATATAATTTGGTGGATGACAGTATTGATGACCTTATTAGGAAACTGCCTGCCCTTAATATTGAGGCAATTGAAAGTAAGTTGTCAAATAATTTAAAATCATGAAATTACAATGAATAATCAAAATCCATTCGAATATGAGGCTGCTAACAACCTAAGGCCAGAAGATATAATAGAATATTATATTGAAGACTTTAATTTCTCAAGATTTATACAGTCAACGAAAAATATCTTTCTAATTGGGGAGAGAGGTTCAGGAAAGACAATGGCCCTGTTATATAATTCTTTCCCGATTCAATATGCGATTCAAAAGAAAGCTGGGAAGGTGTCTTTTGAGAAAATTGGGATTCATATTCCATGCAACACCCCGCTTTTTATGAAAAAGGAATACTTATTAATTCCAGTCGATTATAAACAAGCAATCATTTGTGAACACTATTTGGTGTTGTCAATTCTATATTCAATTGCTAATACCCTTAGTGAAATAGAAGATATTGTTCATGAAACTAATGATATAAAAGAGAAACTATATGATGAAATTGAATATGTGTGGGACGTGCAACTAGACCGGACCTCTCCAACTTTCTTTGATGCAATTATGAGATTCGTGAATCGAGAGGCAATTACCACTCAGAAGAGAATAAATGCTTTTGACTCCGATTCGTTTTATGAGAGCGCACTGTCCTTTTCTTCATCAGTCCTTCCTTTCCTACAAATGATGAGAGAAATCAACCTAATGTCCGAAACGCATTTTCTCCTGATGATAGACGATGCTCATGATATGAATGAATATCAAATAAAAGCATTGAACTCATGGATTGCATATCGTGACCATTCATTGTTTAGTTTCAAAGTGGCAACAGTTAAGGTGGATAGGCCAACGCATATCACATCAACAGGCGGGTCGATTTTGGAAGGACATGATTTCATCACAGTGGATATGGAGCAAGCATATCAAAACGAAGAAACCGACTTTTATAAATTATCGAAACAGATTGTCGAAAAAAGGCTTCAGCGTATAGGAGTCAATAGTACGGCAGAGGAATTCTTCCCAATGAATCCTTCCATGGAAAAAGACCTTGAAGATTGTCGAGAACAGGCAAGAAAGAGTGCAGTTGAAATATATGGAAAAGAAAAGACAAAAGCGGTATCAGATTATGTTTATAAGTATCAAAGGGCTATTTACTTCCGCAATAGGAGTGATAGGGCAAACAAGCCTCCTTATTCTGGCTTTGAAACAATAGTGGATATTTCCACTGGGGTGGTGAGAAACCTGTTGGATCCTTGCTATTGGATGTACGATAGTGTGATGAATACAGAAAAAAATAGTATTAAATACATTGTTCCTAAAATTCAAACCAACATCATAGTTGAACGTAGTCAAAGGATGTGGAATGATTTGCGAGCAGGGTTGGATAAAATCGTTAATAACTGTAATGCAGAAGATGCAAAACACATACTATGCTTGTTTGAAAACCTCATGGCGCTTTTTTCACAAAGACTTAAGATGGATATTTCAGAACCGCGAGCAATAGTCTTTTCCATATCACAAACTGATACATTTCCAGATCAATATAAGTCAATAATTAGTCTTTTGAAAATCGCTCAAAGGGCACAGTATCTTTATACCCGTATGGGTGTGGCAAAAGACAAGGGGAAGCAAGAGGTTTACTATGTCCCCAACCGGATGCTATTCCCTTTTTATGGTTTAGACCCACATGGACAATATGCCCGAGTGTCGCTTAAAACGACCGATTTATATAATGCTGCCTTTCATAATAAATCAATACCAATGGAATCATTTAATGAAAAGAATGATCCAAGTCAATTAGTTTTAGAATATGGAGAATAATGTTATTATCATATGCCCAAGCTGGGAAGATAGGTCGCTTCTGGGATTCAAGCGAGACTGTGAAGATGTAAAAGCCGATAAAGTAATTGCATTAAGGAAGGAACACCCAATAAATGAAACTGAGATATTGACATGTGTAGAAAAGATTACTGAGATATGTTCTAAACAGTCAATTGTCTTCAAGGAATTAATGTGGAGAGATAATCCCATTGAAAATAGTGGAGATTTGAACTCGTTCATAAATGAATTGGAGCAGAATACCGTGGTTCATATTGACATTACAACAATGCCAAGAGATATTATATGGACACTTTTGTTTTTCTTGAACCAACGTTCAAATAAAGTATTAATTCGATATTATCAACCCAATTCATATCATGATACCTGGCTAAGCAAAGAGCCATATTCGCCTCGTCTTTTACTAAAACATTCTGGAATCATAGAGCTTGGAAAGCCACAATGCGTAGTAATAATAACAGGTTTTGACGAAGAAAGAACAAGGCAGATAGTATCCAAGTTTGAACCTCAAAAAGTCGTGTTGTGTGTACAAAAGGGAGAACAATACAATAATACCCAAAGGAATGAAGCATCTCTACATGAGTCTATCTGCAGAAGCGTTGGCGTTACAGATGTTTCACCTTTTGAAATAGATTGTTATGGAACAGATTTTGGTGAAGATATAATAGACGGGGTTCTTTCTTCATTATCTGACTATAATGTCATTTTAGCTTCATTCGGTCCCAAACCGTCAGCAATTGGTGTATATAAGGCATATCAACGTCATACAGAAATTGCGCTTTGCTATGTTCCTTGTAAAGAGTATAATAAGGATTATTGTCAAGGAATTGGAGATTTACTTGTAATGCGTTATAAATAATTTTAATGGTAAAGAAATATACATTCATAGATTTATTTGCTGGTATTGGCGGATTTCATCAGGCCATGCACTCTGTGGGTGCAAAGTGTGTCTTTGCTAGTGAGTGGGATAAGAATGCCAGAATATCGTATAAAGCTAACTATAAAGACATTGAACCTACTCTTTTCAAGAAGAATCTCAAAGGTGAATACTTATACTTTAACGAAGATATAAATGATGCTGACCCCACAAAGATTCCCAATTTTGATATTTGCTGTGGTGGATTTCCATGCCAACCGTTCTCTGTTGCTGGACTAAAGCGAGGATTTGAAGACACTCGTGGAACCTTGTTTTTCAACATTGCAAATATTGTAAAAGAAAAGATTAAATCGGGATACCCTCCCAAGGTATTGTTCTTGGAAAATGTTAGAGGACTCAAAACTCATGATAAAGGTAAAACACTTAGTGTTATTCTTGCGACATTAAAAGAATTGGGCTATAACTATTCTTATGATGTACTTAATGCAAAATATTTTGGCGTTCCACAAAATAGAGAAAGATTGTTCATAGTTGCATGGTACAGAAAGTTGGTCAATGTAAGCGAATTTAAATTTCCCTATGGTATTGCCCCTGAAGGTAAAACAATATATGAAAAAGAGAAGTTAAAAGAAGGCACTCTGCCAACAAGGGTATCTGACATCTTCGAACCATCCAACACAATAGACCCATCCTATACTATTAGCGACAGAATGTGGGAAGGACATAAGAATAGAAAAGAGCGGAACAAACAAAACGGTAAAGGTTTCGGCTATTCTTTATTCAATGGAGACAGTGCATATACAAGTACAATATCAGCACGTTATTGGAAAGATGGAAGTGAAATACTAATTGACCAATCAGACAAAGGTCTGAATCCAAGAAAACTCACACCTGTAGAAGCTGGCCGTTTGCAAGGGTATCGAATCATTGGTAATGGTTGGGAGAATCCAGAATGTGCAAATAATCAAAACTACAATCCATCAAATCTAGAGTACAAAATAGTAGTTTCTAAGAAGGAAGCCTATCATCAGTTTGGCAACAGTGTTGCCATTCCTGTGATAAAAAGAATAGCAATGGAAATAATACATCAATTAATGTAACCATGAATGAGTTATCAGATTTAAGGATACTGGCCAACGGAATGGCCGAAAGGTATAAGAACTTATACTCAGGCAATGATATAGAACTCCCTAATGAATTCAAAAAGAACGTTAACGATATTTGGGGAGACGAGATAAAGTATAATCGTTTTTCTGCTATTGTCACCACAAAACGAGAGAATTTAAATATCTATTTGCCTAACCAATGGTTCTATATTGCGGCTTTTTTCACTGAACTATACACTGAATTAAAAAAATACAAGGACGTTGCTGTTTCTGTTATTGACAAAAATAGACTTAAAGAACTGAAAGGGAAAAACCTCTCTGATAAAGAATTATTAAAGATACAATCATTAGGATTAAGCGATTCTTCTAAAAAAAATCTTATTAGATTCCTAACAGATTATGACTGGTGGAAAGGGGGGAAAACCATTGATCGACAAGACTATTATGTATCTCCTATATTGTCATATGCTGCTTTGGTAAATGTATCACAATCTTACATTGCCTCACTATCTGCATTTCTTGCTGAAAACAGTAAACTTTCGGAGTTATTGCAGCAAAGAGCCATGACAGAGCATGTCAGCAGAACAGAGATTATACTCGATTCAACAAATATCAGCTACATTAATTACCTCACTGCCTTGCGGACGAAGCCGTTTATGTTGCTGGCGGGGATTTCGGGGACGGGAAAGAGCCGTATTGTAAGGGAGATGGCTAAGGCTTGCTGGAAAGAGGGTGATGAGGAGTATGGGAAGAATTGCCCGCGGAATTTCTGCATGGTGCAGGTGAAGCCCAACTGGCACGACAGCAGCGAACTGATAGGCTATGTCAGCCGCCTGAACGGTGAAAAGTTCGTGGTGGGACCGTTCCTGCGTTTCTTGGCAGCGGCACTCAAAGAGCCCTATGTTCCTTATTTCCTCTGCTTGGACGAGATGAACCTCGCTCCTGTGGAGCAGTATTTCGCTGAATACCTATCAGTCATCGAGAGCCGCAAAGTAAACGAAGACCCTGTGTCCGGGCAGACAATAATTGAAACCGACCCAATCATCCCTTATGAGAACACTGAGGCATACGGTAGCCTAATAGACCAATTGTTTGACTCAGACGAGGAGCGCAAGGCTTACAAGACAGAAGAGGGTGGAAAGCGTTTGACCATCCCTCAGAACCTCTTTGTGGTGGGTACAGTGAATATGGATGAGACGACGTTTTCGTTCAGCCGAAAGGTGCTGGACAGGGCTATGACCATTGAGATGAACGAGGTGGATTTGCATGGTGGTCTGGAGAAAGACTCCGGCAACGAGATTGGCTATATCGGCAATAGCATCATCGGCGATGCCGCCGAAGGCAGCGATGTATATAAGGAAAACAAGGAGTTGTGCGATGAGGTGCTGGCCTATCTGGAGCAGGTGAACAACATCCTGGAGGGCACTCCCTTCAAGATTGCCTACCGCACAAGGAACGAGTTCCTGATGTATGCCGTGAATCGACGGATACTGGCAAAGGAGAGCCAGCTATGGCAGACACTGGACGAGATGACGAGCATGAAGATTCTCTCACGCATTGAGGGCGACAGCGACCGCACCCAGAAGGTGCTGGAGAGATTGAAAGCTATGGTAGAGGAAGTGATTGTTGCGAAGATGAACAATAATACGGGCTTGGTTCCCTCGCACCCTGTTGATACGGGCGAGGCGCCCGTGCTCCGTAAGAGTATCTCCGCCGCCAAGATAGAGGAAATGCTGGGAAAACTGACATCCTCCAGCTTCACCAGCTACTGGACATAAAGCTATAGAGAGTATGAAGTACTATATTATACCGGAGCTGCCTCTTCCATACGATTTGGTGACAAAGGCTATATTAAAACAATTGAACATTGCCAACAAAAGGCTGGCAGAACTGAAAGGTGTAGCATTGACTATCCCCAACGAGCAAATCCTCATCAGTTCACTCACCCTTCAAGAGGCAAAAGACAGTTCGGAGGTGGAAAACATTGTAACCACTCAGGACGACCTTTACCGTGCTGACCTTAACTTAGAAAATGCAGTTATAAATGCCTCAACAAAGGAGGTATTGAATTATCGGCAGGCCATGCAACGGGGATTTGAACTTGCAAGAAGGACAAAACTACTAACTTTAAACGACATCAAGAAGATACAAGAAGAACTTGAGGTGAACAATGCAGGATTCCGGTCTGCTCCTGGTACCACATTGCAAAACACAAAAGGTGATGTGGTTTACACACCTCCTCAGAGTGCATTGGAGGTGGAGCATCTTATGCATAACCTCGAACAATATATCAATGACCCTCTGATGCAAGATGTGGATCCACTCATCAAAATGGCTGTCATACATCATCAGTTTGAGAGCATACATCCATTTTATGATGGTAATGGACGAACAGGCCGTATTATTTCCATCTTGTATCTGGTCATCAACGACTTGCTTGACTTGCCCATACTCTATTTAAGCCGGTATATTACCCACAACAAAGCTGAATATTACAGATTAATACAGGCTGTGAGAGATGCCAATGGTGACAACTCATTTGAATGGGAGCGATGGATACTTTTCATGCTGAAGGGAGTAGAGGAAACTGCCATTGAGACCATACGACTGGTTAAAGGTATTTCCGTTCTGATGGGTGAATACAAGAACCGTCTGCGTCCTCTATTCAAACGACTGTATAAACATGAGCTTCTCAACAACCTTTTCTATCATCCCTATACAAAGATTGAATTCATTGAGAAAGACATGATGGTGCAGCGAAAGACTGCGACAAAATACCTCGATATGATTGTAAATGAGGGATTGTTGGAGAAGATAAAGATTGGGAGAACCAATTACTATATAAATAATAGGCTGATAGACCTATTCATGAACCATCAAGACAATGAATCACAAAAATGTTGATGTTATTGAGTCGGTTTATAATAAAAAATGGATATGTACCCAAAACCTCAAAAACGGGTTCATATCCCATTCAATATGTACCCAAAAAGTCAATTTCGGGTACATATTCAACAAACATGTATCCCCAAATACGTTTCTGGGTACATAATTAGATGTTTTTAACTTGATTTTTGTGGTAGAAAACTTAACATTGTGAACTTAAAACAAACTTAAGAAAACAATAAACGACAAAATATCAAGTACTTCCAAACTATATTATTAAAAACTAATTAAACTATGGACCTCCTGCGCATAGAACACGAAGACTTCACCCTGACTGTGGAGAGTACCCAGTTCCAACGGATGTGGAACAAGGGCGAGCGCATACTTGGTGAGGAGAAGTTGAAATCGCCCTACCGATGGAGCGAGGGCGTAGAGCATGTAAGATTGCTGCAGGATGGTGAAGGTAGGGAGATTGCCCAGGACAATGCCGGGGAGGATGCCCTCTTTTTCGAGCAGACGGACTACAGCGTGTGGGTGGATTTCAAAAAGAAGACAACAAAGGCCTGGTTCGACAGTCCTCGCAAGGATGTCAACGACCGCTTCTCGTGGAAGGAGAGCAAACAGTTGCTGGCAGGATTCCTGAACTACGGCAACGAGATTGGGCGTGCCGACATGCCGATAGGCTATACTATCGACGGGGTGCAGAAACGCTTTGTCTTCTCCTACGATGTTATCTCGGCCAAGCTGGACTATCACAACGACTGGAAAGAGATACTGAAGGACATCGAGGAGGAATACCGCATGCTGTCGCTGGACTACTTGAAACGTACCTATCACAGCATCAAGGAGGGGCAAGGCGAGAGCTACGACATCATCTGGTGGAACATCTTTGCCGAGAAGCAGGAGCAGTTTCTGCGCACCATCCACAACATCATAGACCGTCCGCGTCACCGCCTGAAAGCCATCGCGACATACAAACGCGCTGACCAAATACGTAAGTATACCCCCAAATTGGAACAGGAATTTGCCGAACACCGTTATGAGGAGAGCAGCCTTTACCATGTGGAGGAGCAGCAAAACACCTTCAACACCCCGGAGAACCGATTCCTGAAACACGCCTTGCTGACCATACAGAAGCGTTACTCTGCATTAGCACTAAGAGTACTGAATCAAAACAGCAATCTGGCAGACACAAGAAAGGAGGCCATAGCAAAAACCCGTGACGAGCTGAACCTGCTGTCGCGCCACCCGTTCTTCCGCACCGTGGGACCATACAAGGGTCTAAAACAGGAATCACTCATCCTGCAAAAGGATGTGAATTACTCCAAGATATTCAGCATCTTCACTATACTGCAAAAGTCCTTTAGCCTGAATGACGGCCTCTACCGCATGGAGACCAAGGACATCGCCACCCTGTACGAAATATGGTGTTTCATCCAGGTAGAAAAGGTGGTCAAAGAACTGACCGGCACCGAACCCGAGCAGTACAGTCGTACGGAGATGAGTGGTATTTTCACCTATAACTTAGGGAAAGGTGAACACTCGAAGATTATATTCAAAAAAGACGATGTGACGCTGGCAGAACTAGTCTACAATCCCAGACACAGTGACAAAGACGACGTGAAAGGTATAGGCGACCTGGTATCGAAGACCGTCCCGCAGAAGCCCGACATTGTTCTGCAACTGACAAAAGACGACCTGCAACAGGGCATGAAACTGACCTACCTCTTCGATGCCAAATACCGGTTGGAAAAAGATGGTGGCAATGATGTACCACCCGACGATGCCATCAACCAGATGCACCGCTACCGGGACGCCATCTATTATAAAAGCCGCCATGAAGATGAACGGCTGAAGAAGGAAATCATCGGAGGCTATGTCCTCTTCCCGGGCAATATGGACAAAGAGTCACACCTATACAAAAGCATCGGCGATGAGAATGTGAACATCGGGGCTTTCCCCATGCGACCCGGCGACAAACAGCATGAGCTGCTCAAAGGTTTCATCTCCGAACTGCTGAACAAACACGCTGTGCAAATCGTGGAACAGGTTATCCCGCAGAAAGGCACCTCCCTTACGGTGAAGAGCCGTGTACTTGTCGGTTTGGTCAAAGAGGACAACCCACAATACCATAGATTTCTCAATGGCACCGCTACTCAATACTATTCCGGTGACACCTTCCCTACCACTATCCCTCTCAGTGGTATAGACTTCTTTGCCCCCTATATTCCTGACAAAGGGATTTGCGACCTGTACGAGGTAACAGCTATCCATACTGCCACCAAAGCCAAAGGCGACACAGATGACAAACTCCGCATCACCTTCGACCTCAAATATGTACGACAACTTTATAGCGATTTTCGTCTCGTTCCCATACCTATCAACCGCACATACTCAGACACTACATTAGACCAGTTACAGCCATGACCGACACGATGACAGCTGAGCAGCGGCACCAGTGCATGTCGCACATCCGCAGCCGGGACACGAAACCCGAGCTGAAGGTGCGCCGCTGGCTGTGGCACCACGGCTACCGCTACCGCCTGAACGTGAAGAGTGTGCCCGGCAAGCCGGACATCGTGATGCGGCCTTACCGCACAGCTATCTTCGTCAACGGCTGTTTCTGGCACGGACACAATGTGCAGCTTTCAACTGCACAAATTGAAAATTCAAAATTGAAAAGTGAAAAGGCTGCGAACCCCGGTGCTGCACTTATTGAGAACTCCGCATGCTGCAAGATCCCACAATCCAACCGCGAGTTCTGGGTGGCGAAGATCAAGCGCAACCAGGAGCGCGACCAACGGAACTACCAACTGCTACAGGAGAACGGCTGGCAGGTCATCGTGGTGTGGGAATGCCAGTTGACCTCAAATCAGATAGAACACACCATGTGCGAGGTGGAGCTGCTGCTCAACAACAACATGCTTTCGCTCTATAAGAAAAACACCCCCGCCCCCTTCACCACAGAAGAAGAGCCCCTACCCCTCGCCGCCGAGGACAATATCCAATTCAACCAACAAGACAAATGAAAGCCTCCGCACTATTCAAACAATACGTCTGGCTGGTGGACACCATCAGACGCTGCAAACGTATCACCCTGGCCGAACTGAACGAACGCTGGCTGCACACCGAGCTCAGCGAAGGACGCCCCCTGAGCCGCACCACCTTCAACCGCCACCGCAGCGAAGTGGAAGAAATCTTCGGCATAGTCATCGGCTGCGACGCCGACAACTGCTATTACATCGTCAGCAGCGACGTGATTCACACCGACACCGTACAACAATGGATGCTCAGCACACTGACAGTGAGCAATATTGTAGGAGAAGCACGAAACCTACACGACCGTATTCTGCTCGAAAGCATCCCCACCGAAGGAGAACTGTTACGACAGATAGTAGAAGCCATGCAATGTAGCGTACTCATCAACATCACCTATCGCCGCTATGGTTCTACGACCGATGCCAACTGGACAATAGCCCCCTATTGCATAAAACTCTTCCGTCGCCGCTGGTACCTCGTAGGAAATATCAGGAGCACAGGCTTCCAGCCTGTAACCCAAAGGGGTACGGGCACCCTGCCCGTATCAGTATCCCAAAGGGATACGACCACCCTGCCCGTATCAGTATCCCAAGGGGGTACGGGCAACCTGCCCGTATCAATAAACCAAGGGGATATGGGCAACCTGCCCGTATCAGTAAAACAAGAGGGTAAGGGCACCCGACCCGTATCCGAAATAAAAGATTGGCACCAACGCTTCCACAGCGTCCCCCATCGTGAGAACAAGGCACTCCAGAGCATCACTTTCCGCCTATACGACTCGCTTCCAAAAGAAGTGATAGAAGATATTAAACTGAAGTTAGACATTAAAAAAGAAGACTCCTCATATTACAGCAGCCAGTACCAACGTCTCCGCCAAAAGATAGCAGAGTACGAAGACGCTGGCTATGGACAATGTTTCCTGCGGGACGAACGGATTGCCGCCGTTATGCAAAACACACTCAAACATTTCGACGGTGAAAGATACCAGCTAATATGTTGGTGCATCATGCCCAACCACGTACATGTATTGATTGAAGTGAATGAAGGATGGTCACTTTCAAGAATCATGCATGGCTGGCGTTCCTATACAGCCAATGAAGCA
>OMXV01000006.1 GCA_900315075.1 uncultured Prevotellaceae bacterium | reverse complement strand
TGGTTCTATCGGCACCTTCGTCACTGGTAGTGCCACTAATGCGAACATTCTATTTGGTAAGTTACAAGCTACTGCTGCAGGAAAACTTGGCCTTGTCAACGATGCCACCTTCTTCGGAGTATCTGGAAACGAAACAAATTGGCTCGCCGCCGCCAACTGTGCGGGTTCTGAGGGTGGAAAGCTCTTGTCACCCCAGAGTATTGCGATTGCCACAGCAGCCTGCGACATGGAGGGTCAGGACGGTGAAATCATGCGCAAGACCATGCCATTCGCCATCTTCTGGATTTTGATGAATGGTCTGATGGTGTTCCTCGGACTGCATGTATTTTAAAGTTAGGAGTGACTTAGGGGTGAGAGGTAAGGGGTGAGAAGTAAGAGAATACTCCTTCTACTCAATCCCAATCCATCCCAATCTGTCCCAATCCATCCCTAAACGCCCCAAAGCTCATAAACTCATAAATCCGAAGAAGCCGCTCTTAGAGCGGCTTCTTCGTTATTTTGTAGAGTAAATATTATTGTAAAACGCGACCTAATAACCTCAAGACCTCATTTGTACTCCTTGATTTCCTGCTGCCCGGTCATGGCTCGGTAGGCATTGTGCGCCAAAGCAGTAAGTTCATCTTCACCTGGATAGACATATACCTTGGCAAGATAAGAGAGTCGTTTGATAAGTCCGTCGGTTACATACTTACTCTGCGACATAGCCCCTGTGAGAATCACAGCATCAACATGTCCATCGGTGACAGGTGCCAAAGAGCCCAAATAGCGAGCCACAGATAAAATCATAGCATCGAGTACTAATTTAGCGTGCTTGTCACCCTCCTCTATTCTGCGAACCACCTCACGTACATCATTAGTGCCTAAGTGTGCTGTCAATCCACTGTGACCATTCACCTTACGCAGCATTTCCTTCTCGGTATATTGACCGCTATAACATAGTTTGATGAGTTGCACTGACGGCAACGTGCCAGCCCTCGACGGACTGAAAGGTCCGTCGCCACTTAGAGCGTCGCTACATGCAATAGCTCTTCCATGGTGATGCATGGCAAAGGAGATGCCACTACCCAGATGACATACGATGAGATCCTGCTCCTCGTATTTCACGCCATGCTCGCGACAGTACCTTTTGGCAATTTCTCTCTGATTGAGTGCATGCCAGATAGTTTGGTGAGGAATCTCCGGCATACCTGAGATACGTGCTATATCCTCCAGTTCATCCACCACACCAGGATCAACCGTGAAGGCCTTACACCCCGGTATCTCTTTAGCAATACTCAGTGCGATAAGCGACCCGAGGTTACATGCATGATGCAGACGTGGGTGCATAGTGTCTTCTATCACCTTCTCATTCAGTTCATAGACTCCGCTCTCGATAGGTTTGACAAGTCCGCCTCTGCCTACAACAACATCGAAGTCCATCTCAATGTTCTGATTTTTCAGTTCCTCAAGCAATTTCTCCTTTCTGTAGTCGAATTCATCCATGATAAAAGGATAACGGCACAGTTCCTCAAAAGGATGATTAATACAAGCGTGCATGACAATTTCCTCGTCATGGAATACGCCCACCTTTGTCGATATCATTCCCGGATTAATGGCAAGTATTTTCATAGTTTCAGTATTTGTGTGAAAGGCCATGTGTCATTTGGCCCAAGGTTGACATAGTATTGAATATTTTATGCAAAAATATAGCCTTTTTTCCAATATTGCAAGAAAAAAGGCTATTTTTTCACTCGAAATTCTAACTTTGCTTGATTTGTTCCACGAACTCATCAATTTTAGCCAGTTCTTGTGGAATATTGATGCTTTGTGGGCATTTGGGCACACATTCGCCACACATGATACAATGATTGGCTTGTCTCTCTTTTGGTATGGCACGGTCGAGGCCAATGAGAAAATGCTTGCGATGCATCTCATAATTTTCGTCATCGGGATCTTGAGGCATCGTCCCATCATTCAAGCATTTGTTGTAATACACAAAGTGTGCTGGAATGTCAAGACCGTACGGACATGGCATACAATAGTCGCAGTCATTACATGGAATAGTTTTCACTTCGAGCATCTTGGCAGCGATGCCATATAAGAAATCCTTATCCTCATCTGTAAGCGGCACCAATGGGCAGTATGACAGCAAATTGTCTTTCAGGTGTTCCATATAGGTCATACCACTGAGCACCGTGAGCACGCCATCAAACGATCCGGCATATCGGAAAGCCCACGATGCAACCGACTTCTGTGGGTCATGTTGTTTCATTTCCTTTACCAAATATTTTGGAATCTTGGCCAACCTTCCGCCAAGCAGTGGTTCCATGATGACAGCAGGAATACCTAAGTTCTGGAGTTGCTCATAAAGATAACTTGACTCCGTATTACCTGGGCTGGACTCTTTGGCATTGTCCCAGTCGAGATAATTCAACTGTATCTGTACGAAATCCCAATGGTATTTATCATTTTCAGAAAGGAGGAAATCGAAAACCTCTGGGCCACCGTGGTATGAAAAGCCAAGATTTCGGATTCGCCCAGCCTTACGCTCCTCCAACAGGAAATCCAACATTCCATTGTCAATATATCTTTTGTGGAGTTCTTCCATCCCTCCACCGACAGCGTGAAGTAGATAGTAGTCAATATAATCCACCTGAAGGTATTTCATCGAATTGTGGTACATTTCGATGGAGGCCTCACGGGAGTGAGTGGCAGGGTCGAAATTAGACAACTTTGTAGCGACATAATACTTTTCACGCGGATAGCGATGGAGCGCTATTCCTGTGGCAGCCTCCGACCCTCCCATGCAGTATGCTGGTGAGGTGTCAAAATAATTGACACCATGCTCAAAGGCATAATCCACAAGCTTGTTAACTTGTTCTTGGTCAATTTTCTCTTGCTCTCCTTCTTTGATTGTGGGCAGTCGCATCATGCCATATCCCAATATTGACACTTTATCTTGGGTTTTAGGATTGGTGCGATAGGTCATTTTGCCTTTCGGTGGCTCAACTTGGTTTTGATACTCATCGGTTTCGGAAGAGCCACTTGCACTGTTTTTACATCCGACGAGTGTGGCAGCAGTGGCCACAGAGCCAGCGCCCAACATACGGAGGAACGACCGGCGTGATATTTTTTTGGACATAAGTCTAAATTGAAGATTGAAGATGGAAAATTAAATATTGAAGATTACCTTTCACCTCTCACGCTATGCACTTCGCGTCCTTCAACATAAATGGCGGAGAAGGGACGCACAGGGCAGAGGTGTTCACAAGCACCACAGCCGATGCAGCGGTCTGCATCCACTGAAGGTACGAAAGGAGAATTTTCATCACTCTCATCGATTTGCACTAATTCGATGGCACCAGCTGGACAATGCCTTGCACAATTGCCACAATCCACACCTTTTTCCACCATCAGACAGTTTTCCTGAATAACTACGGCCTGTCCGATACGTGTCTCAGCTTTCTCCTCTCGTGTGATAGGCTTGATGGCACCTGTGGGACAGACTTCTGAACACCTTGTGCATTCAGGTCGGCAATATCCTCTCTCGTACGACATCACTGGCTGCATAATACTTATCAAACTGGTAGACGGTCTGAGCACACCATTGGGGCAGTCGGACACACACAACTGGCAGCCTGTGCATCTTTTAGCCATATTGGCGGCACTCAACGAACCAGGCGGTGTGATTGGGGTCTTGCGTGCAGGCATCTTCTTCTCCTCTATCTTTGCCAATCCACCATCCACTTTCTTCTTCTCCTGAGCGATTACCGCTGTGGTCACCAATGCGGTGGCTAAGAGGAAAGTTCGGCGGCCCTTGTCAGGCTTGTCTGTCGTAGTTTTGCCACCTCCATTATCTATCTGGGTTTCCTCTACACGTGAATTATTTGCGACCTGGCCTGATGCTGGGGATACACTATGTGCATAGACCAAAGCCCCGAACTTACATTTTGAGATACAATTTCCACAAGCCACACAACGGCTATAATCCACAGAGTGAGTCTTGTAATCAATACAGGAGGCCTTGCAATTCTTTGAACAAGCCGAGCAGTTTTTGCATTTGTCGGTGACAAATCTCACTTTGAAGAATGAGAAGCGAGCAAGAAATCCGAGAACTGTACCCACCGGACAGATAGTGTTGCAATAGGTACGCCCGTTTTTGATAGCCAGTCCACCAACTATAAGCAAAGTGGCTATGGCGATAATCAGCACTGGAAGGCTTTTGAGCCACACATCAACAGTGTAGAAGGTATAACTGTCAGACCTCTCGGCAATCCCTGCAAGCAGGTTGTTACCCCACATCCAGATGAGCTGCAATAGCGACTGAGCTATTCTACCAAAACTGCTATAGGGTGCCAACAACTGCACAATGGAGGCTATCCCCAAAATGATAGCAAGCACCATCACACCAAGCATGATGTATCTGAGCCAAGAAATAGGCTTAGAGTAGGAGTACTTGTTTTTCTTTCTCCTTAGCCTTGCCAAAATGTCCTGCATTACTCCTAATGGGCAGATAACCGAACAGTAAATTCTCCCGAAAAACAGGGTAAGGATGACCAAGGCTAAAATGACAACCACGTTGAGTGCAAGAACGGCAGGAAGGAATTGTACCTTTGCCATCCATCCCAACCAATGATGCAATGTACCTGTGAAATCCAGAAACAAGAGTGTGATACCGATGAAGAATATCACTGCGAGTGTAATTCTAATTTTTCTTAACATTGGCGATGTATGAATATTGAAGATTGAAGATTGAAAATTGAAGATTGAAAATTGAAACCTAATCTCGCACAGCACACTTTGGGCATAGCCCCTTAACGATGTAGTTGGTGGTTTGTGGCAAATAGCCTTCTGGAAGAGACACCTCGGGAATAGGGATATCGTCTAAACAGAAAGTAGTATGGCAACATTCGCAATGGAAATGCACGTGTGTGTCGTCATCATGTGTATCGTGATGGCTACGGCAAAGTTCATATTTTGTCCCTTCCCCATCGTCGATGGCATGCACCAGTCCACATTCGCGGAACAACGTGAGTGTGCGGAATATCCCAGATTTGTCGATGGTTAGGATTAAATACTCTAACTCGCTGAGCGACATAGGATGGTCGATGGTTGCCAAGGCTTTAGCTATGACGATACGATTGGCAGTAGGCTTGATACCGTGGTCTTCAAGCAGCGAGGCATATTGATCGGGAGGCATGAGATTGATTAATTTGACATTATTTGGCACTTAGTCTTTATACATTGCAAAGATACTCCATTTTTCGCATAAAATGGACAAAAATGAATTAAAATTTGCCTATGCGAAAGTGATTTTGTAATTTTGCAAACTTTTCAACCATTAAAGTGAGTCTATAAGAGATATCATGCATCATTTCGACAAGACAGACATCTGCTGCATCGGCCATATTACCCTCGACAAAATCATCACCCCTTTCAACGAGGTGTATATGAATGGGGGCACTTCTTTCTACTTTTCCTATGGTATCAGCCATCTACCCTCAAAAGTATCGTATAAACTGGTGACCTCGATGGCAGAGAAGGATATGGCAGTGGTTGACGACATGCGTGCCGCCGGCATCGACGTTGTATGTCATAAAAGCCGCGAGACGGTGTTTTTTGAAAACAAATATGGTGAAAACCAAAACAACCGCACACAACGTGTGCTCTCAAAATCTGATCCATTCACAATTGAGCACCTGAAACACATCAATGCACGCATTTACCATTTCGGTTCTTTGCTTGCCGATGATTTCTCTGTCGATCTTATCAAGGAAGCCGCCCACCGTGGAATGGTCTCGATAGACGTGCAGGGATTCTTACGTGAGGTTCGCGACAAACATGTCTATGCAGTAGATTGGCATGACAAATACGAGGTGCTGAACCACACCGACATCCTAAAGCTGAATGAGCATGAGATGGAGGTGGTGACAGGTCTGAAGTCGCCGCGAGAGGTGGCCAAAAAGATAGCCTCATGGGGTGTCCGTGAAGTGGTCATCACTTTGGGCAGCTATGGTTCGCTAATCTATGCTGAGGGGAAGTTTTATGAGATTCCAGCCTATCCTCCCCGCGAAACCATCGATGCCACGGGTTGTGGCGACACTTACTCTGCCGGTTATCTCTACTGCCGTGCGCAGGGGCGTCCCTACGATGAATGTGGGCGTTTTGCTGCAGCGATGTGTACATTGAAATTAGAACACAACGGACCGTTTGACGGCACCATCAATGATATTCTAAACATTATTAAGACCCGATAAAAAGATGAACAAAAAGACAATTCGCAAACCTGCTGTTACACATTTTGTAACGTTGCTATGTCTATTTTATTTCCTTCCTTTTGCTGCTTGGTCGCAGTCTGCCGAGAATCAAAAAGAGGCCCGGCGGGTATTCGATATTGTATATAATAAGGTGTATGGCCCACAGGGCAGCACACTGCACTATGACGTCAACATTGTTGGCATTTTGAAAACCAATGGCACTATCTGGATTAAAGGTAAGAAAAGTCGTTTTCAAGAAGCCCGCTATCTGAGTTGGAACAATGGTGTTACAGACTACTGGGTGGATATGAAAAAGAAGACTGTGACCGAATACGATGCCAATGCACCTCGCAGCGACAAATACATGAGCAAATTCACCTTCAATCTTGAGGACTACACCTATTCTATCGACAAGAGTCCTCAATACTACTATGTTATAACCTTGAATGCAAAAAAGGATGTCAAAGGCATCAAACATTTAAAAGCCATTATTGAAAAGGACACATACGCACCGAAAAGTCTGAAAATCAAAGTGCTATGGTTCTGGACCACTGTCAAAATCACCAATTTTCGTAGCGGCGGCATCAGCGACCACATCTTTGAATTCCCCAAAGACAGATACAAGGAATATAAGTTTGAGAAGGGAAAGTAACGATAACCTTTCTTCAATAGATAAAAAATAGAGGCACAGAAATTATAAATCTCTGTGCCTCTTAATATATTATGGTATATGAGGAAAATAGATAATATAACCTCAAAACCTTACTTATGTGCCTTATAATATTCCAAACCCAATTTTACGTTTTTCTTCACGGCGTCGGATGAGAAGGTAGCGCCTGTTACCCCATCAACATCTGCTGTGAGGGCTTTGGTCACGGTCATTCCATTCCACTTATCCAGCATTTGGTTTTTCACCTTCAGAAAATACTTTGGAGTTTCCTTGTTGGGAAGTGCCTCGATTTTATCAATTTTATTATTGGTGATATAAATTTTCAAGGGTGTATTTCCCAAATACCCTTTCACACTCTTAGAGATGGTAGTAGTATTAATGATATACTGTTTACCATTGCGTGTGAGTGGCTCATCGCCAGGCATAGCGCTCTTCATCAAGACGCCAAAAATCAGTGCTGTAGCAGATTTAAAAAATGTATTCCTTTTCATGTTCTTAATTAATTAGGGAGTTCAAGAATTCAGGAGCTACAAGAGTTCAAACACATACCTATAATTCTCCTAAATCTTAAGACATCCAATATAGGCAAAAATATAATCGACTACAAAATTAGGGATTTTGTAGGACAGAGGTCAAAAAATTTGCAATTTTTTATTATTTTTTGTATCGTTTACAAATTGGCATCTGCGTTTAAACGATGACGGCCGTACCGCTACATGCCACCATGAGCATAGAGTTGGAACTACCGATGGTCTCGTAGTCGAGATCCACCCCAACAATAGCATTGGCACCCATTTGAGCTGCCTGCTGGCTCATTTCATTCAATGCTGTCTGCTTAGCCTCTTGTATCGTGCGCTCATATGCGCTGCTTCTGCCTCCGAAAAAGTCAGTAAACGCCGCCTTAATATCCTTGATGGCATTGGCACCGATAATTGTCTCTCCTGTCACAATCCCAAGATATTGTTTGATGGGATAACCTTCAATGGTGGGTGTTGTTGAAATTAGCATAATGTATAAATAAAAGATATTGAATTATTATGTATAAAATCATATTTCGTGCAAAAATACTTATAAAAACTCCGACAGGAAAAAAATGTATTATTAATTCTTCATTCTTAACACTTTTTAGTGAGTACACATATCATTGGGGTTCTGATTAGATATATCAAACTCTTTGAATTGACTTTTACATTTTTATCCTATGGAAAACTGAATTCTTTATTAAACTGGCTTATAATTCGTGGATTTTATTTATTTTTGCATCATAAATCAATATGAATAATAAGAGATATATGAGAACCAAATTATTACTTTTGATGTCAACAATCTTTTTGATTGTCTCATGCGGAAAGAAGAGTGGTTTTACTTATGACCCCTCAAAATATTTTACGAATGAAGAGGAAACAAACAACTCTGATTCTCACAAAGATTTAGGTCCAATGCCTACGGACAGCAATTTATACGATGGTTTGCTTAATCAATTCTGCAAAGTATATTATGAAGCTAAGTTTGAAAAACGATTCAAGAGTTTGTTTGTAGAAGATTTTTCAATAGAAGACGACAGTACTGTATTTGCAACAGGACCATTAACTTACTATAAAAAGAAATCTGGAGAAAAGACAGAGGAAACAGAATACAAAGCCACCATTACACGAATTGCCCGAGACGAATATAGAATAACTTTTGAAAAGAAAGGTGAAAAGTATTGGGATGACACCACACAAACCATCAATTATAAAGAGGATTAAACTATGAAGTTTCGCTCATTCACATTCAATTCAAATATGTTGTCGGCATTGCTTATCATGCTGACTCTTTTATCTTGTAACAAAAAAGATATCAAAGAAGGAGAAGAAGACCCGAATCGACCTAAAATAGGTTTAGTATTAGGTGGTGGAGGTGCAAAATGTTCAACCCAAATTGGCGTTTTGAGAGAACTTGAAAAAATGGGTATCAAAATCGACTGCATCGCAGGCAGCAGTATGGGAGCAGTTATTGGCAGTCTTTACGCAGCTGGCTATACTCCTGACGAAATTGAGGATTTTATGCTCCATGAAAAATGGATGAAAATATTTGACAAAGATTCTATCAACAAGTGGAAGTTATTCACAGACAACAGTGAGAATTCATACCACTGGTCAGGGCTGATTCGCCGTCCGTATTTTCGCGACTCACTCTACTCAAAAATGGAACAAAAAAACTGTCGTGTATTTGAAAAGCTAAAAATACCTTTCTGTTGCACAGCCACTTGGGTAAGCGAATACGATGATTCTCTTTATATATTTAATAAAGGTGTTGTGGCCAATGCTGTGACAGCGTCAATGTCGCATCCAATTTACGCAACGCCGTGGTATCATGAGGGGATGGCTTTATATGATGGTGGGATAGTTAACAACTTGCCTATAGATGTGGTGAGAGAAATGTCGCCAAAACCCGACTTTATTATAGCCATCGACGTAGAAAACGACAGTAATATTTTAAACAATGAAGTGCCTGTTGATGAATTAATATCGATAGTATCATCTGTAACTAATTTATCTATACTCGAATTACTTCCGATGCTACTCCATAAGATACCATATATAGCTCCTATTATGAATTGGGTCGATAGTCGTCCTGACGAAGAATTGCGACATGGTTTTATAAAAGAGGCTGAGACTGACAACTCGCTTATCTACATCCATGTGAATTTAGATGGCTGCGATATCTCTGATTTCAATCGTTGCGAATACATGATTCAAGAGGGCGAGAATGCGGTCAAAGAGCATCAGACTGAATTGAAAAAGATAAGTAAGTAATCATAAAATACTATCATCTAATTATGACTACCTATTTATTGAAATAACACTGGGCATAATAATGACCACTGTTAGTAATTGCAAAACAGTGTGAAAACCCCAGTTTATTTTCAAAGTTTATTATGCCTATAGGCCTCATTTCAAACAAAAAAGATTACCTTTGTGGCCAGCATGAATGTAATATAAAAAATGTCGAAACAATAAAATGATGGTATTATGAAGAAAAGAAGAATTTGGCCATGGGTATTTTTACTTCTATTGTTGGTTGCAATGTTTGTCACATGCCCCAAAGAGGATAAGCATCAAGAGGCTTTTGCCACAGCATTTGGTAATAACATTGAGAACATCGATGTGCCTGTTATCAATAAATTGGGTCCAGCCATCAAAATAATAGTTAAGAGCGCCACCAGTCCTGATGGCCTTCTCAACAATATTGCACAATTAATAGGTATCGACCTTAGCATCGATGTGAGCAACTATGGTGTTGTCAGTATCGGTCGCCTACCCAATGGTAAAATTGTGAGTGTGGGAGCCTTTGGGCATGTTTTCACGATGTCCGATGACCAATTCAAAACAAGTATTGAAGAATGGCTCCATGAAAAAGGATTGTGAGGAGTATCTCCACATGTCCGAAAGAAAGATTGAGCATGAATGGTTTTGAACACATTCACCATTTTTTGACACATCTATTTTTTTGACTTGAATTTATCACGCAGGAACCGCCCATTGGCATTGATTGAGATTAGAGATTTCGATATATCGACATATCGACATTACGTTATATCGATTATAACAACTAAAAGCTAAAAGCCAACTTCTAAAACCGCTTTGATACGCGCTAAATATTCGCGCAGATGGTTTTTCCATCTCGATGAACTATAGGGAGAGTCAGCAGCATTAAAAGCCACAGCATCTAAGTCATAATGCCGAGCCTGGTAAATGGCACGCTTGTTGTGAAACTCCTGAGAGATGATAATGATGGAGTCGGCATGAAAGACATTTTTAGCTCTTTCGATGGAATAGATGGTGCGATCACCCTCATAATCAAGTATGATGACACTATTGGGAACACCTCGTTGAATCAAGTCATTTCTCATAGATTCAGGCTCATTACACTCATCGTAAACCCCTCCGCTTACAATGATGTGGTCGTATTTCCCAGCATGATATAATTGTGCTGCCGCCTCGATGCGATTCACATAGTACGAACTGGGATTGCCACTCTGAGTGATTGGGGCAGTACCGAGTAATAATGCCACATTGCGATGTGGCACATCGGCAACGTTGTCAAAAATCTTTCCTTTTGCGAAAGAATTGACTACAATATTTGCAGTAACCGTACCCAAAAGGCAGACGGCAATGGGTATGGAAGTCAACTTCACCCCTTTGATTAGTTTTCTTTTTTTAGTAATATCCACTTTGTTGAGACTATATTTCTAATCAACCTGTATCGGCTGCAAAAATAGCAAAAATTCATGAAAAAAGGCTTATCATGTCACTTTTTTGAGTACTTTTGCAGTGGAATAATTGAGTTCACAAGAACACCAGTCCTTATAAAAACAATGAAAAAAACAATTATCATCCCAATAGTCATCGCAGTACTGATTTTTTCAACGACCATCTCCTGCCGCAAAAGCAGCCAATCGGTGGAAGACATGGCAGGCGATACGTTACAGATGAAATACGCCACTCTTATCCAAATTGTGAAACATGAAGGTGGTGCTGCCACCGTGACCATCTACAATCCCTGGAAGGAGGGTTCCACGCTCCACAAATACCTTTTGGTGGATAAGGATAGCGTGGTGCCTGAACACACATCCGACGTGACCGTCATCCGAACCCCCGTCAGCCGGAGCGTCATGTTCACCAGCGCCCACACTAAACTGTTGGAATGGCTTCATGCAGAGCAAAGCGTGGCTGGTGTGGCCGACTTAAAATACATGTTGCTACCCTGGGTGCACGAGGGTGTCAATACGGGCAAGATAGTCGACTGTGGTGACGCTATGAGTCCCTTGATAGAAAAGATTATCGACATCGAGCCCGACATCATCATGTTGTCGCCCTTCGAGAACTCTGGCGGCTATGGGCGGCTGGAGACCATCGGCATCCCCTATGTGGAATGTGCCGACTACATGGAAAAATCAGCTTTGGGACGTGCTGAATGGATGCGCTTCTATGGGATGCTCTTTGGCAAGGAGCATGAAGCCGACTCATTGTTTGCGGTTGTAGATTCCTCATATCAGGCATTGAAAACTGAGGCAGCCAAGGCGAAGAGCTGCCCCTCAATTATCACCGAAAAGCTGACAGGCTCTACCTGGTATGTTGCTGGCGGCCGAAGTACTGTTGGTCAACTGATTGCCGATGCCCACGGCAGCTATGCCTGGGCCGACGACACACATAGCGGCAGCTTAGCTTTGACCTTTGAAACCGTGCTCGACCGAGCCGGTGATGCCGACCTGTGGATTTTCAACAGCTCGCCTGTACCTTCCTCGTATGAACTGGTATCAGAATATGCCGGATATAAGGAGATGCACGCTCTCAAAACCAATAATGTATGGTGTGTAGATACACAGAGTAAACCATATTTCGAGGAAGTGTCATTCCACCCCGACTACTTGCTGCGCGAGTACATCATACTATTACATCCCGAAATAGGACTTGGTGAACCAAAATATTATGTGGAGGTACCTGAATGTATTAAAAGAGGAGAACCTATTGAAGAATTTGAGAATGTGAGACTAAACAAATAATAAAATCTATCATTCGATGATTCGAAAAAAGTAAGGTATGGAAAAGTCGAGGAATAAGAACAAAGGATTTGTCTTTTGCCTGCTGATGACGTTGGCGATTGTGGTGCTATTTGCCCTCAACCTACTCACTGGTTCCATTCACATCCCCTATGACGAAGTAGTAAGAATCCTTACGGGTAGCGATGCATCAAAACCCACATGGCAGTATATTGTACTCGAAACCCGTCTGCCCGAAACCATTACCGCCACCCTCTGCGGTGGAGCCTTGGCTGTAAGCGGTCTGATGCTACAGACAGCTTTTAAGAATCCACTTGCGGGTCCTTCGATTTTCGGTATCAGCAGTGGTGCAGGATTAGGCGTTGCCTTGGTGATGCTGATGATGGGCGGTTCGGTGGCTGCCGTCGGCATTGAGGCCACGGGCTTCGCAGCCATTCTCCTCGGAGCTTTTGCCGGCGCCATGTTTGTCACGCTGATTATCTTCTTTCTCTCCACCCTTGTTCGCAACAATGTGATGCTGCTCATCGCCGGTGTGATGATTGGTTTTATGTCGTCGTCGGTCATCACACTGCTGAATTTCTTTGCCACCGAAGAGGGTGTGAAATCATTCGCTATCTGGGGAATGGGAAACTTTGGTGCTGTCACCATGGGACAGATGCCCATTTTTGCCTCCGTGACATTGGTTGGCCTCTTTGCCTCGCTACTGCTCATCAAACCCCTCAACGCGCTTCTCTTGGGAGAGGAATATGCCGAGAACTTAGGTATCCGTACCATAAGGGTGAGAAATTGGCTGCTGATAGTCACAGGATTGCTGACAGCCGTCACCACAGCATTCTGTGGTCCCGTGTCGTTTATCGGCCTTGCCGTGCCCCATATTGCACGTCTGATTTTAGGAACAGAAAATCACCGTGTACTTCTGCCAGGCACCATCCTCACTGGTGCCGCTGTGGCATTGGTATGCAATTATCTCTGCCATGCCCCCGGTGAGAATGGTATCATCCCGCTCAATGCCGTGACACCACTCATCGGTGCCCCCGTAATTATTTATGTGATAATAAGAGGGAGAGGAGTTAGATAGTTAGGAGTTAAGAGTTAGGAGTTAGGAGTTAGAAGTTAGGAGTTAAAAGTTGGCAGTTAGGAGTTTTCCTCCGGTTTGTCCTCATCGAGTTCCATTTTACTGATGGAGACATCGCCCATTCTCGATACGACAACTTCAAACATCATAAATTCATCCATCATCTCGATGGGATTTCCCACTGAGGCATGGAAATAAAGATTGTCACTATCTGTTTTTTCCTTCTCAAGAACCATTCCAAGTAGAACATTTTTCTTGGAAAAATCCTGGCTGAAATATTGTTCAAACATGTTTTTCTTAAAGACTTTATCGAAAAAGACGCTATTGTCGGAACGAGTTATAGTGACCTTGATGAGATTGTCGCGAAACATCTTATCATTTTCCGTCTTAACATACGACAAGCTGTCATTGGTATATCTCTGACATCTGACCTTATAGGTGCTCCCAACCCATGGTACAGTATCACTAACCACAAATCCCTCCAACTCATGTATGAGTGTGTCGGGTACGGTATCCTTAGCTGGTGGCACAAGGATATTTCTTCGGTTAACAGACTTTTCCTCTTTGTTGCATGCAGAAAAAAAAGCGATAAAACAAAGGAAGCCAAGGAAAAATGTGATTTTTTTCATCATGTATATTATTTTCAGGTGCAAAATTACGAGATTTTTGGAAAAAACACTATCTTTGCAGTATATTTTTCTTTGTATGCGCAAGTTTATTTACATCCTCGTCATTCTTCCTATGTTCTTGTCATGCGAAGGAGGTTCTCCTCAGCAGCGTACTGCCAAGGAGCGTGTAGATAGTGTGCGCCTACTTATCAACGACATCCAGAAGTGCTCAAAGTTGCATACCAGCGAATACCATATTCGCAAGATTATCACACATAAAGATAACATACGTGCTCAAGGCACTATTTTTGGGCGCAGGATCAACGTACCGATTCCAGCCGGTGACCGCAATATAGCCATTCCCATCGATGCCACCGTGAAGGGCTACATCGACTTCAGCCTATTTGGACCTAATAATATTATCAGGAACGGTCACCAGATAGAGATTATCCTCCCCGACCCAGTTGTCGAGCTGTCGAGTACAAAGGTGGACCGCAGCAGCGTGAGTGAACACGTATCATTTTTCCGCAGCAATTTTACCGATGAAGAGTTAGCCCACTATGAACAGGAAGGTCGTGAAGAGATTATCAAGACCATTCCCTTGCTCGACATTGCCGTACGCACAAAACTTAGTGCCACACGCATCCTTGTTCCTATGCTGACAAAGTTGGGCTACAACGAGCAGGATATCGTGATTACGTTCCGCAAAGAATTTGATTCGCAGAAATTGAATGTCATCAGTCCCGAGAATTAGCCATGAAAAAAGCAAGCATCACCAACGAAGTTGCCAAGCGCGTCTTGTCGTTTATCACCATCATAGCGATTGTAGCAATGGTGATATTGCTGACATGGAAACTTTCGAATAGTCACCTTGAAGTGGGTGTGGATAATGACTCCATATCATACTCCCCCACCCAGATTGTATCGATGATAGACATCGGACAATGGGAGTTTCTTACCATCGATATGGAGGAGATTGCCGACACGATAGCCTATCGCCATTTTGGCAGCGACAATAAGTTGGTGCGTATCTACTATGGTCGGATGCGCTTAGGTGTGGACCTTCAGAAAGCCAAGAAAGACTGGATACAGACACAGGGCGACACTGTACAAGTGACTTTACCTCCCGTGGAATTGCTCGACAACAATTTCATTGACGAAGCCAAGACAAAAGCATTCTTCGAGATAGGTTCATGGAATCAGGCTTCACGCGACGCCCTCTACCATCAGGCCCGCCGCAAGATGCTTACCCGAGGCATGACAAAAACCAACATCAAGATGGCACAAGAGAATGCCATCGACCAGTTCACCACATTATTCCGCTCCTTAGGCTTTGGGCATGTGGAAATACACTTCTAAATTATTATAATGGAGTCATTTAACCTATTATTTGCAAATTTCGATATCAATCAAGTCATTAGCAACATCAATGATGTGCTATGGGGATGGCCTATGATCATCCTGCTCTTAGGAACCCATATCTATCTTACTATCATCCTGAAATTCCCTCAGCGCAAGATTTTCAAGGCCATCAAACTCTCGGTAACACGCGACAAAGGCTCCAAAGGCGACGTATCGCAGTTTGGGGCACTGGCTACAGCACTTGCTGCCACTATCGGTACTGGCAACATCGTGGGTGTAGGAACGGCGATAGCGCTTGGCGGTCCGGGTGCCGTGTTCTGGTGCTGGTTGACAGGTGTTTTTGGCATCTCAACGAAATATGCCGAGGGACTGCTTGCCATCAAATACCGTGTGAAGACCTCCGACGGCAAAATGATTGGAGGTCCGATGTATGCTTTAGAGCGTGGCCTTGGCATGAAATGGCTCGGCATACTGTTTGCCTTGTTCTGTGCCCTTGCTTCCTTCGGCATCGGCTGTACGGTACAGGCAAATGCCATCTCAACGCTGACCTACGAGACATTCAGCATCTCCCCCTATATCGTAGGTGGTGTGGTATGTCTTTTGACAGCCGCCGTCATCATTGGTGGTGTAAAGAGCATTGCCCGTGTGTGCAGCGGCCTTGTGCCCTTTATGGCGATATTCTATGTAGTGGGATGTATCTACATTCTATTTATGAACGGTTCCTATATCTTGCCTGCCATCCAACTGATTTTAGAATCCGCCTTCAACCCAGCCGCCGCTGGTGGTGGTTTTGTCGGCGGTACATTTATGATTGCCGCACGGTATGGTATAGCACGCGGATTGTTCTCGAATGAGTCTGGTATGGGTTCGGCACCTATTGTTGCCGCTGCTGCACAGACACGCAATCCAGTGCGCCAGGCATTGGTGTCCAGTTCTGGCACTTTCTGGGATACTGTGGTCATCTGTGCCCTCACTGGCATCGTGATTGTTAGCAGTACGCTTGCCCACCCAGACATCAGTTTCTCTGATGGCGCCACCCTGACAAAAGGTGCTTTCTCTAAAATCCCTTATGTAGGTAGCACACTACTCAACGTTGGACAATTCACATTTGCCTTCAGCACCATACTCGGATGGAGTTACTACGGAGAGCGAGCAGTGGAATACCTAAGCAACAAGAAGTGGACACTACTGTATCGCATTCTCTACATCATTGCTGTTTTTGGCGGCAGCGTAATCGGGCTAAACATCGTCTGGAACCTCGCCGACTGTTTCAACGCACTAATGGCTATCCCCAACCTCATCGCCCTGCTTTTGCTGAGCAAGGTGCTTATCCGTGAGACCAATCACTACCTTTGGCGAGGAAACCTCGACCAACACATGAAGGAAAATTGAAGTCTAACCTCTATAATTATGAAGCGAATTATCTATTTCCTAACCTGTGTTGCCCTAATGGCAGCATCATGCACGAAAGCACAAAATGCAAGTTCTGACAAAGTACAAAACCCAAAATCTGACAAAATGGACACATTTACCACCAAATCGGGGAAGACACTACAAGTGAACCCCATCAAACATGCAAGTATGGAGATTGTCTTCGATGGAAGAATTATCCAAGTTGACCCAGTGATTAAGGGAGCCCAACCTGTGACCGACTATACAAAGATGGCTAAGGCTGACTACATCCTTATCACCCATGAGCACTACGACCATTTGGATGCCCAGGCTGTGGCCGACCTGAAGAAAGAAGGCACCAAGATTGTCACCAATGCCAACAGTGCCAATATTCTCGGCGAGGGTATCGTTATGCGCAATTTCGAAACCCTGCAACTGGCCGACGACCTTGTTCTTTATACCGTGCCCGCCTACAACACTACCGAGGGACATACACAATTCCATCCCAAAGGACGCGACAATGGTTTCATCCTTGAGGCTGACGGTCTGCGCGTATATATCGCCGGCGACACAGAGGACATCGACGAGATGAATGAGATTAAAGACATTGACGTGGCATTCCTACCCTGCAACCAACCTTACACAATGACGCCCCAACAACTGCGTCACGCTGCCGATATGGTAAAACCCAAGGTGCTCTTCCCATACCATTTCGGCAACACTGCCATAGATGCCATGACAAAAGCGCTCGAGGGCACAGGCATTGATGTAAGAATCAGAAGTTTCCAGTAATTTTAACCTTAAACTTCATTTCCCGTGGTAACACACAAGTGATGTATTTGGTGCCATGGGGCGGAATGGAAATATAATTGTCACTATAGGTGACACCATCGATAGGATTTCCTTTTTTATCGGTGAGCACGACGCGTTGCATATATGCCACTCGGTCGGTAGGATTGCTGACGATTAGGGACACCCGTTCTCCGTCGCTACTGTCAATACTAATTTGGCATTGGGGCTGCACTTGGTTTCCGATGGCCTTGTAGTTGGCAAATTTCAGTATCGGCGTTCGTGTCCAGTCTGTTTTTTCCCAATCATGCACATCCTCTGTTCGGGCAAGAGCATACTCATTTTCTGCTACCAATTTCCCATCCGCCTCACAGGTAAGGAAGAGGTAGCCATTCTCCTCTGTTCCAAGCGACACTGGGTCGAAGGCTGGAACGGACGACAAGGGAGGAATGGTTACCTCTTTCTTTTCATTGTTGATCAAGTTGCCGTTCACTCCATATAGTTTTTGCTCCACAGTGACATCCACTGTATAGGGGTGGCTGTTCACCACCCGTATGTCATGCTGATGATGATTGTAAATCAGCTGGATGGGATTACATGCTTTCCTGACAGCATAAAACGCCGCATTGGGTCTGAGATAGTAATCATAAAGTTGCCAATATAGGCTCGGCCGGGCACTATTGAGCATCCACTGCACGAGTGCTGTGGCTTTTGGACTATTGTATCTGAAAGCCTCAAACATCGCCTTTGTACCATCGTAGTTCACCATATTGGCCTTACGCAAGAAGTCATCGAGGTTTTTTGCCTGTCCATATCTGCCATCTACAGTCTCTTTCAGGATTTTTAAAGAATTGAAAGCCTCAGCAGCCGAGGTACAATGATAATCCCACACCGAGTCAAGCGGCCACAACTTGTCGCCGAGCATTTGACGAAGAGATTCCTTCACAGGCAACTGAGCACCGATTCCCGTCTCAGTGTTGAACCCCAAAGCCCCACCGGGTGCCTCCTCCCTGTACCAATATGCGGGAGCGACATAGTCATACGGACCAGCCATTTTGGTGCCCGAAGCCCCCGAGAAGTCGCTCTCCATCTGTTTTGCCGAAATGATATAAGGTCTATCGTCAATGTTTTTCTGTGCCCACGCATAATGATGTTCAAGTTGTGGCACTGGCAACTTATCGCTTCCCACAAACCATGCGATGATAGAGGGGTGATTGCGTAGGTAACGCAGTTGGTCATCATATTCCTGAGCAATGATTTTCACATCCTCATCAGTGAGAATGCCGCCATAGAGTTCGTCGCAGGGTTTTCCGAGGTAATCTTCCCATTCCCAGAAACAACTCCAACCTGCCAGCAACAAGATGCCTTTCTCATCGCAAAGGTCATAGAGAGCCTGTGACGTACCCCAAAATCCCTCCAGTCGCACTGTGTTGAGATTCATCTGTTTAACCAGTTCCAATTGTCGGTCATAGCTTTCAGCATCGTCACGAAGGAATATATCGTCGGTCCAGCCAGCTCCTAACAGTTGGATTCGCTTTCCGTTGAGTGTAAATGCCCGATACCCTTCTGAGGTGATATAACTTCCCACCTCGCGGATACCGAATCGTACAACCTTGTTATCACTAACTGTCGTCTTATTATCTTGTTTGAACTGCAGCTGCAAAGAGTACATCTCTGGCTTTCCCATCGTATAACACCACCATAGACGCGGAAACATCACGTGCAAAGCTGGGTAGTTCTGCGCATTGAACGTCAAAGTCTTAGTCTGGCCAGCTTGTAGTGTAACGGGTACGGTGTTTCCCATACATTCAAAGGAGCATGACAGTTGCCCAGTGACCTCATGGTCGCTGAGGTTTCGCAATGTAGCCTCCACCTCTACCCATGCCTCTTTCATGGTGGTTAGATTGACCTGTGTGCGAACCCTTGGCGACTCTATAACAACAGCCCCAGAGCGTTGCACCTTGACAGGTCGCACGATGCCCATACTCTCATCTAACGGCCGAGGATTCCAATCTACAAAACCGATATTATACTCACCTGGCTGACACCTATAGGTTTTCACCACTAATGTATTCTGTTCCTGAGCGATGCCTGTGACATCTATGGCAAAGGTGCGAAAGGGACCAGCCACAGTATCGCATGAGGCCACTTGTCGCCCGTTCAGGAACACATCGGCACGATAGTCTATTCCCTCAAACAACAGTCTCACATGCTCCTGACTATTGAAATTCTCCAACCGGAAAGATTTCCTGAAAAACCATGGCACCATAAATCGATGATTGTCATACCGACGATAGTTGTCACGCTCCAGTATTTTCGGATACTCCCCATTACGCACAAGTGCCCCCATCACTGTCGTAGGAACACGGGTAGGATACCAGGAAGCAGAGGAGGTCTGCCCCTGTGATAGAGCAACCCCATCTAAAGAAACGACTGCCGATGACTGGCACTCCCATCCCTCATCAAGATCGATAGTCTGAGCGACACCTATTTGCGCACTGAGGCTAAATAATAAGACGGTGAAGTATCTAAAGATATTTTTCATGTTTTTTAGGGGGATTTATTGGGATAGATTGAGATAGATTGGGATGATATGAGGAGAATGGACAAGAGAAGTCGAGGTAATCTCTCACCTCTTACCTCTCACCCCTTACCTCTCACCCCTTACCTCTTAATTTTCTCTTACCTATTCCTCCAGCATGGCAGCTCCAAGCAATGCTGCATTTTCTAAATGCGATGGTGCGATATGCAACCTTGCCACCGACTCTGGATAGGGGAACTCACGGAGACGCTCCATCATGGCATCCTTGAAGAAATCGTAGGCATCAGTGATACCACCTCCAAAGATAATTGCCTCTGGGTCGTATGCATAGATGACTGCCTCGATTAATGAGCCGATATAATCGCCGAAGATCCGCCAAGTATCGAGTGCATTTAAATTACCTGCCCTTGCCTCCTCTGCTAATTCCTTTCCAGTGGTATGGAAATCATGAAAAAACCTGCTGGCACAGTAATACTCATAGTCTTTCTCCTTAAACGGCAGCGAGCCAATCTCACCAGCTCCCGTGTTGTGGCCATTATAGAGCCGACCATTAATTATCAGCCCCGAACCAATGCCAGTGCCTACTGTAAGGCCCACCATGTCTTTGAAGTTTTGTCCCTCTCCGAATAGGTGTACCCCCCATGCAAAACAGTTGGCATCATTGTTGAGATATATTGGCTTATGAAAGGCGTTTTCCATAATTTCCCTTAGATGCACCTCTTCCCACGATGGAATATTTGCCACATGATAGACGATACCATTCTCACGGTCCACTACCGATGGCACACCAATGCCGATGGAAGTCACCTCGTCTGTCATCAATCTATCAATGAGGGTGAGAATCTGGTCTGTCACTTCTTGTTCTGTACCCCTGGGACAGTGTGCCGTCTCTTTTCTGACAAGTCTGTCTTTATCTACTAATCCGACGCGAACATTCGTTCCGCCTAAATCAACTCCTATTTTCATATTTTGAGGTTTTGAGGTTATGAGGTTATGAGGTTGTGAGGTTATGAGGTTATGAGGTTGTGAGGTTGTGAGGTTGTGAGGTTGTGAGGTTGAATTGCGAATGCAAATATAGGAAATTATTTGATAAGTCGTATCAGATAATAATTTTTTTTTCAGACCTCTTGTTCAAAGTAGATGACGGGAATCGTTAAAGAATATTATAAGATAACAATGATACTGTCATATTTTAAATAGAATGATTATCTTTGAATCGGATTAAAGGAACAATTAGAACATGAGAAAAGAAGAATTTCGGAAATTTTACAACGATTATAAGAAAAAGATAGAACAGATAAGAACTGCCGCCCATGCGCTTCATGCTCATGTGAACCAACACTACGACAAGGTGCATCCCTACGGTTACCATCTCGACATGGTGGCCGATGCAGTGTATCGATACGGACATCTCGTGTGTGTAAATGAAACGGATGTGCTGCCACTCTTTTTCGGTGCCTACTTCCATGACAGCATTGAGGATGCACGCCAGACATATAATGACGTGCTTGATATTGCCCATCAATATATGAACGAGGAACAAGCACTTACTGCCACAGAAATTGTCTATGCATTGACCAATGACAAAGGACGCAATCGTGCCGAACGCGCTGGTGAACGCTACTACAAAGGCATCCGTGAAACTCCCTACGCCCCCTTTGTGAAAATGGCCGACCGTCTGGCAAACATCACCTACTCCTTCACCCATTCTCATGAGGGCAACGAGCACATGAAAGGGGTTTATGCCTCAGAAATGCCCCATTTCTTAGCATCCATCGATGCCCATAGTGACGATCCACGTTTCCAAGTGCCTGAAGAGATGAAGAGCGAATCATTCTCATAACTTGACAAGCCTCAAACTTGCGATAATAGAATTAAACGACATAACAAAAAAGTAAGGATATGAAAACTATTTCAAAATGCTTGATGATGGCCGCACTGATGGTCACAACTTCTACACTGTTGGTAGGTTGCAATCAAACCACTGACAAAAAGTCCACTGAAAAAGAGCCCGAGCTCGCTGTCAACAATGTCAAAGACACTGAAGCAGCCTCTCCTGACGAAGATAGCAAAAAGACCGAGAAATATCTCGTGGAACGTGTATCAAACATTTATAAAGATGTATGCGATACCTACAATGCTGCTCAAAATGACCTAAATTTCACGGAGAAATTAGCTGAAAAGAATTTTGACGGCAACTATTGCACCGACTCCTGGAACGATATTCTGAAAGAAGTTATTGAATTTGACAAGGTAAACAGTGTTGGCGAGATAGGCTTCTTCGAATTCGACTACTGGATTATGGGACAGGACTTTCAAGATATGTCCTTCCACGACGTAAAAGTGCTCGATATGCATGACAATGAAGCCACCGTTGGTCTCATTCTGGTCAACATGGATTCGGACATCAAGCTGAAACTCAACATGAAATATGAGCGAGGCGATTGGTACATCGATGACATTGAAAACCAAACGATGGATTTTGATATGAAAAAAGATATGACAGAGTATCTGAAGGATTCAAAAAAAGTTGAATAAAAATGAGCAAGAAACACCTATTATTATATATTTTGCTGACATGCATGGTGCTCCCCACTTTAGGAGGAGACCTAAAGAACCGCTATCCCCGTTCGGTGCTTGAAAAGCATCTGATAAAACCTGGGACATTTGAGCCTGTACCCCGTGCCAGCGACCCCTACTGGCAGAAAAATGTGCCTAAGGCTATGCGCGACAGCTACATCCGCGTGGGTGAAACATATTTAGGCAAACCGTGGCAAGCAATGCGCCTTGATTTATTTAAGGAGTTCAAGGCCAACGGCAACCGCACCAACTATGAAAATGTATGCTTTGAGAAACGCCGCCAGCTCAGTTGTCTTGCCATGGCAGAAATCATTGAGGGCAAAGGACGTTTCATGAACGACATCGTGAAAGGTCTGCAGAGTATGCTGGAAGAGACCTGGTGGGGCATTCCCGCCCACTATAGCACAGACCATCCCGTCCGCAACGATCAGACAGTCGATCTCTTCAATGCCGAGACCGCCAACCTGATGGTATGGATTAGATATATGCTCCGCGACCAACTCAACAAGAAAGCCCCTAAACTGTGTGACCAAATTCGCGATGAAGTGAAGCGTCGCGTGCTACAGCCCGTGCTGAAAGAGAATTATTGGTGGAAACGCGCGGGCAACAACTGGAATCCCTGGATTTGCAGCAACTGGCTTAACTGTGTGATGTTCTGCGAAACCGACCGCAAACTTCAGCTTGATGCCGTAGAGCAAATCATCGGTTGCCTCGACACATTTATGGACTCCTATCCCGCAGACGGTGGCTGTGACGAGGGTCCAGGCTATTGGAACCGTGCAGCTGCCTCACTATATGACGCCCTCTATATTCTTCGCGTATCCACAGGTGGTTTCATCGACCTCAGCAATGACCAGAAGTTGAAAAACATGGGAAGTTTCATCTACAAGACCTATATCGGTGGTGGACAAAGCGTTAATTTCGCCGACAACCATGGCAACAACACTGCCAATCAAGCTGATGTCATTTATACTTTCGGTATGTATATCAACGATGCCACCATGCGCGGTTTTGCCCGTTCGCTATGGAAAGGAGACAACAAGGCTGGAGATGAATTCAGAAAACGAGGAAATTTCACCACATTGGGGCGCGAGATGATTTTCCTCAGTATGGTTGACCGCTTTGAACGTGAAAAGGCTATCGAGCCAAATAACCCCGACAATTGGCTTCCCAATCTTCAGATAATGACTGCCCGCGACCAGCATCTGTTCCTGGCAATGAAAGGTGGACATAATGATGAGAGCCACAACCATAATGACGTAGGCAGTTTCATTGTCTATGGTGACAATCGACCTGTACTCATCGACCCGAGTGTAGGTTCTTACACCGCTGCCACCTTTGGCAACAACCGCTATGCCATATGGACAATGCAATCTGGTTATCACAACCTACCCCAAATTAACGGAGTTGACCAGCACGAAGGCAAGGATTACAAGGCACGGAATGTGATTTATAAACCAGGAGTATTGACTATGGATATCGCCGGTGCCTATCCTGCAGACGCTGCTGTAAAGAGTTGGGTACGCCAAACCCAATTAGTGCGTGGGCAATATATAGAAATAAAAGAGGATTATGAGTTAAAGAAATATGTCCGTCCTACAAAAATCATGCTGCTCACCACCACACGCCCCAAAATAAAGGGTGGAAAAATCACCTTGGGTAATTACGAGATTCAATTCAACAAAAAAGAAATGAACGCCTCGTTTGAGAACATTAGTGACAAACTTGACCGAAGCCTGCAAAACCTTTGGGGTAAGGAAATGTATCGTATCGTTCTCACCATTAAAGGTAAGCGCACAAAGGGAACGATTACTTATAAGATTGTGAGAAGATAAACTTTCTCACATGCAATCAGACTCTGTGAGAAGTCTTATTACTACATCATGAATATTGGAGTGCAGATATTTTTGCATTTAGGCAAGAATATCTGCACTCTATCAATTATCAAAACATCATCTCTTTCTGGATGTATTTCCGAAGCTTTTCCTTAGGTATCTTGATGTGAAAAATACCATCGGCGAATGTGCCGATCTGATATGGCTGAAAACTGAACACCACATCGTCGCCAAAAATTGCCGCCTGAGGCAAGTCGCAGTCGCCCAATTCATGACCCATTGCTTTCATCTCCTTCTCAACAACATTCCTTACCTCATCATCGGTTCCATATCGGAATAGATTCCAGTTGCGCACCACTTCCAACTTTTTCATATCGAAAGTGATGTAACGCTCCAAGGGTAAATCATGCGCCCCGTATGAATAAAGATTGGTTGAGATAAAAAGTGTGACAAATCTTGAACCCACATAACGTGGCGACATAAAGATACGCAGATAGCACAAGGGGAAAGTAAAATCGATATTTTTCAGATAATATACTTGCCGCATGTAGATATCTCGGTAATGGTCAGCAATCCCCTGACCATCATAGATATCATCAATTTCAAAAGCCTCTGGCTCTTTCTTCTTGAGCACCATTGTGGGCAATTGTTCCTCACCGATGTTAACTTTCATGAACACATCGTCGTAATAGAGATTGTCGAGACATGTAAAGGTATCGACATAGTTAATCATCCAATATCTGAGATAGTCCCATTTCTCGCCCTTCATCTTGGGATAGTCCATGACTATTTTATAACCAAAATTATTGGTGTCTAAAGCTTTGAAACTACATGGAGATTCCGACTCGCACCGTTCAAAAAGAGATGGATATTTATTATCTACAAACATACTGTCGGGCTTCATGTCAGCCAGTGGCTTCCGCAACCATTCACACCCGAGCCTTCCACAAATATCACCATTCTGGTAGATGGTATCTGACGGCACAGCCGGTCCTATCACAAATGTTTCCCTACGCTCCGACCAGAGAGAAAGAAAATGCACGTTCTCGTAGTCTTCGTAGAGCAAATAATATTCTATGCCGTCGATGTTCATCAGTGAGTCGGAAGTTGCATTGCGTAGGTCCTCCATAAACCCAGCATAATGCTGTGCAGATGTCTCCATCGTCGTGGCCAACATTGCCACGATGCTGACAAACAATCGTAAAACTCTGGAAATCATCAATTTAAAATGTAATTATCAAGAAACAAAACCTATTCAATTAATACACACACTCTAAAGGAATTGCAAAAATACGACAAAAAAATGGGAATTGCGAAAAAAAGCTTGGGAATAATCTTAATTTTTCCTATTTTTGCATAATAGAAGATTGCACCGAAAAGTACTACCACCTATCCTCCCACATTCAAGCCCACATTATATAGATCATTTTGTTGAGTGGACGGAAGAATGGGCAAATGCGACCGTATATACATATCTACTGAAACTATAAGGAAAATGAAAGGAAATTACGCTCAAATCACATTGCTATCATTATTGTTTATAATGATGTCAGCATCATGCCATGCTCAGGTTTTTACCATCCAGGTGAACAGCCCCCGGCAAACCATACGACATTTCGGTGCTTCTGATGCCTGGTCAATGCAACAAATTGGACTTTGGGAAGATGAGGCAGAACAAGAAAAAATAGCCGACTGGTTGTTTTCATTAGATACCGACACGACAGGAAAACCTCTTGGCATCGGTCTTTCCGTGTGGCGTTTCAACCTCGGTGCCGGCAGTGCTGCCCAAGGGCGCGAGTCGCAAATCAACCGCGACACCCGCACGGAATGCTTCATGAACAGTGACGGCAGTTACGACTGGACGCGGCAAGCTGGCCAGAGGAAATTCCTACGCATGGCAAAAGAGCGCGGAGTGCCCTATTTCCTCGCGTTTCTCAACTCTCCACCCGTACATTTCACCCAAAATGGCCTTGCCACCAATACTGGCCGCGACGGCACACTCAACTTGCGTGAAGACTGTTATGAAGCCTTTGCACACTTCATCAGCACCGCTCTGAAAGGTATTGAAACTAACGACGGCATACATTTCGACTATCTCTGCCCCGTCAACGAACCAGACGGTCATTGGAACTGGTTGGGCCCAAAGCAAGAAGGTTCACCAGCCACCCACCGCGAGATAGCTCATCTCGCCCGCGTATTGAGCAAAGAATTTGAGCAGCAAAGTTTGAACACAGAGATTCTAATAGATGAGTCGAGCGACCTTCGTTGTCTGCTTGGCATCTATAAGACAACCTGGGAGCGGGGCAATGCCATCCGCACATTTTTCTCGGAAGACAGTACAGCCACCTACCTTGGCGAACTCCCCCATGTCCCTCGATTGATAGTTGGACATAGCTACTGGACAAACACGCCGATACCTTATATGCGGAAAATCCGAGAGCAGTTGCGCGACACCATCGCACACTACGGCTTACACTATTGGCAGACAGAACTCTGCATCATGAGCAACGATGAGGAAATCGGTGGTGGTGGCGGCTATGACTTCACGATGAAGACAGCTCTTTATGTGGCTCGTGTCATCCACCACGACATAGTGTTTGCCGATGCTGAGAGTTGGTCGTGGTGGCGGGCAGCCGGCGGCAACTACAAAGACGGCCTCATCCGCTTTTTTACCCAAGACCATGGTCGTACCGGCTATGCTATGGACTCTCGCCTACTGTGGGCAATGGGCAACTATAGTCGCTTTGTGCGCCCAGGAGCGGTGCGTCATGAAGTCAGCACATCTGCTTCATTCGACCCTTACGGTGTCATGTGTTCCGCCTATCGCAATGCTGATGGCAAATGGGTATCAGTAGTTATCAACTACAGTTCAGAGCCGCAAGAATTTACCCTCACCTTCTCAAATGGGCGCCACTGCGAATGGCAGATGTATCGAACTTCAGACGAAGAAGGCGAGACACTGAAACCCGTGGGGACAACCAGCGGAAAAACCACATTGCCCCCACGAAGCATTACCACTTTTTGTGAATAATTTGCGAGAATAATCGGAGTAATCAGAATAATCGGAGTAATCAGAGTATTCGGAGTATTCGGAGTATTCAGAGTATTCGGAGTAATCAGAATATTCGGAGTATTCAGAGTAATCAGAGTATTCGGAGTAATCAGAATAAAATTCCGATTACTCCGATTAAATTACCCTGTAACAGGTCATTTCTTTCTGGTGGTGCATTCGTTGACCAGATAGACGATGCTCATGTAGGGGATACCTGTATTGGTCTGAAGACCAATCTCGCAAGTGCGACTGTTGGAATACCCCACTTCGATGTGATGCTCCTCGATTTGCGGTTTAAGTTTGCGGAGAGCATACTTGTTCATCTCTGGATAGGTAAATCCACGGTCACCAGCAAATCCGCAGCATCCCACGCCCTCAGGCAGATATACATTATTGGAGCAGAGGTGTGCAAGTGCTATCAAGTCGTTGGCCACACCCATCTCACGGGTCGAGCAGGTGAGGTGCAGGGCAATGTGCCGGTCGATGGGATGAAAGTCGAGACGGTCTTTGAGGTAGGTCATGATAAACTCAGCCGGTTCATAGAGTTTCATCTTACTGATAGTTTTCCTCATACGGTGCAAGCACGGACTTTGAGCGCAGAGCACCGGATAACGGCCATGCTCGCTGGCTTTCCATAGGGCCTCCTCCAGTTCGCCGCTCTTGCGGTCGGCGATGTCGAGCATACCCTTGCTCTCCCATATTTGTCCACAGCACATCTTGTGCATATTTTCAGGGAAGATGACTTCATAACCAGCCTTATTGAGCAGATGACACACTTCATCTACCAAAGGATGCTCCACGGGAGCCTCTTTGGAAAGTCCCATTGTCTGGTTGATACAACTAGGGAAGTAAACCACCTTCAAGTCTTCTGTCTCTGCCTTTCCGACATGCGAGCCAGGTTTTGGCTGTTTTTTCTTCTTCGGCATGGCGGTAGTCCAAAGTGGCAGACCCATTTTGTTCATTCCCCTACAAATGCTCGACATCATCTTCGAGCCTAAGGTGACATGTCCCAGATGTGCCACATCCAGCACCACACGAAGACTCTTTTTGATACCTCCCATGTGATTGGCAGCAAACTCACCCACCCGGTAACCCATCTTGCTATCGAGCATGTTCATTTGTCGGATTAAATGTGTCAGTTCACCCGTATTGATTTTCATCGGGCATGAGGTAGAGCATAGTCCATCGGTAGCGCAGGTCTGGTCGCCATAGTATTTATATTGCTTCTTCAGTGTGGCCACTCGTTGTGGATTAGCACCCGTATTCTCCAATTCACGTATTTCACGTTGCACAGCGATACGCATACGTGAGGAGAGTGTCAGTCCACATGACATACAGTTGACCTCGCAGAAACCACATTCAATACACTTATTGGCACGTTTCACAGCCTCGATTGTCTCGCGAGCTGTTGAAACCTTTCCCTCGCCAAGTTTTAGGTAATGTCCACCATCGGGCACCTTATCGAAATCATAGTCGAGCACAGGCAGCGGCTTGAGGCATTTGATGAAACACTCTGGGTCGTCGTTGAAGATCACGCCCTGATTGAGCAGTCCATCGGGGTCGAAGATGGCTTTCAATTCTTTCATCACCTCGTATGCCTTGTCACGCCACTCATATTTCACGAAAGGAGCCATATTGCGCCCTGTGCCATGCTCTGCCTTTAGCGAACCGTCGTATTCCTCAACCACGAGGCGTGCCACATCGCGCATCATCTCCTCATAGCGTTTCACCTCTTCCTTACTCTTGAAACTCTGGTTGAGAATAAAGTGATAGTTACCCTCGAAAGCATGTCCGTAGATACAAGCATCAAAGTAGCCATGGTCTGCGATGAGCTTTTGCAGTTTGACGGTAGCCTCTGGCAAGTCGTCGATATGGAATGCGACATCTTCGATGAGACACGACGTTCCAATGGGTCGTGTACCGCCTACAGAGGGGAATATACCCGAGCGGATGGCCCAGTATTTGCCATAGACGGCAGGATCTTCGGTAAACTCAGCAGGGATATAAAGTTTGAATGACGACAGACATTCTTGAATGCGTTTGATTTTCTCAAGCAACTGCTCGTGTGTGATGCCCTTAGTCTCGGTGAGGATAGCCGTGAGGTTGTGATAGTCACCGGGTTCCACTCCCTCGATACGGCCAGCATCCACATCCTCCTTATATTTCAGGAACACAGGGTCGTCAACGGAATTGAGCGACATATAGTCGAGCATCTCTGCGCTCTTCACCACCAAGTTCTCGGCGCTCATCTTAAGGTCTTCCTCTCCGGCCTTGAGTTTTTTCATGGCCACCACCGCCTCGCAGCTCTCCTTCATGGTGAGGAAATACACCATGGCCGAAGCCTTGTATTTGTAGTCGCGCAGGGTGCGCATAGTTACTTCGGAGAGGAATGCCAGTGTACCTTCCGAACCCACCATTGAGTGAGCCATGATATCGAAGGGGTCGTCGTAGGCGATTAGTGGACGGAGGTTGAGACCCGTCACATTTTTGATACTGTATTTGGTGCGTATACGCTCAGCGAGTTCCTTGTCGGCTCTCACACGATCGCGCAATGCCTCAATCTTGTGTAGAAAATCAGCGTGAGTCTTACGAAACTCCTCACGGCTTTTCTCATCGCCAGTGTCTACAATTGTTCCATCGGTAAGCACCAGGCGGGCGCTCACCATCATCCGATCGCTATTGGCATGGACGCCACAGTTCATACCCGAGGCATTGTTGCAGACAATACCGCCCACCATGGCACTGCCAATCGAGGCTGGGTCGGGCGGAAACACCCGTCCATAGGGTTTCAATATCTCATTCACCCTCGACCCTACGATGCCAGGCTGCAGACGTATGGTCTCCTGGCCAGGTCCTATCTCATATTTCTCCCAATGTTTGCCTGCCACGATGAGCACAGAGTCGCTGATACTTTGGCCAGAGAGCGAGGTGCCTGCTGCGCGGAATGTGAAAGGCAATTTAAATTGCTTACATGCACCGATAATTTGTGCCACTTGCTGTTCACTGTCGCTTCTGATTACCACTTTTGGAATCTCACGATAGAAACTGGCATCGGTGCCCCATCCCAACGTACGCAGTTCGTCGGTATAGATATTGTCTTTGGGAACAAAACTCTTGATTGTTTTCACGAAGTCGTCATAGACATGTTGACTTCTCGCATCATTTTGGTTAGCTGATGTAGTCATAGTATCCAATTTTTAGTGTATTACATAGTTTTGCGCAAATTTAGGAAAAAAAGAATGAATATGCAATTAAAAAATGAGTTTTTTGCTATTTCCCTATCAATTATCAATATTTTTCCATGACAGAGTTAACTTTTTTGACATAATTTCTTTATGTTTGATAAGGTTTTTACAATTTACAATAATACTTTGGGGGATTTAAAATTTTTTTTTGAAAAATCGCTTGAATAATGAAAGAAAATAGTTAAATTTGCAAACTAAAAAGAACTAACCAAATCATCCAATAAAAGAAAAGAGATTAATAATTTAATTCGGGTTTTTCCGCAAATACGTGGATACCCCATAGGGAGCATAATCGTAGTTTTAAAGAAATAATTGCGCTGTTCCCATTCGTACATCTTTACAAATGAACTTTAAGCTCTTGTTTTCACCGTATGAATACCGCCAACATTCTATCGATGTTAACGTAATAGTTTACATTTCCATGGGAACAAGTTGTTTGAAGATTCACGCTTATAGGCGTGAACTATTCAACATTTGTTAATGGAATAGATAATTTGTCGGTAACCAATACGGATAAACAAGTTGCGAATGGTGAACGCTTTTTCTGTTTTTATCTATCAATGGTTTATAGAACTTCTTCAACTTTTTTTCAACAGAAGAGATGTATTTTACATCTTTTTAATATACATTATTTATATTTTGTGCTTTACAATTTTATTTCATTATGAATGTAAACATGCAATATTTAGTCCTATTAGACAACGAACAATATGGTCCATACGATCTGGACACTATGAGAGAGTTGCAATTGATGACGGACACACTGGTAAAAAAACTACCTATAGGAGATTTCCGTCCTGCATCATCATATCCTGAATTAAAAGACTTTTTAATAATCACGGAAATCCACCAACCATCAAACACAAGGGAGGCTTACCAACCATCAAACATAAGCATGAATCTTGACACGACCTCTTTTTATTATAAGGAGAATGGCGAAATGTATGGGCCTCTGACACTTTGGGACCTTTCACTTTTAGATATTGACGATAATTCTGAATTGAGCATCGACAACATGCTTCACTGGACTACAGCCAAGAACATTCCAAATTTAATCACGACAATTCGTCAAATCTCAGGGACAGAGGAGCGCGATAGGATTAATGCTGACCGTCAGAAAATCAGTCTTGACAAAGATGAGTTGGAGCACGTGATAAAAGACCAAGAGGAAGATTTGGTCAACAAACAAAAAGAATTACAGTCAAAAAACCAAATATTGGCGGAACAACAAAGGCAACTATCTGAAAAGCAAAAGGAAATAGATAATCTAAAGCGAAAAGAGGCCGAGAGGGAAAAGAATCTTCAGAAGAAACAAATGGAATTAGAATTGTTGCAATCTCAACCTAAAATAGTTGAGCATCAATGGTTGGAACGTCCAACATTCAATTTGTCTTCCGAATACCAAGACAGATATAATTCTTACGAAAAGCAATTAACGACTATTTTCTCATCCCTCAAGGCACTCCTTCCCAAAGAGGAGAAATATGTGAAAGTATTTCAATCTCATGACGATGAGGCTGAATATCATATAGATAACTATTGGCATGCCATACAAACCATTGAAGAGTTCTTCCCTAAAATAGATGGGGTCATCCATGATGCCATGAATGCATATCGTGAAGATATGGAGCAGCTTGACGGTTCTCTGTCGAAATTACAACACGCCACTATCAGCCAACTGAACAAAAGGATTGAAAATGCCGTAGAGGAGTCTAAAAAACAGATTCGTGAATTAGAAAGCATCAATCTGAGTAGCAAAGAGCATATTCTGTCTGCATTGAAGAAAGAGCTTGATGACAATAAGATAAAAATAACTCGACAGATAAATGATGAGAAACTAAAAGGTACTCTTAGAATAAACCATGTTAAATCTGAGATTACCACACTATATCAAAATCTTTTGTCAATATTCAATCAAACAGATGGTATTCTTCAGCAAATAGAGAAAGAGTCAACAAAATTCTTCGATTTATACTATGACATGGCCTCTGCATCAAGTAATGTCTGGGACAAGATTGAGGCGAAAAACCTATTACCACCTACACGTTTATTATTAGGAAATGATGTTCAAATTGCTACTTTTGAGGATAAAGAACTGACTATTAGGAAACGTGTTTTCTTTGATTTCCTTAACACAAAGAACTTAATAATCCGATACGACAAATCGACAAAAAACAAAGCTGAGCGTTTCGTCACAACCCTATTAGGACGTTTGATAGCTTCTTCACAGCCCGGCATGATACAAGTGTCGATGGTCGATACCGAGGAAATGAGCGGCACAAGCAATGTTCTTACACGACTCAACCGTGAGGTTTACAGCCTTTGTGTAAAAAATGACGATGTAAGAAAACTCATGGATTGGATGAAGAACCACATTGCCGACATAAAGCTAAACCTGCTACAAAATCCTATCAACAGCCTATTAGAATATAATCAGAAAAAAGAAAACAAGGAAACATATCAAGTGCTAGTCATCAAAGGATTCCCTATGGGATTTGGTGGAGATACGATATCCATACTTAATTCCATCTTGCGTAATGGCATCAATGCTGGCGTTAATGTCATCATGTTGATTGATGAGGATGAATTGAATAGGAATGAAGAAGCAAACAAAATTATGGGGCGTATATCAGACGAAGCACTTCAATTCTGCTCAACTATCGACTTTGCTAATCAGCTGATTGACAATCGTCCACTATGCCAATTGGAGATTCTCACGGATGATGAGTTAACCCACGTTGTACATTTTGCCAACAAGGGATTTGAAGTTAGGGATGACGAGAAGGTGTTACTAGCTGACTACTTGCCAGCTGAAGAGGATTGGTGGACAAACAAATCCGCCCATCATGCAGAGATTGCTTTTGGTATCTCAGATGAGAAACAGGTTGCCAAATTAAAAATCACTCAAGAGAGTGGCCAAAACTCTGCTGTTGTCATCGGAATTCCTGGTTCTGGTAAGAGTGTGTTTCTACATTCCATCATCTGTAATGCAATAGTCAATTACTCTCCTGATGAACTGAATCTTTATTTGATAGACTTCTCGGGTGTTGAGTTCAACACCTATGCAAATCACAAGCTCCCACATGCCAAGGTCATAGCACCAGAAGCAGAACGTGAGTTCGGATTGAGCATTTTGACGGAATTAGTGGAGGAAGGAAACAGAAGAATGACACTTTGCCGTGAAAACGATGTCAGCAATATTGTTGACCTTAAAGCACGACACCCGGAAATGCGAGTTCCAAGGTTATTAGTGATAATTGATGAATTCCAAAAAATCTTTGAGATAGAAAATGATGCTATCAGTCGAGATGCAAACTCAAAAATACATATTATCATACAAGAGTTTAGAAAGTTCGGCATTAACTTGATTCTTGCCACTCAACGGCTACCTTCCGGCTCTATCCTCCCCAAGGATTTAATTGCCAACCGCGTTGTATTCAAGAGTTCCATGAATGATTTCGCTGCGTTGATTACTCTTCCTTCAACAATGCGTATGCCTCAGCTAAGGACAGGTGAGTGTATTTATAATAGCGAATCAGGCTCTCAATTTGACAACACACGTGTTAAAGGATTCTTTATTTCCATGAACGATATCAATGAGCTTCTTGATAAGGTTTCTGCACACAGCAAGCGAACTGATATCAGCCCCGCCAGAATGACCGTGTTCCGTGGTAACGACTTACCGGCATTTGGACAACGCCGTATAATTGACAACCACCGTTATACAAGCTACATACCCGACGAAGTCGGTATCTATTTCGGAGAAAGCATAGCAATCAATGAGACCGACGTCTGTGCCACCCTACGTAAAGAGGCAGGCAACAATGTACTAGTTGTTGGAGGTGAACCTAATGTTGCCCAACGTATAGCCTACTATGCAACGTTGTCGACAACTACAGCTCATACAGATGATTCAGGATCTTTCTATGTATTCAACTTCATTCGAGGTTCAGAAGATGAAATGGCTGAAATAAATGATACATTTTTGTCACTCCCATTTACAGTAAAAATGGCAAATAGATTGAATGAGGTAACAGCATATTTGTCGGAAATTCAGGCAGAGATAGAAATCCGAAAGAACGACGAGACAAGAGCGATGAATCACATATACCTTTCTTTCTATGCTTTCCAATTGGCCAGAATGTTTGACCGTGGTGGCCGTCGAGGTGACGATGTCTCAGATTGTGGCAAATTGCTCGATTATATCTTGCGCACAGGGCCTACTTATGGCGTGTTTACCATACTCCAAGTAGATAATTTGGAAAGCCTCGCTCGAATTGGCAATCTTTTAAATACGTTCAACTATCGAATAGCCCTACAGATGTCTGAGAATGACTCGAATAAGGTTGTTGGCACATCTATTGCCAATAAATTATTCGTTTTCAACCGTCCAAGTTCCAAATTTAGGGCATATTACAGAGATCATAATAGAAATCTAACCATAAAATTTAAACCTTATAAGTGATATGGCACAAGTAATTAATGACTGGGAGGCCATGCGTACATTCCGCGGCCAACTTAGAGATGCAGTTGACGACTTGCAAGAACAATTAAAACGAACAGAACGAGCACTCGAAGAAGTTGCCAATTCTTGGAAGGACGAGCAATTCAGAAAGTACAACGAGGAATTCTCAAAAGACAAAGAAGAATTTCCCCCTCTCTGTGACAAGATTAACGAGTTTGAAGAAGGCCCGTTACAGAAATTAGAAGAAATTATTCATGAATATACAGACCTTTAAAATAATACGACTATGCCAGATCCATCAAAAGCATATACCAGTGTAGAATCATTAGAAGAGCTGCAAAAGGAATTGATTAGTATGTCAGAGAATCTGAACGATTTATACGACATGATCAACACGGCATTATCTACCGTAAATGAGCACTGGAGTGATTCCAAGTTTGAAGAATTCGATGAAGAGTTTCGTTCAAGTAAGGATCTTATCGACGAACTGTCAAAGAAATACGAGGAATGGGCAAAGAGTTACATACAACAACGTATTGACGTACTCCTGAAAATTGATGGTGTGGGATTCTGAAAGAAATGGCTATGAGTAATTCCAAAGCATGCATTCTCGACCACAACTCCTTAGGCGAATTGAATAACGCCTTTGAATATGCTGCAGACTCCGTCCTAAAGGTACAGAAGGCCATCGCTGATTATTTGGTAGGAGTGGTTGAAGTGATGGAGCAACAGCTTGAAATAGTAAAGCAAAAATATGAAGAGGCAAAAGAACGCCTGACCGCGGCAGAAAGTAGATTGGCAGCTGCTGAAGCACAATTAGAGTCAGCGCGTGAAAGCCTCAGAAACAGCATGGACGATGGAGGTGAAGGTGTGGCCGCAGCTATGATTACTGTCGGAAGAGGCGTTGTCGGTACTGTCTCAGTAGGTGCAGCTGGAGCTATGGTGGCAGCCGCCAGAGCCGACTATGAAAGGGCTCGGCGTAATTGCGAGAAATGGGAGAAGAACTACGAAATCGCCCAAAAAGTAGTATCTCAATGCAAAGAATATAAGGAAGACTGGAATTATAAGGCTCCTGCCATGTTCGTCACCGGTGGTGACGACTTGTTGGAGTCATTAGGAACGTATCAGACAGATGAGGCGACCAAGAAACTCAGGAAAATCTTAGAGATTGTTGAAAAGTATTTGAATATACGAATTTCATCTCATGGCAATCGAATTCCCGAAGATATAAAAATACTTGACAAATATGACAAACGAAAGATTATTAGGAACTCTGATGCAAAAGTCAGAAAAGAACAAATTGACGAGTTGAACCGTCATAATGCAGCGGATGCCAACCGTGTAGCTAAATGCAGCAGATGTGGGCGTCCTCTTTCTATTTGTATCTGTGGATATAGCCGTAACAACATAAAATTATTATAATTATGGCAAACATTCCCGATTTTGCATTCCAGCTCCAAGAAATAGAGCGACAGCTTCGTGCTCAGGCAGATGTGACCGCTGCTGTTTGGCAAGACGGTGTACAACAAAGATTTTATAAAGAACATGTGGACCATTTCTGCCATATCATAGAATTAGTCATTAACGGAGACCACCACGGTGACTACGACATTCACAAACGAAGCATGAACAACATGTTGGAAGGAATCAGTAATTGTATCGACCAAATGGCACAGGCCTCAGAAACATCCTCTTCGACATTGTTTGACATGGCTATGGGTGGTATGCACGACGGAAGCATTCGCGACCATAGTGGATGGTCCATGAACGTGGAATCCATCGGTAAGGTTCGCGACCGAGATGGTGTGGTGTATGACGATGAGTTAGATCGTGACTATTGGAGCCGTATTAACGGACCAAAGCCAGGATCTATGGAGAGTGAAGACATAAACCAACACATGAAAAGAAGACGTGGTGGTTGGTAAAAGACGATAAAAACAATAACTTATAAATAAATACATATGAAAATAATTATTATTCCCGCAGGCCGTTTGGCCGATGATGAGATGCTGAAACGTAAGCGTGAAGAACTGAAGCGTAAACTAATGGAGGGTAAAAAGGTTTCCATCAGCCCTACAGGTAATGTGACAGGACCGGAAAACGCATCAACAATCTCCATTCCCAAAGGAAAATTAGCAGGCGACACCGATGATGTGGCATTAAAGAAGATGCGTGAAGATTTGAAACGCAGACTTCTTGAAGGCAAGAAGGTTTCTATCAGCCCGACAGGCAGTGTTACTGACAAAGGCACTCGTTCTACGATTACCATTCCCCAAGGGAAATTAGCCGTTCAACAATGGTATGAGCGCGACCCTGGTCTTCTTGCAGCAGAAAAAGCAGCGATGCAACACGCTTTTCCATATTTCCAGTTGGACAAATTAGACGATGGTCGTCTTTGCTGGATAGGTGAACTTTCCCTGGGAGTCATGGGTGATAACAAGTGGACTGTTATGGCTGTATATAATAACAACCATCCCCAACAGACGATGGGCAGTTCTGTTCGTGTCTATCTCGTAGAGCCCGACATTGATGAACTTATTGAAGGATTGGGAGTTCGTCCTTTCCATCTTCTTCGTGACGACAACGACCAATACTATCTCTGTACAGCTCAAGCTGAAGACATTAAGATTGGTGCTCAGGTGACGTCTGCCGCGTCAGTCATGGCATGGGCTGTAAAATGGTTAGCTGCTTTTGAACTTACTCTGACGGGTGAACTCTCCTGGGAAGAATTCAACACGCATGGTGTCATCTAAATGTATCTGATATGAACCATAATTGTCAATTAATCGTATTCTCAAATAAAGCATATAATGCTATTATTGATGAAACATTCAAGAAAGACCCCATCGAGACAGGAGGAATTCTGTTAGGCCATGTATTAGACAACGGCACATGGATTGTCATGGAGGTCCTGCCACCAGGAATCCACTCTACCCATGAATATGCCTATTTCGAATACGACGAGGCTTTTGTCAACTATCTCGCAAACTCCGTAGCATCGAAGTATGAGCAAGAATTAAGCCTACTTGGATTATGGCACCGACATCCGGGAAGCATGGACTACTTCTCAGGGACAGACGATGGAACAAATGCAAAATTTGCGGCAATCAGTCCTTGTGGGGCTATTTCTGGATTGGTGAATGTTGACCCAAGGTTTCGTTTGACCATGCGCCATGTCGCATATCCCTTGAAGTATGATATCGTGGATTTCGAAGTCGGCGATGATATCATTCCTGAATCTTATTTTGAATTGAGACATTATCCAAAAGTCGGGCTACATCCTGAGATAGATTCAATACAAGCTGAAGACGTAAAAAAAAACTCAGGGACAAATACCGTGCCTACATCAGAGCATCCTTCCAAAACAACGACGAAGAATGGGGTCGTCAATATTAAAGAGAAATCGAACAATAGAAAAAGAGCAATACATATATTAGAGAAGACTCTAATGGTAATAGGTGCATTGACACTTATTTATCTTTTTTTCTCGCTTTTTTCGCCAAAGTCTGAAGTACCACATGGTCAACAAACAACCGAGATAAAGAAAGATAAAGAATCTCAAGATAAAGACTCAAAAGAAAAAAAGGCATCCACACTACCAACAAAAGAAAAAAATGATAAAACTAAAGAAAAAGAAAAGAACAACAACAATTAGCCTGCCAGCTGAGTTAGAAGATGATAAATATATCGGAAAGCTATATGGCTATATCATAGAGGACACCAACTATTTCAATGTCATCGGTACAGCCCCAAGAGACGGATTTGCCGATGCTACCATTATTGGGGATATCTTGGCGGAGAAGCCTACTACAAACCCTGATAAAAACATTATAGGTTATTATGACAAGGAAAAACTAATATTTCTTGATTCTGAGGGAAAAACGTGTAAGATTGAGAATTATACACTTAAATTGGATGTTTTTTCCAGAAATACAGGAATACTTGAGTCAGATATGATGCTCAAGACAGGGGCTATGTTTATCGGCTGCGGGTCAGTGGGAAGTCTGGCAGCGCTGGAATTAGCTAAAGCAGGTGTTGGTCGCTTCCTACTCATTGACAATGACATCCTTGGCTATCATAATCTCTGCCGCCATCAGTGTGGGGTAAAAGACGTTGGTAAATACAAAACCCAAGCTCTAAAAGAACGTATTCTCCAAATCAACCCCACGGCGAAGGTCGTGATGCAGAATATGCAGGTACAGGATGTGCCCTTGTCGGTATTTGATGACTTCTGCGACAAAAACACCATCGTTATTGGTGGTGCCGACAATCGTGAGGGTGACCTTTATGCCAACAAAATAGCTAAAGAAGTTGGAATGCCTTTCATGTCGTTAGGAATGTGGGAACGAGCCTTCGCCGGCGAAATCTTCTATTGTCTGCCTGAGGGAATGCCAGATTACTCCGATTTTGTATGGGCATTAGGCGACACGTCTGGCCGCGTGAATCAGAACCGCAAGTTCTATACTGCCGAGGAAGACTTAGCCAAGGCCACTTTCGAACCCGGTATATCTGTCGATATAGACTTCGTGACAATCATTGCCATGAAATTGGCTATAGACCTGTTGAATCGCAATAACCCTAACTATACGCCTCGTTTGTTGGGACATTTGACACAGTACACCCTAATATGCAACACCAACAATCCTAAAATTGGTGGCGAAATGGCTGAGATATTCTCATATCCACTACAACATACCACAAGTATAGAAGTACCTTATGCACCAAAGGATGAGAAAGTGAAGAAAAAAGATATTGAGTAATAATTTGCAAATGCATATATTAGCAATGATTTTATTATTGATAATTTTAGCTGTAATCATGTCCTTCCTGGTAATCCTCGCTATAGTGAAAAAACGACAACGAGAGACTAAAATTAGGACATACTACAACGATAAGCAGACCAGTACCGATAATAATAGAATAAAAAGCAAGGATCCAACTCTGGAAAAACGCATGGATGCCATGAAAAAGAAACTATCAAAATCCGGGAATAGCATCAATAAGGAGAGTTTCAAAATAGCAGAAGACGGAACAATCATAAGGGATTAACTCTTATGACAGAGTTCACAAGTAGGTATTTATAATTACAAAAAAACAAAAAGTCAACTATGGGAATGACATTCGAAGAAGACGCTGCTGCAAAGAAGCGTCGTGAGTTAAAAGAAAGACTGGTTGGAAAGCAAGAGAAAGTACAACCACAACAAGAGTATTATATTAATGAGTTTGGAGAAATTATCAGGAATGAAAACAACCAGCAACAAGGCAATTCTTCTTCTAATAATGATGATGATTTGACTGATACGGTACGTACATTGGCACAATTTGTCACAGTCGCTGAGAAGAAAGCTCATGTTTGGAAACTGGTAAAATATATTCTTCTTGCATATTTGGGAGCGGCATTATCTATTACAATACTCCCATCTGCTTGGTCACCTTTCTTTCTCGATCATTTTGGTGTAGGTGGTGTTTCGATTCTTGTATACATTATCGCTATCATATTGGTACTTCTTCACGCCATTGGTTCTTATGGGAAATTTTATTACCTAACTGAGAACCATGAGAATCACTTTACCGACACAAAATCGGATAAGTTTAAGATCTGGTTAGGAATTTGGGGCATTTTTTTTCTAATGTTATTCATTGGATCTCAAGAATTTGTTTTAGGGGCTCTTGGCTATATTTTCTTTGTTACTATTGCCAAGTTTTTGGATTATCGGGTAAGCAAATACATAAACGATAACAACATGACAGGGAACAACTAAATTTACTTTTTATAGTACTTATCTATCAGAACAAAAAAACTTGCAAAAAAGATGGGGAAAATTGATCATAAGGATTACATTATTAACGATGACGGTACTATTATTAGGTTTAGTCCTGATGAAAGACCCAGAAAAGAAAAGATAGAAAAGCTGAGACAAAGAATAAACAGTAATAAAAGCAGTAATAATCCAACTCCTAATCAGCTACTGGAAAAAGCACGAAGACTATATTATAACAGTTCCGACAGGGAAGATGAGGCGATGGCGATTTTCTACCGTCCCGATGTACAGTCTTTAATGGATGCAAATGACTGTTTCGAAGCAGGAATATTCATGTTTAAGACGAGGCACGATTTATCTGAAGCGAGAAGATGGTATCAAAGAGCTGTGGATGTAGGAGGTATGGATGCAAAACTTCGGCTTGCGCACATGCTAAGCTACGGTGAGAACGGAATGCCAGAGGACGTTGGTGCAGCGCTTGAAATCTATGCTAATGGGGTTGATCAATGCAACGCTAAGGCAGAAGAGACAATGGGTGACATCTATATGAATGGTTATCTTGGCATAGAAGTCAACTATTCAAAAGCAGAAGAGATGTACCGCAGGTCTGCTGTTCATGGGAACAAATACACTGATTACCCACTCAATAAAATTAATCGATTGAAAGAATTGAAAAAATGGTCCTCAGAACGACTATTAATGCAAATTGATTATGCAATAAGTACAAATCAAGGTGCAAGGATAACAGGAAGGATTAAGCGTGGCAGCATTCAAGTTGGAGATTGTGTCTATCTTGTTGATAAAAACGCAAGTATAGAGCTCATGAACTTGTTACCATCTCAAATAAAAAAAAACAAGAAGAAACAATCTGTAATTGTAGCAATAGAAATCACGTCCATGGAGATCAAGGAGCCTCATGGAAACAAAGGAATCCCAGGAGATAATGTACGTGTACTTCTTAGAGGAGTTTTATCAAAAGAGGTTGAAATTGGTGACTTTATTATAGGAATATAACATATATAGCTTAGTAAACGATATTGCTGTAAAAAATTTTATATTCGGTGTTCAAAATAGATAATAATATGAGTGAATTTGATAATCAAAATTTCATTATTAAAGAAGATGGTACTATTGTAAGAAAACCACAAAAAGAATCTATCAAAAGTGGAGACAATAGTAAAATCAACAATCCGAAAATTGATGAATTAAAAAAACGTCTTACTACTCCCCAAAACAACATACAGAACGAGAGACAAACCGAAGAAAGAATTAGCTCACAAAGTTCTGAAAGCGACAACAATCACATCCCTTCTTCAAAATCAAACGACAGTTCAAAAAAAACTGGTTGTTTGGTTTCCATAGGGTTGTATTTGTTTTTATCTGCAATTTGCCATTTTGTACTTGGTGTTCCTGAACCCTTTGACGTTCTGGCTCCTTTAGTAATCGCTTTTATTTATTTTCTTTTTGGTTCATGAATTATAATACTATGCACAAAAAGAATTTAACTTTACCACAAGCAGCTAATGGATATCTTTGAGGAATAGGACTACCCATTGCTCCAAGTTTCTCCACTTCATATAGTTGTTAAAAAAGATTTGAAAAGATAAAATAATTGTAGAATTATTTTGAAAATTGTTACTGTTTGGCTATTTTTGTGCTTTGAAAATGAATTACTCACTAAACAAATATCAAAAATGAAGAAAGCATTATTTTTTGGAATTCTTGCCATCGCTGCAATCAGTTTTTGGTCTTGCACAAAAGAAGAGCCTGTCAAAGACGGTGCACAAATTGCCAAAGAGGCATTAGAGAAAGTAAAGGAAGCACAAATAGCTGACACCCTGGACATCCTGACTATCGATTCGATTTGGGGGAACGAATCCTTCCCAATTGACATCGCCGAGCCTAACTTTAAGCAGTTTGTTGCTGTCATCTGCGCCCAGCACCCTCAATTCAAGGCTAATTACCAACTACTACGCTATTTGGCTGACGAGAAAGGTTATGATGCCGCTAAGGAGAAGTTTGTAGTTGAGGACATTAACGAGAATGAATATATCAAGATAGGAACTGCACCTGAAGAAAAAGATGAAAAAGAAAAAGCAGAGTCGAAAGAAAACAGCTCTTGCTCAGTTTCCTATTATAGATGGAAATACACCAATGACAAGGACCTTATTGGTGTGCTTTATGAAATAGATGGCACATATCTTGTGCATTTCTACGATTTCACCATTACTAAAAAGGCGCTCGAGAGCAACTTCACCCACGCCCAAAACATCAATCACCACATCGACCTTGCCGGAAGAGCTGGTTTCAAAGACGTGGTATTCCCCAAAGATGGCGGTTTAAGAGTGAAGTATATGAAAGAGAAGGACAATGTCAAATCATATTTCTTTGACCACTGGGATGGTGCTGAATTTAAATACACCTCAGTGGAAACACCAGAGAATGATATATAATTGACATTCGACTATGAATTCAATGAATTTTAGGAATAAAGTGCTGTCGCTATGTATGGCGGCAGCACTTCATTTAGGTGCCTATGCACAAGTCAACAATGCATTGAATGTGCAAGAGCTGACCCTTAGCAACGGCATGAAAGTATGGCTCAACGAAGACCATTCTCAACCCAAGGTTTTTGGCGCTGTAGTGGTGAATGCCGGTGCCAAGGACTGCCCCGACACAGGTATCGCCCACTATTTTGAGCACATTCTTTTTAAGGGCACCGATGAAATTGGCACGGTAGATTATGCAGCCGAGAAACCATGGCTCGACTCCATCTCTGCATACTACGACCAGTTGGCCACCACCCGTGATGCAGCCATGAGGCAGCGCATCCAGCAAGACATCAACCGTCTGAGTCAAAAAGCAGGCGACTATGCCATCCCTAATGAGTTCAACCGTCTCATTTCCCGTTATGGTGGCACGGGACTCAATGCTGGTACAAGCTGGGATTTCACCTATTATCATAATTCATTTACACCACAGTATCTTGAGCAATGGTGTCTTCTCAACAGCGACCGACTGATTAATCCTGTCTTCCGTCTTTTCCAGGGTGAATTGGAAACCGTCTATGAAGAGAAAAACATGTATGCCGACGACATGCTGAATACAGCCTTGGAAAAAATTCTCAAGGAAATGTTCGGCACACGACCCTATGCCTACCCTGTCATTGGCAGCACCGAGAACCTGAAAAATCCCCGGCAGTCGGAGATGAAAGCATTCTACGAGAAATACTATGTCGCCAACAACATGGGCCTTGTACTCTGCGGTGATTTCAACAGTGGGCAGGTCGTTCCACTGTTAGAGCGCACATTTGGCAGGATTCGCCAAGGTGTCAAACCCACCCGCACACCTTCTCTCCTACCCGACATCACCAAGGAACGGACAGTTGAAATCAAAATTCCCATCCCCATTATCCATGCCGAGGCATTGGTCTATAAAGCACCCACAACATTTGAACCTGATGCCAACGCCATGGACTTAGCTATGTCGTTGCTCTACAACGAGAAAGCCGGAATGCTCGACTCACTCAACAACGAAGGTGTGGTGATGCAGTCGATGGCCATTACCGAGAGTCTAAACGATGCCGGCATTTGTGGCGTGATTGTCATTCCAAAACTCTTTAGTTCGACCAAGAAGGCAGAAAAGGCCTGCCTTGCTCAGATTCATCGTTTATGTACTGGTGATTTCAGCGACGATGTTTTCAACAGCGCAAAAACCGAGGCTAAACTTACAGCCGAACAGGCTTTGGAAACCATCGACAGCCGTTCGATGCAGATGGTAATGGTCATGTCCACAGGACACAGTTGGCAGGAATATCTCGACAAAGTGAGCGCCATAGGGCAACTTACCAAGCAAGATGTGAGCGCTGCCGCCAACCGCTATCTGAACGCACCCTTTGTACGATTCAAGAAGAAAATGGGTCGCTATCCCAAAGATAAAGTGAGCCAACCGGGCTACCGTCCCATCATTCCAAAGCACAAAGACGCAGAGTCGAAATACGCTCAGAGGTTGAAAACCGTTCCTGCAGCCGACTACCCTCCTCGCCTGCTCGACTTCGACAACGACGTCACCACCACAGCTTTGGGCCAGTTCTGCACACTCTACACTACAGATAATACGTTCAACGACTTATTTAGTCTCACTCTTTCCTACAACAAAGGCATATTAACCTCCCCACGCTTAGAGGCACTTTCCAATCTGCTCGACCTTGTTGGAACCGACTCACTGTCGCGCCAACAAATAGGAGCTTCACTTCAACAATTGAGTGCCACTCTTTCATTTGGTGTGAGCAGTGACAATTTCACAATAGAATTGACAGGTATCGACCGCCATTTCAATGCCACGGTGAGCTTATTAGGACATCTGATGCGCCATGCTCAATCCGACAAGAAATCGATGAAACAATTACGTGACATGATGAAAACAGCCCTCAAGGGATTCGACGAAGAAAACCGCGAGGTGCTCCGCGCCATGATAGAGAAAGTTAGCTATGGAGATGCATCCATCTATCTGAATCAATTAGGCAAAAAAGACATCAAGAATCTGACTGGAGAAGAACTGCTATCAGATTTCAACGACTTGCTCACCCATGAATGTGTCATCAGTTATAGCGGTACACTGCCAAATGGCGAGGTTGCATCGACATTAAAACAACATCTGCCTTACGACCGTTGCACACACCCATACATAGACTACAGCCGCAACGTACAACATTATTCCGAGCCATTGGTATATCTGTACGATTTACCTAAGTCGCGCCAGACACTTTTCGCCACCTACGAAAGCATAAAACCTTTGCCCACCATTGAAGAACGTGTACCACTACAGTTGTTCAGCGAGTATTTCGGAGGCGGAATGTCGTCGATACTCTTCCAGGAAGTTCGTGAATTTCGCTCCATGGCCTATTCTGCTTCGTCATTCACTCGCAGCCGTCCGCGTATCATCGCCGGCAACTCGCCCTTGGCATTTGGAGCTGTAGTGGGCACACAAAGCGATAAGTCGATGCAGGCCATCGCCCTCGTCGATTCATTACTTCGCCACATGCCTCTGTCGGAAAACAATTTCGAGAGTGCTCGTCAGCATTGCATCAACGGCATCTACACCAACTTCCCTTCCTTCCGCAACATCGGCATGACAATAGGCAACCAACGACGCCTTGGCTACACTGCCGACAGCAGCACAGGATGGGCTGAGACCTACAACAAAACGACGTTGAACGACATCCTCCGTTTCTATGAGACCAATATCCAACACAATGAGCAACATCGTGTATTGATAGTTGTTGGCAACAAGAAGAAACTCAACTTAAACGAACTATCAAAATACGGCAGAATTATTGAGTTGCAGGAAAAAGACTTGAGGAAAAAATAGAAGGGAGTGAAAAAGTTCTTCTTTTCTTTTGCCCTACGCTCTTTTTTCATTAATTTTGCGTTCAGAATACATGAAAAGCAAAAGCATCAAAACAGAATGAGAATCAAAAAATTCGAATACTAAAATAACAAAACTACGACAATTACATAACGAATGAAATATATCGGAATTATTCCTGCCCGTTACGCTTCGACGCGTTTCCCGGGCAAACCATTAGCTTTACTAGGGGGAAAGCCCGTGATACAGCGGGTCTATGAGCAAGTGGCACCACTTCTGAGCGCCACTTATGTAGCTACCGATGACAACCGCATTTATGAGGCTGTCACGCAGTTCGGCGGCCAAGCCATCATGACTTCTCCAAATCATAAGAGTGGCACCGACCGCATCGAGGAAGCCATGCAGAAAATTGGCGGCGACTACGACGTAGTGGTCAATATTCAGGGTGATGAGCCATTTGTGCGTCGAGAGCAGATTGAAGCTCTCTGCGCTTGTTTCTCCGACACCACCACTCAAATAGCCACCCTCGGCAAACCCTTCGAAAGCATAGAGGCCGTGGAAAATCCCAACTCCCCCAAAATCGTGACAGACAACAACGGTTTTGCCCTCTATTTCAGCCGAAGCATCATACCCTTTGTCAGAGGAAAAGAAAAGCAAGACTGGCTTCTGGCATACCCATTCCTAAAACATTTAGGACTCTATGCCTATCGCCGAGCCGTATTGTCTGAAATTACCCGTCTGCCCCAATCCTCCTTGGAGATTGCCGAGAGTTTGGAACAACTACGGTGGCTGCAAAATGGCTATCGTATCCGTGTGGCCATCACCGAACAAGAAACAGTAGGCATCGACACACCCGAAGACCTTGAACGAGCCGAGAAGTTCCTTAACCAGATAAATGAATAACTCTTTCTACTGTCGGGGTGCATTATTGTGACAGACGATACATTTAGATAAAGTATACGTCCCTTCATCAACCTTTTAAATACTCTTAAACTACTCTTTAACCACCTTTTACCTTTTTTTCCAGAATGCAAGAAACACCACTGACAGTCTATAAAGCAAGTGCCGGCAGCGGCAAGACCTTCACTTTGGCAGTAGAATACCTCAAACTGCTGATAGAAGACCCTTCTTCCTATCGGCATATCCTTGCCGTCACCTTCACCAACAAAGCCACAGAGGAAATGAAGATGAGAATCCTCAGCCAGCTCAACAGCCTTGCCAATGGATATGAAGATTCCAACGACTACTTAGAAAAAATCTGCAACGAATTAGGGAAAGATAAGGATTTCGTCCGCGAAAGGGCACAAAAGGCACTCACCTTCATTATCCATCACTACCATTACTTCCGTGTAGAGACTATCGACAAATTCTTTCAACGTGTACTCCGTAACCTTGCCCACGAATTAGACCTCACTGCCAACCTGCGCATAGAACTTGACGAGAAACATATAGAGCAACTTGCTGTCGACATGTTGATAAACGAATTAAAAGGCAACGACCCTGTGATGAAATGGCTTATGAAATACATTCAGAATAACATCAGCACAAACAAGTCGTGGAATGTGATAGGAAATATCAAGGATTTTGGAAAGAACATCTTCAACGACAAATACAAGCAGCACCAAGCCGACATGAATGACATCATGTCAAAGCAAAATTTTTTTGAGGATTTCAGTGGCGAACTGTATGCCTTGAAGACACAAAGCGAGCAAGAAATAGAACAATATGCCCAACAATTCTTCGATATTACAAAAGACTATACCATTGATGATTTTTACAAAAAGAAAAATAGTGCCTATAGTTTTTTTGAAAGACTGAAGAAAGGTGAAATCTTCAAGGAACCAAGTAATACCGTTAAGTCTTTTATGGACAGCTCGTCCATCTGGGGACATAAAGAAAGTCCACATTATTCTGCTATCAATGCTTTGGCCTGCAGCATCCTAATAGATCTTCTAAAGACCATCGAGAAAGTCAGAAGTCACAATGCGGTGCTCATAAAAACCATCAATGTCGTACTGAAGAATCTTTACCAATTACGCCTACTTATCAGTATTGAGGAAAAAGTAAGAGTAATCAATCAGGAATTCAATCAATTTCTACTTAGCGACACCCAAGGATTGCTTCGCGAACTGATTGGCGATAACGACACACCCTTTATCTTTGAGAAGATCGGAACTACACTGCACCATATCATGATTGATGAATTTCAAGATACGGGACGTTTGCAGTGGAAAAATTTCAAGATACTTCTTCGCAACTGTATAGACCAAGGCATGAGTAGCCTGATAGTTGGCGACGTGAAACAAAGCATCTATCGCTGGCGCTCTGGAGACTGGCGTCTCCTGAATGGCATTGAGAAACAATTTAATCCAGGCCAACTGAAGGTCACTAAACTAAGAACCAATTTTCGTTCCAGTCGCCACGTCATCACATTCAACAATGTTTTTTTTCAGACAGCAGAAAAAAAAGAATATGAACGTCTGGAAAAATACCTTGGGGAGGATGCTAAAGAATTGCATACTGCCTACAACGATGTGAAACAGGATATTTCACCCAAAAAGAGTTATGATGGCTACGTGAAAGTAGAGTTGCTTCCCTACGAAGAATACCACACGTCGGTCATGGAGCATATCTCACAAACTATCCATACTATCCTGGATAGCGGTGTGGATCAAAACAAAATTGCTATTTTGGCGCGCACAAGAGATGACATCAACAACACCACCATGTATTTTCATGAGAACGAGCCTGAGATACATATCGTCTCCGATGAAGCCTTCCATCTGGATTCGTCTATAGCCATAGATATTCTTATCACAAGCCTGCGCGTACTGTGCAATCCCGACGACCAACTCAGCAGAGCCACCCTGGCAAAAAACTACCAAAACGTGGTCTTAAAAAAAGATATCAGCGACTCGCTATTATCACAACTACATGACAGGGGGGTAAAACTACTCGATGCATGGTTGCCCGAAACATTCATTGGAGATGCCAACCGACAAAGACTGCTATCGCTTCCTCTGAATGAGCTTTTCGAGACATTGTATGAGATATTCCAATTGGAGCGTATAGAGTCACAAGCGGCTTACATTTCTGCATTCTACGACAAGTTGAATAGTTTTCTTAGCGACAACACCAACGATGTGGAAACCTTCCTGAAAGAATGGGATGAAAACATTGGTGAGAAAGATATACAAGGAGCACAAGTGGACGGCATACGAATGGTAACCATACACAAGAGCAAAGGTCTGGAATTCGACCATGTGATTCTGCCGTTCTGTAACTGGAAATTGGAAATAAAACGAAACAATATCATCTGGTGTGACTCTGATAAAAAGCCCTTTAATAAACTTCCCATACTGCCTGTTGACTACAACAATTCCTTGGAAGGTACGTACTATGAAGATGACTTCAAATACGAACACCTACAAAACAGTGTTGACAACCTAAACCTGCTTTATGTGGCCTTTACCCGAGCAAAAAACAGTCTTTTCATCATGGGACAACAAAAAAAGCCCAACAAGGAAGATGCGTCCAACAAGAAGGATAAAGGGGCTAAGAATAATGAGTCGGAGTCATCCGAAAAACTTGTTCACATCACACGCAGCGAATTAATTAGGCAATGCCTTTCCGAGGTGAATGAGCAATTATCTGGCAGTACATTACAAACCCTCGACAACGGCACGATCGTGTTGGAATACGGTTCGCCTGACAATATCAACATAAAGGAGCAAGAAGAAAAGAAGCCGACAGAGAATGTCTTCTTGCAAAAAGAACAAGAACAGTTTTTCACCATCAATTCGAATCTTTCTAAGGCCCAATTCCTGCAAAGTAATGCCAGCAAGGCGTTCACGAATGACGAAGAAATTAGTGACCGTAGGCAATACATCGTGCGCGGCACCTTGCTCCATAGCATCTTTTCACGTCTGCATGATATCAACGACATCAACCGCGTTCTTGAGCAACTGAAGATGGAAGGCGTGCTCTATGACGAGATTTCCCCAAATGAATTGCAAGACATGCTCCAACAAGCCCTAAGCGATGAACAGGTGCGCTCATGGTTCTCACCCAAGTGGGAGGTACATAATGAGTGTGCCATTTTATTCCACGACCCCGACACAAATACGGTGGTGGAACGCAGACCCGACCGTGTTATCAGTGACGACAACCAGATTATCGTCATCGATTTCAAATTTGGAAAACCACAGAAAGACCATCGGTCACAAGTGCAACTATATATGGAGAAATTCCGCCAGATGGATTCACGGACAGTGAAAGGCTATCTCTGGTACGTTTCTCAGCAAAAAGTAGTAAAAATATAAATATGATGATAGAGCCAACAAAGTCATTTCTACACCATGTGGCGGAAGACATTCTCCATAAGCACGGTACCGACCTCTCGCACACGACGGTGGTGTTTCCCAATAAGCGTGCATCGATTTTTCTCAATGAATGTCTTATAAACATTGCCGGACGCCCCATCTGGAGCCCTCGGTACCACACCATCAGCGACCTTTTCCGAAGTCAGTCAAGTCTTGAGGTGGCTGACGACATCAAACTGGTCTGCGACCTCTATCAGAGTTACATCAAGTGCACCCAATCCATCGAGACACTCGACAAATTCTTAGGATGGGGTGTCGTGCTGCTCAACGACTTCAACGACATCGACAAAAGCAAGGCAAATGCACATGGGCTTCTCTCCAACCTACGCGACATTCATTCTTTCGACACTGTGGGCTATCTGACCGAAGCACAGAAAGAAGTATTACAACGATATTTCAAAGACTTCGACGACAATCAGGAGAGCAAGTTGCGAGAGAAATTCCACAATCTTTGGTGTAGATTCAGTGCCATTTACGACGACTACAATCAGCGTTTGAGAAGTCAAGGACTCACCTACGAGGGTGCCCTCTATCGTGAAGTCACCGAGAAGGAAGAACTTGAGCTCGACAGTGATACTTACATTTTTGTAGGATTTAATGCCCTTCAGAAAGTGGAGAAGGAGTTGTTTCAGAAAATCAAACGTCAAAGCAATGCCTATTTCTATTGGGATTTCGACAAATACTATGCCGATGCGGCATCGGCCACTATCAAGGAAGCCGGCACCTTCATCCCTGAAATGCTTACCCTCTTCCCCAACGAGTTGGACAAAGACGACGAAGCCATCTACAACAATTTATGCCACCAAAAGCGGATAGAATTCATCGGTTCGCCTACAGGCAATATGCAAGCACGCTATGCCTATACTTGGCTTCAAGAAAAGGAGCGTGTAGATGCAGGCAATCGTTCTGCTATCGTAATGTGCGACGAGAGTTTACTCCCCACCCTATTGCATAGTATCACACCAGAAGTGGAATTTCTGAATGTGACCACTGGATTCCCACTCAGTCAGGCAACAATTACTTCGCTCGTTCGCCGTCTGCTGGAACTCTCACATTATGGTGTTAACGGCGACAAATACCGGCTGAAATTCATAGCGCCCATCCTACGTCATCCCTATGCTCATCTGATTTCTGAAGAAAGCACCAACTTGCTCAAAACACTCAACGTCAACCACCGTAACTTCCCCAAACGCGAGGAGTTGACCCTCGACGTGGGGTTGTCGATGCTCTTCAGAGATTTGAATGACCTCACTCCGGCAGCAGGTACTCAGTCCCTTGACCGCAACCAAGTGGTGGGCAGATGGATAGCAGACATACTGAAACGAATAGCCATCAAATCGCGACAGCTAAACAGTGAAGCTATCGACAACACACACGAACCGACAAAAGACGGCAACACGTCTTCCGACCCATTGTTCGAAGAATCAACATTCAGGATGTACACCCTCATCAACCGTGTAAACGGACTGATGGACAGCGGTGATCTCCACATCGACTTCATCACCTATCAGCGACTACTGCTACAACTGATAGACATGGTGAAAGTGCCCTTCCACGGTGAACCTGCGCGTGGTCTTCAAATCATGGGCGTGCTCGAGACGCGTAACCTCGACTTCGACCACCTGCTGTTGCTATCTTGCAACGACAGCAATATGCCACGTGGTGCTGAAGACTCGTCGTTTATTCCCTACTCTCTTCGCGAGGCATTTGGATTGCCCACCTCAGACCATAAGGCAGCTATCTACGCCTATTATTTCTACCGTCTGCTCCAACGTGCCAGCGACGTCACCATCATGTACCGTAATACAGCCGACGAAAAGCAGACAGGCGAAATGAGCCGGTTCATGCTACAACTACTTATCGAGAGTGGACATACTATCGTGCGCAAAAACCTCATTGCAGGACACACGCCCACCATCCGCGAGCCTAAAGCCATCATAAAAACACCAGAGGTAATGCAACGTCTCAATTCGATGAGCTACCTCTCTCCTACAGCCATCAACCGCTATATCAAATGCCCCCTCATCTTTTTCTACAATTATGTAGCAGGTATCAAAGAACCTGACCCAGAGGAAGACGAAATCGACTACCGGACTTTCGGCACTATCTACCATAATGCCTCAGAAATAATATATGAGACAATCACGGGCATCAGCCACGACATACCTAAAGACCAACGATTCTTAAGGCAGGGTGTACGGGTAGAGCGAAAACAAATAGAAAACATCTTGCAGACAAAAGGAACTTTAGAGCGTATTGTCGATCAAGTCTTCATGAATGACTTCTTCAAAGGCAACATCCAAAAAGACAAACCCGAATACAACGGTCTCCAACTCATCAACCGAGAGGTAATCCTACTCTACCTACGGCAAATGCTGAAAGTTGATATGCAACTTGCCCCATTCATCATCCGTGGTATGGAAGGGAAGGTTTCCACTACAATGACTATCAACACAAGCCAAGGTAAGCGTCATGTGGTTATCGGCGGCATTATTGACCGCATGGATGAAATCGACATCGACAACAACAATCATTGTATCCGGGTGGTTGACTACAAAACTGGTCATACAAGCCCAGTTAAGATGAATAGCATGGATGATATTTTCTCCCACGAAAAAATAAATGGACACAGCGACAACTATCTCCAAGCCATGCTTTATTCCATGATTGTCAGTTGTTCCAAAGACATCAATCCCCATGGGTTACCTGTAAGTCCTGCATTGCTGTTTATCCAGCGCGCAGGTGCAAAAGAATACAATCCGATATTGAAAATCGGAAGTGAACAGATTTCCGACATGTCTAAGTGGAACGACTCTTTTAATAGCCATCTGCGTAGCATCATCACCCAGATGATGGAGCCAAACTCCAACTTCGAACCGACAAAAGATAAGGCGACGTGCAAAACATGCACCTACAAACATCTTTGTGGACAAAGCAATCATGAGGAGTATAGAAATGAGACGTAAGTACCCTTCATCCTCACATCTTCAATCTCAAATAGTAATGTCCCTTTAACTACTCTTTAACTACCCTTTAACAACCCTTCAAAATGAAAAAATTATTTCTGACAATTACACTCTTGATAGCCATATTCAACATGGCTATGGGACAAGAATTGCTCCCTTACCAGGATTCTAATCTCAGCGCCGAGCAAAGGGCAGAGGACCTGTGCTCCCGGCTCACACTCTCAGAGAAAGTCAGTCTGATGATGCACACGTCACCAGCCATCGAACGCTTAGGCATCCCACAGTTCAACTGGTGGAGCGAGGCCTTGCATGGTGTCGCACGTAACGGTTTTGCCACCGTTTTTCCTGCCACCATCGGCATGGCCGCCTCCTTCGACGACGACCTGCTCTTCAGGGTTTTCACAGCCGTGAGCGATGAAGCGCGCGCCAAAGCCAACATAGCACGCCGGAGCGGTGTCATCCGCCAATACCAAAGCCTATCTTTTTGGACACCTAACATCAACATTTTCCGCGACCCCCGCTGGGGACGAGGACAGGAAACCTATGGCGAAGACCCCTATCTCACTTCACAAATGGGGCTGGCTGTGGTGAGAGGACTACAAGGTCCAGAAGACCACCGCTATCGTAAGTTGCTTGCCTGTGCCAAGCACTTCGCCGTCCATAGCGGTCCGGAATGGAACCGTCATGTGTTCAATGTCGAGGACATACCCGCCCGCGACCTGTGGGAGACCTATCTTCCAGCCTTTAAATCGTTGGTACAAGAAGGCAAAGTGGCAGAAGTTATGTGTGCCTATCAGCGTTTAGACGGTGAGCCATGCTGCGGCAACACACGCCTGCTACAACAAATTCTTCGTAATGACTGGGGATTTGACGGATTGGTGACTAGCGACTGCTGGGCCATCAGCGACTTCTGGAAACCCGGTTATCATGAATTTTCCTCTACTAAGCATGAGGCCTCTGCCCAAGCCGTCCGAGCTGGAACGGATGTGGAATGTGGCTCTGACTACAGAACACTGACAGACGCTGTAGCCTATGGTGAGATTACGGAGGAAGAAATCGACGTGAGTCTGAAACGTCTATTGAAAGCGCGTTTCGAACTGGGTGACTTTGAGCCAGAGGAAAAGGTTGATTGGCAAAGCATCCCAGAGAGCGTCGTTGCCAGCAAGGAGCACAAACAACTCGCACTCGATATGGCACACGAGACAATGACGCTTTTGCAAAACCGCGACAACATACTGCCGTTAAGTCGCACCTGCAAAATCATGGTAATGGGTCCCAATGCCAACGATTCTGTGATGCAATGGGCCAACTATTCGGGTTATCCCACTCAGACCATCACTATCCTCCAGGGCATTCGCGAAAAAGCTGCTAATGTAGGGTATTATCAAGCCTGCGACTTAGCATTCAATGAGGTAAATGAGAGCCGCTTCTCGGAACTCCACACACCGCAAGGAGGCAAAGGCATGGCTGCCACATACTACGCTAACACTATGCACGAGGGCACGCCTTGTGCTACAGATATCCTCACAGAACCTATCAACCTGAGCAACGGTGGAGCGACAGTCTTCGCCCCCAATGTGCCTTTGGAGCATTTCTCAGCGACATACGAGGGTGTCTATCGTCCCATCAAGGATGAGGAGGTGAACCTTAGCCTACATTTCGACGATATGGCGCGCCTCATTCTTGATGGCGACACTGTCATCAATGTATGGAGAGGCCGCGACCGTATCCAAGTGGGCCAATATACCCTCCAGGCAAAAGCCGGCAAGGATTATCACATCAAAATCGACTATGTACAGCAGAACGACATGGGTGTAATGCAATTCGACATTCTGCATAAAGGCACCCCCACAATGGACGAGGTGGTTAGCAAGGCCGACGGTTACGATGTCGTTGTGTTCGTAGGTGGCATTTCACCACGGTTGGAAGGTGAGGAAATGAAAGTCAACATCGAAGGGTTTAAAGGAGGCGACCGTACCGACATCCAACTGCCCCAGGCTCAGCGCAACGTTATCGCCGCACTTCACAAAGCCGGAAAGAAAGTAGTCTATATCAACTGCTCTGGTAGTGCCATAGCCCTGGAGCCTGAAACAGAGAATGCCGATGCCATCCTGCAGGCATGGTATCCCGGCGAGAAGGGTGGACAGGCCGTGGCCGATGTACTCTTTGGCGATTACAACCCCTCAGGAAAACTACCTATCACTTTCTACCGCAGTGTAGATGACCTGCCCGATTTCCTCGACTATCGCATGGAGGGGCGTACTTACCGCTATTTCAAAGGTGAAGCGCTCTTCCCGTTTGGCTTTGGACTGAGCTACACCACCTTCGACATCTCTGCGCCTACATATAAAGACAATGCTGTCACTGTGACGGTGAAAAACACCGGAAAGGCCGCTGGCAGTGAGACCGTACAGGTCTATATCAAAGCCAATGACGACCCCAACGGTCCCATCAAGACATTACGAGCTTTCAAGCGTGTCACCCTCCAACCAAATAAGAAGGAAACAGTGACCATTCCACTTCCACGCGAACATTTTGAAACTTGGGATGCCGCAACCAACACCATGCGCGTAAAACCCGGCACATACACCATCATGGTGGGTAGCTCCAGCAAAGATGCAGATTTGAAATCTATAGAAATAACGCTATAATCATATTTCTACTGCGGTTTTTCTGAGTGATCGGAATAATCGGAGTAATCGGAGTATTCTGAGTATTCCGATTACTCCGATTATTATTTTTGGATAAAGCAAGCAGCTCGGGAATAAAATAAATTTGGCATTTTATTTTGTATTTTGCCCGCCTTGTACTACCTTTGCAGCCGACTTACAGAGTGTAGGTTAAGGGGTGCTCGAAATTTCGGGCTGAGATGATACCCTCACACCTGAACCGGGTAATGCCGGCGTAGGAATTTTTTCTCTCCACCCCCTTATTGTATCATCGTGGGCCAACCCACGGAAAAACCGTATAATAAGGTATGACAAACCGATTTTACTTAACAATGATTTGCCTGCTGACCCTGACGGTAGCACAGGCACAGGACGTAGATTCTTTGCAGTTGGAAAAACTGAACGAGGTAGTGGTAAAAGGCGTACGCGCACAGCAAGATGCCCCATACGCCGTGACACAACTCAAAAAAGCCGAGCTACAGGAATTTTCAAAGACAGGCAAAGAACTTCCGTTCCTATTCTCACAGACTCCCGGCGTATTGGCATGGAGTGAAAACGGTCTTGGAACTGGAACCACCTACATGCGTATTCGCGGAGCTGGCGACTCCCGTATCAATGTCACCCTCGACGGTGTTCCCCTCAATTCCCCCGAGGACCAATGTGTGTTCTGGGCCAATATGAACAGTTATGGTTCACTGCTCGGAAGCGTACAGGTGCAACGAGGTGTGGGATCATCGACCAATGGCGACGGTGCCTTCGGTGGCAGTATCTCACTTTCGTCTAAAGCAGCGCCACTAAGTCCCACAGGAGAGCTGAGTGCCAGTTATGGTTCCTACAACACCTTCAATGTGGGAGGAAACTTTTCCACAGGTCTGCTCTGGAACCACGTTGTTGCCGACATCGCCTACCATGAAACCAATACCGACGGCTTCATCCATGGCACAGCAGGACGCTCCGGAAGCTACTATGGCAGTATCCGTTACATGACAGACAAGTTCATCCTCAGGTATAACAATTTTGGCAACTTTGAGAAGACCGGTCAAGCATGGAATGGCGTGACCGCCGGCGACAACGACCTCTCGATTATGGATGGTACATACGGTGAGCATACAGGCATACGCACCTACAAAGACCTCTACAATGCTGGTTTGGGTAAATACAACACCCTCTATGAAACGATGATGTATGATGTCAACGGCTCCTTCGCCAAGGATGCCCACGGCAATTACCTCACCGAGCGATATATGCTGAACGACGGCCGTCTGTGGCGCCAGGCCACCGACAACTTCTGGCAGAGCCATAACATCCTCTCTGCCACATGGCAGGTGAGCGATCATTTAAGTACCACAGCGTCCCTCCATTATACTCACGGCTATGGCTACTACAATGAATTCAGATACAACAACAAACTGAAGAAATTCGGACTTTCAAATTATACAACATCCGAAGGGAAGACCGTGAAAAAGACCGACTTCGTCAGGAAAAAGGGACTGGAGCAAGACACCTACGGACTGGTATGGAATGCCAATTACAAGAGTGAGAACTGGGACATCATGGGCGGTGTCTCCCTGCAGCGGTTCGACGGCAACCACTTCGGCTACCTCACCTATGTTGCTCATCCAGAACTGAGCCGCCATCTGCTCTCAGATGGCAAATACCAATACTACGACTCCGGCGCGAATAAAGATGACTATAGCGGCTATTTCAAGGCTGCCTATAAAATCACCTCTAACCTGACCGTTTTCGGCGATGTACAATACCGCCACGTAGGATACAAAACCGACGGCTACAACGACAAATTCATCGACAACGGCGACGGCACCTACGGCAAACAATACCTCGACATCGATGAAACATACAATTTCCTGAACCCGAAAGCTGGTCTCAATTACAAATTTGGCAATCACCGCCTATATGCCTCCGCAGCAATAAGTCACCGTGAGCCAGAACGCAATAACTTTACCGACAACGGCAACTACCCCGCACCAAAAGCAGAGCAGGTTCTCGACTATGAGGCTGGCTATCAATATATGGGAAACAACTGGCATTTCGACGCCAACTTCTATTATATGGACTACACCGACCAGTTTGTGCAGACAGGTGCCAAAAGTGATATCGGAGAATCGTTGACCTCCAATATCAAGGACTCCTACCGCATGGGCGTGGAAATCGCCGCTGGCATCAACCTCACACCATGGCTGACCATCGAGGGTAATGCAGCTATCAGTCAGAATAAAATCAAGGACTTCACTGAATTCGTAGAAGACTGGGACGACTGGGCAGGAAATACCGATGCAGCCAAATATCACTGCGACGGCAATGGTGATGAACTGCGCGAATTCCACTACGACAACTCCACCCTCGCCTACTCACCCTCAACCATCCTCAATGGTTTCATCACCCTGCACCACAATGGATGGCAAGCCGTGTGGCACACCAATTATGTGAGTCGTCAGTATCTTGACAACACTGAAAACAAAGAACGTTCACTTCCCAGCTACAGTACATCGAACCTGCAACTGAACTATACATCGAAAGTGACAAAAGTATGCCCACTGAAAGAAGTAGTCCTCGGATTGAGCGTCAACAATATCTTCAACCGCCACTACGCAGCTGCAGGCTGGGTGTATTCTGCCATTGCCGAAAGTTATGGACACACCAACGACAACCGCTACTATCAGATAGGCTTCATCCCCATGAGCGGCACGACTGTCATGTCGAGCATCACATTACGCTTCTAAGTATATTATGATAGCTTTTCTTTCTGACCATTGGTTAGACATACTTACCACGATACTCGGGCTGGCATATATCCTGCTCGAGTATCGTGCAAGTATCTGGCTCTGGGCTGTGGGATTCCTCATGCAGAGCCTTGGAATCATACTATACTATCAAAAAGGACTCTATGCCGACTGTGGCATGGAGTTCTACTATCTTACAATGACTGTCTATGGTTACTTCCATTGGGTGAGAAAAAATCGTCAAAGCAAGAAAGAGAAAAAGGAAGAGCGTCGCTATGATGCCATCACCCACTTTCCCAAACGACTCGCTTTGCTCTGGACTGCCATCACCTTGGTTGCATGGGGCACACTATATTGGTTTCTCATCACCTTCACCGACTCAAAGGTACCATTGGCCGATTCTTTCACCACCGCCCTCTCATTTGTCGGCATCTGGGCATTAGCACGGAAATATTTAGAGCAATGGCTCATCTGGATTGTTGTAGATGTGGTGACCACTGTCCTCTATTTCTACAAAGACATCCCCTTCAAAGCCTCCCTCTACGCCCTCTATGTCGTCATCGCCATTATAGGATATCTGAAGTGGAAGCGGCAAATGAAAATGTAGAGACGTGCATTTATGTAGATTATTTATTTTTTTCAGACTTAATCATCTTCATAAAATAGTCAACAACCGATTGCCAGTCTGGGAATTTTTCCGACAGGAAAAGGATGTGTCGCTCACCAAACTCAGATGCACCGTTTTTAATACGGTCGTCAATGAGCCATGCCCCCTCTTGAAGGCAGAGGTCTTTGTTGTGTGTAAAGATGACCTTCTTGTAGAAGGGATTGCCGCAGTTGGTTTCTCCTGGCTTCAGTTGTATGACAGGCACAGTGTTATCGAAATAGCGTTTCACCCAGTCCAACTTCTCGTTCAGCGCTGTCGGATTTTTCCATGGAGACGTAGAAAGGATGTAGCAGTCGAAATATTCGTACAATGCTTTGACAGCATCTACAGCACCATCCACAGGCAGCATCTTGGCAAATATGCCAGGTATATCGTCATAATGGGGGTTCCCTTTTCCATCATCTGCATATTGTGCCAACACGTCGGTGTTTGTGGCATCGATGCCACTCTTGAAATTAACAAGGACATTGTCCATGTCGAAATAAAGGATTGGTTTCTTCATTATTCTTATATTTTAGGTTACGTTGATAATATAGTCATAAATTGAAAAAAAAATTATCACCGAGTATATGCAAAAAAAAATGCCTTGAATATGTCAAGGCATTAACTTTTCAGTCGAAATGAATTTTCGATGGTGGTGATTTCATCACAGAAACTGGAGTCGATTTTCATGCGTTCCTCCACTTTCTCACAACTATGAATCACGGTGCTGTGGTCGCGACCAGCGATAAGTTTGCCAATACGTGAAGCCGGCATCTTAGTGTGCTTCTGTGCAAGATACATGGAAACTTGTCTTGCCACCACAAGGCTGCGCTTACGACTCTTTCCACTTACTTCCTCTGTATTCACATGATAATGCTCACAGACACGCTCTAAGATATCATCCACAGTCAGCGGTTTATTATCCACATTGACAGCCCTGCGCATCACAGTCTCAGCCAAGGTGATATCAATATTGCGGTTGTACACCACAGAATAAGCCATCAATGAATTGACCACACCCTCAAGATCTCTCACACTACCATTGGCAGTATTGGCTATAAAAGTAACCACATCCTCAGGGATATGCAGACCGTCTCGACGAATCTTTGCATGTAGGATATCTATGCATAATTGCACATTGGGGCGTTCAAGTTCGGCTATGAGTCCACAGCTGAATCTTGTGAGCAGTCGCTCGTTCATCCCTTTCAAATCCACTGGCGGGCGGTCGCATGCCAATATGATTCTCTTCCCGATTCTATAAAGGTGATCAAAGATATGGAAGAACGTGTCCTGCGTCTTGCGAGCAGTAATCCATTCCTGAATATCATCTACAATCAGTACATCGATGGTCTGATAGAAATGAATAAAGTCGTTGAGCGTATTGTTTAGGACAGCATTTGAGAATTGTACCTGGAAAAGCCTTGCACTTATATAGAGCACGCGCTTCTCATGGTAGAGTTTTTTCACTCTCACACCTATAGCATTAATAAGGTGTGTCTTTCCACATCCAGAGGGTCCATATATAAACATGGGATTGAACTGTGTGGTGGAAGGATGCTCAGCAATAGACAAGCCCACTGCGCGTGGCAGTTTGTTACTGTCGCCCTCAATAAAATTCTCAAAAGTTTGGTGGGGATTGAGTTGTGGGTCAATTTGTTGTGGCTTGGCCGCGTCGAGAATACCATATGGCTGGTTGGCAGCAGTCTGGGGTTGCGGCTTGTCGATTTGCTCCACCGAAGGATCCGACTGCAGCACCATATCCTTATTATTTGTCTTATCGGTAATGACTCTATAAGCCAATCTGACATTTGCCCCAAAACATCTTGTCAACACCTTACTAATTAAGTCCACAAAGTTTTCCTCCAAGTACTCATACACGAAGGGGCTGGGTACCTGTACCAACAACGTGAGAGTCGCCGGTGAGTACGACTCAAACACGATGGGCTTGAACCATGTTTGATATTGCTGCTCTGTCACATTTGCCTTGATTAATTGCAGGCTATGCTCCCAGAGTTGTTGTGGACTTACTTTCATTGTTTAGTATCTGCGACTGTATCGAAGCGATTAGGTCTTCTACTATTAAGGCTTATACTTCAAATCTTATTAGATAACTTCTAAAATCGAATGCAAATATCGTAATATTTTTTGGGATATACAAATCCCAATTTTACGTCTTCATGAGCGAAACGGTGTAAAATGCTTTATCATCGCATTTTAGTATAGGGGATGTAAAAATGAAAAAATCTTTACATTTGCATTTTTCCAAGTCTTTGGTTTATTGGCAGTTGTAGATTTTTGTCAATTGTTTACAGACACACCACACCTCACTGTATGAACTTTTATAACTTATTTAAATTATGCGATTTATAATAATTAATTAAACCAATAAATTAGCACCTACTTATTTAGACAAAATTTAAATTACGATTTATTTGTTCTTTTTCCCGAAAACAGAAAAATGCACATATCTTTTGGGATTTTCCCTCAAGTTGACCATCAAGGAGTCGGCATGGGCAATGGTAGAATTGAGGTTGTCATAGAGTGTTCTGTCATTAAGCAGAGCAGACAAAGCCCCATCATTGCCATTGAGTTTATCGGTAAAAGTTTTCAAATTATTGAGTGTCTGTTCAAGTTCTGCAAGCGAACCCTCAAGGTTGAGGTTAGCCAGATTGTCAACAGCAGTGGCAGCTTTCCCCATAGTATTATTGGCATTATCGAGCACTGTGCCTGCCTTTCCCATCAGTCCAGGCATTTGTTTGTCAACCTGTGCAATCATTGCATTCAGTTCATTGGCTGTGGTGTTGAGTTTTTGGGTCAATTGCTCCACATTGTGCATCGTGCCATGAATAGCAGGGTCAGCAAGCAAGGTATTGACATTTTCCAAAATAGAATTCACCTTGGGTAGCATTTCCTGTAATTGTGGAATCATTTCTTTCACCTGACCTAAAGCTCCATCATTAATCATACCGTTGATGGTACCTTCTGGTGAGACAATCCCATCACCTCCCTGCCCCATCAGCAGGTCGATTTGGACATTTCCCAACAGATCACTGCTGATTTGTGCCGTTGTTCCGACGGGAATCTTGACATCTTTATCTATACCCACAGCCACTATTATCTTACCACGGTTGTTATAGTCGTAATTGATGGATTTCACCACTCCTACCTTGTATCCATTATCCAAGACAGGACTTGACCCAGTAAGCCCTTTCACGTTGTCAAAAGTTATATAATAGGTGTTGTCGGATGCAAACAGCCTTACACCTTTCAGGAAATTCATACCGAAAAAGAGCAGGAAAATTCCTATAATAGCGACAAGCGCAATTTTTATTTCTTTTGTGACTTTCATTTTCTATAGGATAAAGGGGATAAAAGATTTAGGAGTAATCAGAATAATCAGAGCAATCAGAAATCAAATCATTTTTGTTTATTTTTCTTGAATTCCCTAATGGCCTCACCAGTGTTTATTTTTACGCCATCGCGAAATGCAATGATAAAAGCCTGTGGGAATTTGACCTGGAGTTCGTTTTTCAGACTGGAAATAGCGTCGAAATCTGGTGATGCGCCTACTGTGTATTTATACATGTCGTTCTCAACATAGAAAGAGATGTCTTTCACATTCATGAATTGAGGAGCATCTACGGGGAGTTGTTGACTGGTGGCAGCAATTTGCACCTTAAAGATAGGGCGTCCTCCAGCCTCTTGCTCCTGCTGAGGCTGAGGAGTGGGTTTTGCTTCAGGCTGAAGAGTCGGTTTTGCTTCAGGTTGGGGAGTCGGTTTTGCTTCAGGCTGGGGATTAGGTTTTGGCTCAGGCTGGGGAGTGGTTTTTACCTCAGGTTGGGGAGTCGGTTTTGGTTCAGGCTGGGGAGTCGGTTTTGGTTCAGGCTGGGGAGTCGGTTTTGGCTCAGGCTGGGGAGTCGGTTTTACCTCAGGTTGGGGAGTCGGTTTTGCCTCAGGCTGGGGAGTCGGTTTTGCCTCAGGTTGGGGAGTCGGTTTTGGCTCAGGCTGAGGAACGGGTTTTGCTTCAGGTTGGGGGGTCGGTTTTGCCTCAGGCTGGGGAGTCGGTTTTGCCTCAGGTTGGGGAGCGGGTTTTGCTTCAGGTTGGGGAAAAGACTGTGGCGGCTGAGGTGTGGGTTGAGGATTCGGCTGAGAGACTGGAGTCGTAGATTCACTACGTGTGCTTGGTGCACTATTGGCTCTAATCTGCGACCTTACAGGTTGGGGATCAGCATATTCTACCTGTGCCATCAACAAGGTATCATCAACCACTACAGGTGGGACATTCTCTGTGAGAGGAGCATCTTGGCCTTCAAAAGTTTTAGATGCCTCTGCCAGTGATGTCTTACTATTGGAAGGAGAATCGACCTCCCTGTTATGTTTAGTAGGTTTAGCAGCAGTATTCTGAGGGGGTGTGGCTGGATTAGCTTGATCGTCGGATGATGAAGGTGAGGTATTATCCGAAAGTCCGTATCTATTTTTGTATTTCACAAAGGCATTGTAAATACCCTTCGCCATCTTATCCTGCCCCTCAGTAGAATTGAGGAATGTCTCCTCGTCGGGTGTTGTGATAAAGCCCAATTCGACCAAGCAACTTGGCATAGAAGTCTCTCGAAGCACTAAGAATCCAGCTTGATGCACACCTTTGTTCACCCTTCCAGCATGAGAACAAGTCTCGCTTTGAATAAGCTTTGCTAACTCCACACTGTTGGCCATATACTTGTCTTGCATCAATTCAAACAAGATATAGCTTTCTGATGATTTGGGGTCAAAACCTGCATAGGTCTGTTTATAATTTTTCTCAATGAGAATAACAGAGTTTTCGCGTTTTGCTACATTGAGGTTATCTGCAGCACGGTGCATACCCAAGGTGTAAGTTTCCATACCCCTTGAAATTTTCCCACCTTCCAAGGCATTGGTATGAATGGAGATGAAGAGGTCGGCCTTGTTACGGTTAGCAATTTGCGCCCTTTCCTGCAAAGGAACAAAAACATCTGTTGTACGTGTGTAAACCACCTTGACATCGCGGCAATTTAGTTCCACATATTTGCCGAAAGCCAATGCTACGCCAAGGTTGATGTTTTTTTCTTTTGCCACAGAACCTATAGCCCCTGGGTCATGGCCGCCATGACCAGCATCGATGACAAGTACAAATTTCCTGTCGGCCGCAAGCGAACAAACGACAGACAAGACAAGAACTATTATTGTAAGAAAGTATTTTTTAAACATATACATTTATATTTAAGAGGGTGATGAGGTAAGGTTCAATTTTCAATCTTTATACAGACTCCAGCACCATCACATTGCGCCCCCATGGGTGGATTTAGTTTAGTGAGCCGCACTTCCACTGCAGAGATTTCAGCATACTCACTCATGATAGCCTTACCTATTCTCCACGCAACATTCTCAAGGAGTTTTGAGGGTTGTTTCATCTCACGGACAATGACTTGATAGAGTTCGGCATAACTGACAGTATCCCCCAACTGGTCACTTTTTGCTGCCTTATCCAATGGCAACCACACCTCAAGGCTGACGGAATATTCACCACCCACCTGTTGTTCCTGAGGCATCACACCATGATAGGCATAAAGCCGGAGATTGCGAATATGTATGCTGGATTGCATTTTCAATTTTCAATCTTCAATCTTCATCACCCACATCTGGATGTTCCGCAGTTCTTACAGATGAGACAACCTTCCTGATAGACGAGTGTTTCTTGTCCGCATTGTGGACATTTCTTGCCCTCTGCTAAAGTGCCATCCACAACATATTTTTTAAGTGCTCTTTCCACACCATTCTTCCATGTGTTGATGTTCTCGCTCTTCAGTTGCAAAGACCCTACTAATTTGATGACATGGTCGATTGGCATACGATATCTGAGTACACCCGAAATGAGTTTGGCATAATTCCAGTACTCAGGATTGAATTTTTCACTAAGTCCTTCGACTGTGGTCTTATAGCCACGTTTGTTTTCAAACTGGAAATCATAGCGGTGTGTGCCGTCGTCATTGGTTTGCTTGATGATTTTACCCTTTGTCACCGTCTTAGGAAGCACAATACCCTCGTCGTCGTCTTGCAGACCAGTAAATATCTCATAGGGATAGCCATTGAGCAGTCCGACAAAGGCCACCCACTTCTCTTTATTGTTCTGGAACCTCACCACGTCACACTCCAATATCTGCGGCCTCACTTCCGTCACCTCCGGATGTTTACATACAGGTTTTTCAGGCTCTTCGTTTTCATTCTTTTTCTTCTTTTCGACGGAGAGCATCACTCCTGCCCTACTACCATCTCTGTAGATGGTGCATCCTTTGCATCCTGAACGCCATGCCTCAATATACAATTTGTTGACGAGTTCCTCATCTACGCTATTGGGTAGGTTGACAGTTACACTGATGGAGTGATCGACCCATTTCTGGATAGCTCCCTGCATTTTCACTTTCATAAGCCAATCCACATCATTGGCAGTAGCCTTGTTGTAGGGTGAGCGTTCAACCAAACTATCGATTTCCTCCTGACTATATTTAATGTCGGTATCAATACCCTGTACTTTCATCCACTGGAGGAATTTGGGATGATAGACAATATATTCCTCAAAGGAGTCGCCCACCTCATCTACGAAATCTACATGTGCGTTGGCATCTCCTGGGTTCACTTTGCGGCGTCTCTTGTATACCGGCATAAAGACAGGTTCGATACCGCTTGTGGTCTGCGTCAGAATACTTGTGGTGCCTGTGGGTGCTATCGTGAGGCATGCGATGTTGCGTCTGCCATATTTCACCATATCCTCATAGAGAGCTGGTGCGGCCTCCTTGATACGCATCATAAATGGATTGGCCTTTTCCCTCTCAGCATCAAAAATCGAGAAAGCCCCTCTCTCCTTGGCCATTGTCACAGAAGAGCCATATGCTGCTAATGCCAATGTCCTATGTACCTTTACAGAGAATTCCAGAGCCTCTTGTGTGCCGTAGGTCAGTCCCATAGCTGCTATCATGTCGCCCTCGGCAGTGATACCAACGCCTGTACGCCTACCTTTAGCGCTTTTGTTGAGGATTTTCTCCCAGAGGTGCCGTTCAGCCCCTTTAACCTCTTCATTCTGTGGGTCTTGGTCGATTTTCTCGATAATTTGGTGTATTTTCTCCAATTCCAAATCCACGATATCATCCATGAGCCTTTGTGCGATGGCAACATGTTTTTGGAATTTTTCGAAATCAAAGGTAGGATGGTCGGTGAAAGGATTATCCACGTATGAGTAAAGGTTGATAGAGAGCAGACGACAGGAGTCGTATGGACATAGTGGAATCTCACCGCATGGGTTTGTAGAGATGGTACGGAATCCCAAGTCGGCATAGCAGTCAGGGAGACTCTCTCGGATGATGGTATCCCAGAAGAGCACACCTGGTTCCGCGCTTTTCCATGCGTTGTGTACAATTTTCTGCCATAGTGCCTTTGCCTTGATGGTTTTCCGGAACACAGGCTGCTGGCTATCGACAGGGAATTGCTGCTGATAATCGGCATCCAGCACCACAGCATTCATAAACTCATCGTCGATACGCACGGAAACATTTGCCCCGGTGACCTTACCTTCGGTCATTTTAGCATCGATAAAGCCCTCGCTGTCAGGATGTTTAATACTCACGGTCAACATAAGAGCTCCGCGACGGCCATCCTGTGCCACCTCACGGGTTGAGTTGCTGTATCGCTCCATAAAGGGCACCAGTCCGGTGCTTGTGAGTGCAGAATTGTTCACTGGTGAACCTTTGGGACGGATGTGTGTCAGGTCGTGTCCTACCCCACCTCTGCGCTTCATCAATTGCACTTGTTCCTCATCGATACGGAGGATGGCGCCATAGGAGTCGGCATCGCCCTCAAGTCCGATAACAAAGCAATTAGATAGGGAAGCTACCTGATAATTGTTACCGATTCCCGTCATTGGGCTTCCTGCCGGTATAACATATTTGAAATGGTCAAGCATATCAAATATCTCCTCTGCACTGAGAGGATTGGGATAGTTTTTCTCGATTCTTGACAGTTCGTTGGCTATTCTCCAATGCATATCTTTGGGTGATGCCTCGTAGATATTGCCATAACTGTCTTTCATGGCATATTTATTTACCCACACACGAGCTGCGAGTTCATCACCATCAAAGTAATTGAGCGAGGCTTGGAAAGCCTCGTCGTAAGAAAATGTCTTTTGATTCTCCATGAGTGTTTTGTAATTCAATGATTTAGACCACGGCTGCATATACACATTTCCAATAATTCGCCGCGGTCTTCCATTTGATTTTGCAAAACTACAAATATTTTATGAGATACCGAAAAGATTAATAAAATTTATGATTAAGGAAAGATAATGGTAGTCTTGCTAAGTAAAAAAATGTATTTTCTTTTGATTTACGCTCACTTTTCATTAATTTTGCGTTCAAATTACACAAACAAACCAAAATAATGAGTAACATTCGCACAAGGAGAACAATTCGCAAATACAAAACAGATGTTGTCACTGAGGATTTGCTAAACCAATTGCTCAGCGATGCCTCACGAACACAAACGATGGGCAACTTGCAATTATATAGCGTAATCGTGACGCGTGATGAAGAAATGAAGCGAAAACTCTCACCTGCACACTTCAACCAGCCCATGGTAAAGGAAGCGCCCGTGGTGCTTACTATCTGCGCCGACTTCCGTCGCACCACACTTTGGTGCAAAAATCGGCAGGCCGACCCGGGTTACAACAATTTCCTATCATTCATCAACGCTGCCAGCGATGCCCTGCTATTTACCCAAACTTTCTGCAACTTAGCTGAAGAAGCAGGCCTTGGCTGCTGCTACCTTGGCACCACGGTCTATATGCCGCAGATGATTATCGACATACTGAAATTGCCCGAATTAGTCATACCCATAGCCACCATTACTGTGGGTTGGCCAGATGAGTGCCCTCCCCTCTCCGACCGTCTCAGTGTAGAAGCTTTCATCCACGATGAAACCTACCAAGACTACACTCCAGAGAGGATAGATAAATTTTACATGGAAAAGGAATCACTTCCAGAGAATCAGGAATTTGTACGCATCAATGGCAAGGAGACACTTGCCCAGGTGTTCACCGACTGTCGTTACACCCGCCGCGACAACATTGCCATGTCGAAAGGACTGATAGAGGTGTTACGCAAGCAAGGTTTCCTCTCACCTGACGAACCATAATCGCAATGATCCATCTGAGCAACATCCACAAGACATACCAAGGAGCACAGCCGCTTCATGTATTGAAAGGCATCGACCTCGACATAGAGAAGGGCGAGTTTGTGTCCATCATGGGTGCATCCGGCTCTGGTAAGTCAACACTACTGAACATCTTAGGTATCCTCGATAATTACGACGAAGGAGAATACACCCTTGCCGGCACACTCATCAAGAACCTGTCGGAACGCCGAGCCGCCGAATACCGCAACCGAATGATTGGCTTCATTTTCCAGTCGTTCAATCTCATATCATTTAAGACCGCCGTTGAGAACGTGGAACTCCCACTTTTTTACCAGGGTGTAAGCCGCCGGAAGCGCCATCGGGCGGCAATGGAATACTTGGAGAGACTTGGCCTGGACCAATGGGCAGGACATTACCCCAACGAACTATCTGGCGGACAGAAACAACGTGTGGCCATCGCCCGTGCACTTATTACCCACCCACAGATTATTCTCGCCGACGAACCCACCGGTGCCCTCGACTCAAAAACCAGTGTAGAGGTCATGCAACTATTGCAACGACTCAACCGTGACGACGGCATGACCATCGTGGTGGTGACACATGAGAGCGGAGTAGCCAACGCCACCAACAAAATCATCCACATCAAAGATGGCCTAATAGGCAAAATTGAGACCAACAACAGCCATACCTCCTCGCCATTCGGCATGGACGGCACAATGAAATAATATGCGTGACATTCTGACAGAGATATGGAGCACGGCGCGACGCAACAAGTTGCGTACCGCACTCACCGGCTTTGCCGTTGCGTGGGGTATTTTCATGCTCATTTTCCTGCTCGGCTGTGGCAACGGGCTCATCAATGCCTCACAAAAAAACATGAACCGTTTCCTCGACAATTCGATGACCGTAGGTGGCGGGTACACTTCCAAGGCACATGCTGGACTCCAGGAAGGACGGCACATCCACCTTGCCGACCGTGATATTCGTTCCACCTCGACAGAGTTCAGCGACCATGTGGATGGTGTGGGGGCCCAAGTGGAAAAACAAGGTGTGGTCATCAGCAATGGTGAGAACTATATGAGTGGCAGCCTACGAGGGGTGTATCCCAATGAAGCTGTCACCAGCAAGATAGAGATGCTATATGGCCGGTTTATCAACCAAACCGATGTAGATATGCAGCGCAAATACCTCGTATTAGATGATACCCAGGCCCGCGAATTATGTCCGCACGACTATCCGTCGCTCATGGGCAAATATGTCAACGTGGGTAGCCTTGCCTTTCGTGTGGTAGGTATCTACAAGGGTGACAAGAGCCGTTTCCGCAGCCATGTCTATTGTCCTTTCACCACCCTGCGCACGATGTATAATCTGGGCGACCGTGTCAATAACATCTCCTTCACATTTCATGGTCTTGAGACGGAGGAAGCTAACGAAGCTTTCGAAGAACGCTACCGCGCACGCATCAACAGTAATCACCAAGCTGCCGCCGATGATGAGAGTGCCATCTGGATATGGAACCATTTCACCGAGAACATGCAAATGAACAAGGGCATCGGCATTGTACGCACAGCTCTTTGGGTTATAGGTATCTTCACATTGCTCAGCGGCATCGTTGGCGTAAGCAACATCATGCTCATCACCGTCAAGGAGCGCACACGTGAGTTTGGCATCAGAAAAGCCATTGGAGCCACACCCTTCTCCATCTTAAGATTGATTATCATCGAGAGTGTCATCATCACCACCTTCTTTGGCTATATCGGCATGTTGGGAGGTATCGCTGCAAATCAATACATGGACTCCACCATGGGACAGATGAAAGTGAACTCAGGACTCTTTGAGGCCACGATGTTCGTCAACCCCACCGTGGGGCTCGATGTATGTATCGAGGCTACAATTGTGATGGTGATTGCCGGCACACTCGCCGGACTTATACCTGCCCGTAAAGCAGCCCATACTCGACCTATTGAAGCCCTCCGTGCAGAATGACAATTTAGAAACATCCATGCATCTTAAATTATGCGTATAGACATCGACCGTTACCACGAGATACTCGACACACTCTCCAGAAATAAGAGCCGCACGCTGCTGACAGGCTTCGGCGTATTCTGGGGTGTGTTCATGCTGGTGACGCTCATCGGCGGAGGGCAAGGGATGAAAGAGATGCTTTCCAACAACTTCGAGGGATTTGCCACCAATAGTGCCATCGTCTGGGCACAGCCTACTACAAAACCCTACGATGGATTCCGAAAAGGACGTACATGGTGCATGAACTATGAGGATGTGAAACGACTGCAAGAACAGGTGCCCGAGCTCGATGTTGTCACCCCCATGGTATCACGATGGGGACAGACAGCTGTCAAGGGCGACAAGAAAAACACTTGCACAATGCAAGGACTCATGCCTGCCTACACGCAAGTAGAAGCGCCAAAGCTCTATTATGGGCGCTATATCAACGACATGGACATGCAACAACGCCGAAAGGTGTGCGTCATAGGAAAACGAGTCTATAAAGACCTTTTTCCACAAGGTGGCGACCCCTGCGGCGAGATGATACGTATCCACAACAGCTATTATCGCGTCATCGGGGTGGATTACAGTGCTGGCAACATGAGTATCAACGGTAGTTCCGACGAAAGTGTGAGCGTACCACTTACTGTGATGCAACAGACCTACAACTTAGGCGATAGCGTACACTTGATATGTGTAACAGCACGGCAAGGCGTGAAAATGAGCGACATTACCGATAAGATGCGCAGTGTGGTAGCCCGTGCTCACCATGTGGACCCGACAGACGAGAAAGGCGTGATGGTGTTCAATACAGAGGTGATGTTCGGACTCTTAGACAGCCTTTTCGGCGGTGTCAATTTCCTTATCTGGTTAGTTGGCATTGGTACTTTGCTCGCCGGAGCTATCGGTGTATCAAACATCATGATGGTGACGGTACGTGAACGTACCACAGAAATAGGCATCCGTAGGGCTATTGGCGCAACGCCCTCCAACATCCTGGGTCAAATCATCACCGAGAGTGTAATACTCACTGCCGTTGCGGGAATGAGTGGCATCTTGTTGGGTGTGCTGATACTGGAAATGCTCGACATAAGCAATACCACCGATGGCATACAAACTGCACATTTCCAGGTGCGTTTCTGGACTGCCATAGGAGCGATGGTGATGCTTAGCATCTTAGGAGTGCTCGCCGGATTAGCACCAGCAGCCCGCGCCATGGCTATCAAGCCTGTTGATGCCATGAGAGATGAATGAGAAAACTCATAAACTTCAAATATGAAAAAATACTTGAAATTGTTTTTTGCGGCACTGATACTCTTTATCTTTGTCGGAATGTTTATCTTCCTGTGGAAGAAATCCCAGCCACAACCCGTGGTATATGATGAATTTACCCCCCAGATGGGCAACATCAGTAAATCCACCATCGTGACGGGAAAAATCGAGCCTCGTAATGAAGTAAGCGTGAAGCCCCAAATCTCGGGCATTATCTCCGAGATTCTGAAAGAGGCTGGCGACAATGTGACGCAAGGCGAAGTAATTGCCAAGGTGAAGGTTATCCCTGACATGAACCAGCTGAGCAGTGCTGAGGCCCGCGTGCGTCTGGCAAAAATCAATGCCGACCAGGCAAAGACGGACTATGAGCGCGAAAAAGTGCTCTATGACAAAGGGCTAGTAAGCAGGGAAGAATACGAGAAGATTACACAGACCTACAACCAAGCACGTGAAGAGGTACGTGCCGCCGAGGACAACCTCGATGTGGTGCGCGAAGGTTTCTCACAGAGCAATGCCAATGCCAGCAGCACACTCATCCGTTCAACTATTAGTGGCATCATCCTCGACATTCCTGTCAAAGTAGGTAATTCCGTTATCAACAGCAACACTTTCAACGACGGCACTACCATCGCCACTGTTGCCAACATGTCGGACCTGATTTTCCGAGGCAATATCGACGAGACAGAAGTAGGACAGCTCCAAGTAGGCATGCCCATGCGCATCACCATTGGTGCCATGCAGGACTTAGAGTTCGATGCACGCTTAGAATACATCTCCCCCAAAGCCGTGGAAAACAATGGAGCCAACCAATTTGAAATCAAAGCTGCCGTGCATGTGCCTCTCGAAAGTCGCATCCGTTCTGGCTACAGCGCCAATGCTGAGATAGAACTGCAAAGTGCAAAAGAGGTCATCACGCTTCCCGAAAGCGCCATAGAATTTGAAAATGGCACCAGCTATGTGTATATTATAAAAGGTAGCGGAGATGAAAAAACCTACGAGCGCCGTGAAGTGAAAACAGGGCTAAGCGATGGCATCAACATCCAAATCAAAAGCGGTATAACGACAAAGGACCGCATACGCGGTCCTAAAATCGTGGAAGACATAAGTGAGTAATAACTAAAAAGCTAACTCTGTCTCTTCGGTGTCACTTTTTATAATTTCAAATCTCAACAACTCGTTGGGCATATTGATAATATCACCAGAATTCAACATCACAGTCTCTCCAACCATCATCCGATAATTATTCACAAACGTAGGATTCACTCTCTTCATTGGATCTGTCTCATACAAAGAGGCATAATACACCTTCTGACCATATTCCATTCTCTTTTCGATGACAAGATGAGAACGACTCATACGGCATGAATGCGTCACATCAGGAATTTGGATGTCTGCTGTTGAAGATTTGGCTTCACGACCTACCACAACACTTGCCTTAGAGTCATCAAGCTCATAAACCTCGCTTGAACGTAAGCGAACAAGTCGAGCAACAGACTTTACAGGAGTTGGTGGTGGAGGAGGAGGTGGAGGAGGTGGTGGTGGAGGTGGGTCACCACCATTCTTTGGGCCTTCTATAGGTGGGTTGGGATATCCCTCCCAAGTCCATCCCTCTGGTGCAGGCCATTTCCATCCAGCCCATTTCCAATATGGAGCAGTCTGTTTACAGTAGGGACAAAAAACATCCTTATATATTATGGATGGTGTGAAATCTATAGAGATCTCCACTTTACACTGGGGGTTAGGACATTTTATTCTAATTAAAGGCATATTCAAAGCGATTTATTTTCAATTCTTTACTTAAGTTTCGCAAGTGCATTTATACTCAGACGGCCTGTAAGGCCAATGAGCAATCAGCCCTGGGCAACGCCCTGGGTTTATAGTGTGAAAGGGAAAATTCGCCCCAAAGGGGCAAAAGCTTTATAAATATGATGACTCTTTTGCCCTTACCGTGCCAACCACCCATCGGTTATGATTACCAAGGGCGTTGCCCTGGGCTGATATCTTCTGGCCTTGCAGGCCGTCCTTGCCCCCAAAATTGGCTTTACATTCTATAACCATCATAAATACAGATTATTATAATTGCATATTCACTTGCGAAAGTTGAATTCTTTATTTTCAATTGTCAATCTTCAATTGTCAATCTTCATATATAGAGCCAGGCTATGCTGTTTTCTATTACCTCTTATAATACATTTTTCTGTCTACCACTTCAAATTTCGAACCTTAAAGTCTCATCGGGCAGATAAATGATGTCGCCAGGGTTCAATTTCAGCCATTGCCCATAAAGGAGCTGCATATCACCAACAAACGTTGGATTGGCATCAGCTTTATATAGTGAGGCAGAAAAATGCATTCCATTATCCTTCTTATCTCCTATAATCACTAAATGCTCTTTGCTTGTGAGTTTCTTTCCAGACACATTCGGGATTTGTATTTCAGCCTTAGATTTTGGCGACTGTCTTCCCAAAACATTTACCCCCACCTTTAGTCGAAATACATCACCCGTTGATTCTACAACCACACGGGCACCCGATTGGAGTGGGAATCTTTGAGATATAGGAATATTAGGCTCAATTGGAATATTTGATTGGGGTGGAATATTTGATTGGGGCGGAATATTTGATTGGGGTGGAATATTTGGCTGCACAGGTGTGTTTAACTGTGCTGGTTTAGTTGGTGTCACTTTTATCCATTCGTTGAATTTATACCTTTTCTTACAGCATGGACAAGTGGCACTATGTTTTTCCATCCTGGGATTATAGTCCACCGACTGTTCCCTACCACAAGCGGGGTTGGGACATTTTATGATTAGTTTTTCCGGCATAACGAAAGCTGAATAAAAACGCGACAGATAGAGGGACAGGTATTAGCTACGGAACAACATAAAAAGGAAAACCACTATGAGAGCCGCTATACAAGCCAACAACGCCCAAAACCAAAGGAGGCTCTCTTTCTTTGTGCCTGCAGTGGCAGCACGACGAGTTCCTTGATAACCTGGGGGTATGGTTTTCTCGTATGACATTGTCGTTGGTGACATGGGAATACTTCCATCAACAGCCTGACCTACAGAGGGACCTACAGTAGGATTAGAGGCAGGATACTCTGGCACCATAGTAGCCTCATAGTTTGACTGTTGACCATACATATTGGTCTGTCTTCTGTCGTCCACCGGCATTTGTGCGACACCTTCCACGTCCAAAATCTTCACAATCATGGCTGTGTGGTTGTCAGAATTGTCGATGGTTTCGTTGATAATATTTTGCACCCTGGTATAATCGTCTCCATAAGAATATGAGAAGCAACGTCTCACGTCGTAATCTTCCCACCTTTCAAGGATACCATCAGAGCACATAAAGAAATAATCACCGGGCTGGATATCAACGGTATGATAAATGTCGGCACGTGGCCTTCGCTCCATGTGGGGCTGCATAGCACGGGTGATGACATTCTTCTGTCGTGATGTTCGAGCCTCCTCGGGGGTAAGTTCGCCAATTTTCACCAAATCGTTCACCAAGGAGTGGTCTTCTGTCACAAAGAGTATCTGTGTGTCCTCAGCGGTCTGTCCTGGTCTCACATGATATACCCTGCTGTCACCCATGTGTGCAATTGTGGCACCATTGTCATGCAGTTTCAAAAAGGTCATGGTTGTACCCATTTTTTTCAGCGAACCATCGTTTGGATCCACTGCATCCAATGCGCCAAAAGCATCGCTAATGGCCTGCTGAAGGATTTCGTCAGTGAAGGCTCCCTCTGGATCAGGGCACATGCTCATAATCGATTGGCTCATTGCTTGGCATACCGTAGAGCTTGCTACTTCACCTGATGCATGCCCACCCATGCCATCACAAAGGATAAACAGGCGGTCGGCAGGTGTTTGCTGATTAAACCCAGGAAAGAGACTGTCTTCCTGATTGGCACGTTTACCCAATTCCCAGATGTTATATACTTCTATTTTGTAGCGCATAAATATTTTTATTAATTAGAAGTTTTTTTAAGTGTGAGAGTTGATGTAAAAAGTTATGAATTTGGTACCGAAAAGAAATTAAAAGGACAATGCTTTTGACGCTCTTGAAATGAAGAAGATCAATAACTTGTCAACTCTTCAACTTTTTCAAATAAACCCCAATTCAGTTTCCTCTTGATTTTTCTCTATGGCATCAAACCTTATACTTTCATCTGGCAAGTCGATGATGTCGCCAGAGTGTAACAACACTTGCTGCCCATAGATGAGAGGCATATTATTCACACATGTCCTGTTTACGCTCGGACTATTCAGTGATGCATAATGTACAAACCGACCATTTTCCTTGAGCACATTGATTACAAGATGCGAGCGACTCATCCTGCGCTGACCTGTCAAATCAGGAATTTGGATGTCGGCAGTAGAGGAATTGGCCATACGTCCCACAACGTTTCTACCAGGGAAGAGTGAATAAGTATTTCCGCAATTCAGTGCGAAAAGCGTCCCAATGGTGGAACTCTGCCATCTATTTCGTTCTTCTTCCTCCCTTCTTAAGCGTTCTTGCTCCTCACGATAAAGACGCTCTTGCTCTGCTCTTTGTCGTTGAATCTCTTCCTCCTGTCTTCTGCGGTTCTCTTCTTCCTGTCTTCTGCGGTTCTCCTCCTCCTGTCTTCTACGGTTCTCCTCCTCCTGTCTTCTACGGTTCTCCTCCTCCTGTCTTCTACGGTTCTCCTCCTCCTGTCTTCTACGGTTCTCCTCCTCCTGTCTTCTGCGGTTCTCCTCCTCCTGTCTTCTGCGGTTCTCTTCCTCCTGTCTTCTGCGGTTCTCCTCCTCCTGTCTCTTTCGTTCCGCTTCAGCTTCTAATCTTTTCCGCTCCTCCTCGTCTTTTCTTTTCTGCTCCTCCTCTGCATTACGTCTTTCATCTTTTTTATTCCAATTCACAAAAGGTGTTTTTACCCTACAATAAGGACAGGCGACCATTAATTCTTCCATTTCTGGCGTGTAATTCACAGAAAGCCATTGTTTACAATTAGGGCACTGAGCTCTTAGTAAAGACATATTCGTAAAGATTTATTTGATTGTAAATAGTATAAACTTATATCATCTCATCATATAGACTCAACAATTCTTAATAATCAGAATCATCATTTTTCACTATAGCCATAATCATCATCATACTCTTCGTCCTCAGCTGCATAGTCATCGTCATACTCTTCGTCTTCTTCATACCCTTCTTCTTCAACAGCATAGTCGTAGCCATCATCATCATTGTAATAGCTATCTCCACCTGTTTCAATAAAATGAGTCTGAGGCTTGGAAGAAATATTCATCACGATTAAGACAGCCACTCCGACCAACAAAGCAAGAACTACGGCGAGAATAACCCATTTGATTTTACTTTTTTTCTTGGGATTTTTGTCACCGTCCCCTTTCAAGGGTGGTTTTTGCTGAGCGCCCCCACTTACCAGTCGTGAAATCTTAGGTCCTTGTCCACCACTTGAAGGCGGAGGCGGAGGTGGAGTTTGTGGCTTACCCATAGGAGTAGGTCTCTGGTATGGTGGTGGTGTATGCGGCGTACCCGTCGGGGTATGTCCTTTGTAGGGTGGCGGTGTAGGTGGAGTACCTGCTGGAGCCCTTCTTCCATATGGTGTACCCGACGTGTATGGAGTGTTTTGAAAACCACCATTGACATTATCGCTGACAACGTTCAAAGACTGTAGAGCCGCGCGCTCATCGACATTCATCTTGCTGAGTTCATTGTCAATTTCAAGCACCGACTGATACCTGTTTTTCTTCAGCGGTGCCATTGCCTTGCACACGACATTGACCAAGGGGAGGGGAATTCTCGTTTTACTCAGCGAATCATACAAGAATGTGTCATTATTGAGAATATAGGACGACTCAGGAGGCACTGTCCCAGTGAGCATCTTAAACATCGTGGCTCCAAGTGCATACACATCCAACGTCACCGGCAATGTACCATCCTGCCGAAATTGCGACTGCTCCACGGGAGCATACCCCGGTGTGCCCAGCCCAATGGAAGTGCTTTCCTCAGGCTGGCCACTCTCAGAATATTGTTTGGAAAGACCAAAGTCTATCAGTTTCACCTGGTTTTTGGAGCTTATCATTATATTCTTGGGTTTCAAGTCCAAGTGCAACATAAAGTTTGCATGCATATACTCCAAAGCCTTGCAAATCTGGCGGACAAGTGTAATAGTCTGGGCCGGATTCAGGCTACCATGACGAGTAATCAGTTCGTCGATGCTACCACCGTCCACATACTCCATCACGTAATAAGCAGTGTTGTTCTCCTCAAAGACTTCAAGCACTTTTATAATATTTTCATGGTTCAGATGGGAAAGGTTCTCGGCCTCACGCATGAATTTACGCTTATAGTTGGTAACAAGCGTAACGCTCGACCCTTCCACCCTGGTACCATCGGCAGAACGTGTGTTCATCTCCGCCATGAAAAACTCTTTGATAGTGACATACAGATCTACCGTCATCTCTCCCAATGAACCTTTCATTTTCATCGGAGTAGCTGCCAAGTAGGTGATACCGAAACTTCCCTTACCGAGAACTTTCTCTATCCTGTATTTTCCGTTTCTTAAAAGAGTTCCAGCACTTAAATACGACATGATGTATGGGTTAAGTTTGTTGCAAACCTGATTATTCCTCAACAACGACAGGCTTGTACTTAGGCACAAGCATCTTCATGATAATCCAGCCTATGAGATAGGCCACGGCACAGATACAGAAGATAATCATGTAGCCAGCGGGTTTGCCCACAAAGCCAAGCGCATGTAACGGACCTTGAGATATTACGCAGCCATGTTTTTCCATCTCTGCCTTCAAGGCTTCTCCATCCAAAGCAAGGTCAGTGAAATTCTGCTTGTCATAATAAACCTCAGCCTTAGCCATGGTTTCATTATACTCATTCTTATTCACTTTGTTCTTGTTGCGCTTCATCAATTTCTCAACAGTCTCATCTGCTTCTTTCTTGTCTGGCAGGGAATTAAAGGCATCATTCACAGCGGCATCACCTTTAGCAATAAGTTCTGCCTGCAATATTTTCTTATAATTCTTAATGCTCATCTCTGTATTAACAGGTTTTCCCTCTTTCATAAAGAGTTCTTTGGCTGGACCATCCTGCAAAACAAATGTACCAGCAGCGAAAGTAAAGAGCAAACCTGAGCACAAGTTGATGATATACGAGCCGACACCTCCGGCCATGCCACCTATACCAGTGACAGTTGCAATAGTCGATTTGGGGAACATATCTCCCACTGTAGAGAAAATATTAGCCGACCATGACTGGTGAGCAGCGCCGAGAATACCAATGAGAATAATAGGCAACCATGGTGAAATACTGCCAAGAGGCTGAGCCAGCAAGCCTCCCAATGGGAAGAATGCGAAAATCAGCATGGCACGCATACGTCCGGCATACGGATTCATACCACGATTGATAAAGTATGTAGGTAGTTTACCTCCGAAAATTGACAGCATGGTAATTAGATAAAGCACAAAGATAAGTGCCATACCCGTTCCTGAATCAGAAGAATAGCCATAAACATCAGAGATATACGCTGGTGTCCAGAAAAGGAAGAACCACCACACGCCATCTGTCATGAATTTACCCACGATAAAAGCCCATGTCTGCTTGAATGTAAAACACTTGAAGAAGTTGATTGCAGGACCTTCATCATTAGCATCTTTGGGATCACTCTCGGTTTCGGCATCCTGATTGATGTATGTGAGTTCCGCTGCATTAACTTTCGGGTTCTTGTTTGGTTTCTTATACAAGAAAATCCAGAAAAGCATCCAAATATAACCCAAAGCACCAATAAGGATGAAAGCCATTTCCCATCCCCAAAACTTTGCCAGGATTGGTATGGTAAGTGGCGCAACAAGTGCTCCTACAGACGCACCGTTATTGAATATGGCAGTGGCATAAGCGCGGTCTTTCTTTGGGAAATACTCTGCAGTCACCTTGATGGCAGCTGGGAAGTTACCTGCCTCACCCATTGCCAGTACGACACGGCATGCGAGGAAGAGCCATACTGAAATCGTTGAGACAGCCGCTCCGATGGCAGCCGCATGCTGTATATGCTCTTTGGCACCCTCAAATCCCACGAGCCATGCTCCATCTGTGATACCACTGGTTATGATGCCGCAAAATGCATGCATCACCGCACCTGTAGACCAAATAAAGATAGCCCAAAGATATCCTTTCCTTGTTCCCATCCAGTCGACAAATTTACCTGCGAAGAGCATGAAAATAGCATAGAAGATGGAAAAATAAGCCGTAATTTTACCATAATCCGCATCACTCCATTCAAATTCAGGTGAGATAAAGTCTTTCCATGTCAAAGAGAGCACCTGTCTGTCCATATAGTTGACAGTGGTAGCAAAGAAAAGCATTGCGCAAATCACCCAACGATAGTTGGTCATTTTTGTAGTTTTAATAGGACTCATTTGTTTTTAAGATTTTGTTTATTTTGATTTTTGGTTTTTCTAATGAATGGTTACATTCCGCAAAGTTAGTATTTTTTTATCTGAAATCAAAATTATTTTGAAATTTTAGTGAATTATCTTAGTCGGATGGGCACAGAGACGACGAGTTCAGTGAGGTCGGCTTTTGAATAATGTGCCTTTACCATTGCTCCAACAGCAACACCTAACTTCGGGATCATATACTGAATACCGATTTTCTCATAGTATGGTTTATCTACGGCCTTGGCATGCTCTCCCATTTCACGATAGAAATAATACCCCAAGGAAACGGCAAGGCAAAGGTTGTGGTAGAACACCTGGTGTTTTACCGAGGCACCTAACGACCATGGACTATGAGGCACGTCAACACCTTTCGCCTTGTCTATCTCCTCGACACGGTCGGAATAAGTGCCATAGCACACGTCGATGCCCGCACCTGATGCCCACCGACGGGCATATCTATACATTAAGTCGGTTTGCACTGTGTATGCCAAATATTTTTTAAAATGGTCGGTTCTGTAGTCAGGATCTCCCTCTTTGGCATCATATTGCGTATAGTTCCAGTCCTCCAAGAGGGCTTTAGCTCCTACGCCTGCTGTAACGTTCAGGTAGAGTTGTTTTTCAAAATGTTCCTTGATTTTTGAAGCCTTACCATGGATAATATCCTTATAATAAGGCTGATAGACCAATGCGATGGATGGCCCCACCACATTGAGCCCCTTATTGGGACGGTTGAGGGCGCCATTGCTCAAATGCCAATATTCCAGTCCTGCCCGCAGTCCCCAGTCTCTTGTCATCTGATAGGAGAGTTGCAATCTTCCACCGAAATAAATGAGCCATCTCGCACCAATTAGTTCATTGTCCACATTCTTGTTTTTATCGTATTTCGTATGGCTGTACCCCACACCTGCATTAATGACATAGTCTGCCTCCCATCTGTTGGTTCTAAAGAATGGTCTTGTGAATGAGCCATAGAAAGACACGGTATTGCCGAGATGGGAGTCGTAGTCCACCTCTTTCAAACCTGGCCATGCATCCACGTCTGGTCTTCGGTGCATAGTGATACCATGATTGATGCTGTATTTCACCCCGAAACTAAGTGTAGGATAGCCGTAGTCAGAGGCAAAAGCGTCACTGTCTTGTGGCAAGTCGGCATGGTGTAGTTCGGCACCAAATGAGAAATTGTTTTTATTGACTTGGTATTTTTTCTGTACATTATCCATTACCAATGCTCGTCCGGGATTCACATAGACGCTCCCACCCCAGTGGATAATGGAGTCGTTGTCGGAGGCACGAGTGATGGTAGCAGCACACAGCATTATGAGTATTATCAGGTATTTCTGTAAAAATGGTTTCATTTTCTATTTGTCTTTGAAAAGCTATAAATCAGCCATTAATTATAATCGGAAAATTCTGTTAACGTTTTTGGTTGTTATCTCTGCTACTGTCTCGGGTGCAAGACTGTAACTTGCCGCCATTTTTTGGATGACATAGGTGAGGAAGGCGCTCTCGTTGCGTTTTCCACGCATAGGTACAGGTGCCATATAGGGTGCATCGGTTTCGAGCACAATACGTTCAAGAGGCAATTTGGGTAATAGTTCTGGTAAGTTGCTTTTCTTGAATGTGAGTACCCCTCCGATACCTAAGGCGAATCCATCGAAGTCAAGCAATTCCCTTGCCTCGTGCTCATTTCCAGTAAAGCAGTGGAAGACACCCCCATAAAGCTTGTCACGGTATTTCCTCATGATTTTTACCATCTCATTTTGTGCTTTCCGACAATGGATCATCAGTGGCAATTGCACCTCGCACGCCCATTGCACTTGTCGCTCAAAAGCATCGAGCTGTTCCTTTTCAAATTCTCTGCTCCAATAGAAGTCGAGACCTACCTCACCGATAGCCACGCAGTGATCGAGAGGCATTTCACGCATCTGCTCAATCACTGTAATATAGTCGGCTTTCACCTCTTCGGGATGCAAGCCTATCATGGGATAGAGATATCCAGGATATTCCTGACAGAGCGTCTTTATTTTGAGAGAAGTTTGCAAGTCAATAGCAGGTACAAGCATTGCCTTGCCCCCAGCCTCTCTTGCCCGTTGGATAACATCCCGACGGTCGTCGTCAAATTCCGTCCCGTCAATATGTATATGAGTATCGATAAATTCCATTTTCAATCTTCAATCTTCAATCTTCAATCTTCAATCTTCAATTAATAAACCCTCTCTTCATGCCGGCGATAGTAGTATATCACTCCAAACTGCCGGCATTTGGCGAACCTGCGCTCTGGTGGCTCATTGGCATACTGTTGCTCAACTTGGTTCCACAGGCGAAGAATTACGTCGTCAATCTGCCCTCGCAAACGTGTTATCTGTTCCAAAGCCGCCTTGGTGCGCACCTGATACTGACGTTGTGAGTCGTACATAGACTTAAAGACATCAAAATGAGTCACCACAGCACCTATTGGCGGCGAGAGGATAGGCTTTCCCTTTCTCTTCAGCCTGTTTTTCTCGCCTTCAATGATCTTTGGTGCCCATTTCATGATAGCGTCTGGTGTTTTCAGGTAAGGCACCATCATCTCCTCGAGTCCATAAAGTGAGAGTTTTTCTTTTTCGATCTCCCCTCTCTCTATTGCCAAGAATAGCACCTGCAGGAAATGGCTGAGATACATCATCACATTGTGCTGCAGTGTGGAAATTCTCTTGGAATATCTTACCTGTGTGCGCATGCAAATGCTATATTGGTCAGAGGCTGTTTCCAACTCCTGATACAATTTTCTTGCTTGTGCAAGGTCTTCAGAGTTGAGGAATCGCCCCTCCACTGTATATACCACATTATTTTCGGTGACGGCACGCAGTGCTTTCAATCTGGCTGCATCGGTCTTTGGCAATCGTCGATAAGGCATTCTGATAGGTTTTCAGGTTTTTAGGTTATATGGTTAAAAAGTGAAATATGCTGATGCTACACAATCACACCTCACCTTAAGACCTACGAGCGTAGCGACCTCATAACCTTGCGACCTAAATTAATATTCTCTCTTCATCATTTCTTCTGTATAGGCCAGGACCTCTTGTTTTCTCTCATCTGGCAATTGGACTGCATCGATGTATTTTCGGCTCTCATGGAAGAAAAAGTTAATTTTCTCCTGTGCCAGTTGGTTGATGCCTATCTCATTATAAATCTCCGTGATGGCAGCTATTTTTTCCTGTGGGTCGGGATTGAGTTGGTTGATCCAGTCCATCAGATTTTCCTTCTGCTTTTGGTCGGCCAGCGCCAAGGCATTGATAAGCATATAAGTCTTCTTATTGGATATGATGTCGCCTCCGATGGCTTTCCCAAACACTTTGGTATCACCATAGACGTCTAAGAAGTCATCCTGAAGTTGGAATGCCAACCCTACTTTTTCACCAAACCGATAGAGGTTTTCGGCATCCTCTTTGGGAGCACCTGCTAATATGGCTCCCAATTTCATGGCACATGCTAACAGCACACTGGTCTTAAGCCTGATCATCTCGATATATTCCTCCTCGGAGACATCATTACGACTCTCAAAGTCCATGTCCAACTGCTGCCCCTCCCCTATTTCGAGTGCAGTCTTAGTGAACAGCCGCATCACCTCGGCGAGTTTTTCCTCTTTGCACTTTGCCATATATTCATAGGCGAGCACAAGCATTGAATCGCCAGAGAGTATGGCTGTGTTTGGATTCCAGCGTTTGTGTACGGTCATGTGTCCACGCCTGATATCGGCATTGTCCATCAGGTCGTCGTGCAAGAGCGTATAATTGTGGTAGATTTCTATGCCACAGGCAGGATGCAGGATGCTTTGGGGATCGTCGCGAAACATATTATATGCCAGCATCATCAGCATAGGCCGTATTCTCTTCCCCCCTAATGACAGCACATATCTTATGGGCTCGTACAATCCGTTGGGTTGGCGGTCAACAGCTACGGTGGTGAGCTGGTCGTTGATGATTTTCAACAATTCGTTTGAGTTTAGCATAACTTTATGATAATAATATGATGATTTCAAATCTTAAACACTACAGGCAGATAAACCAAAGTCCGACAGGGCTGGCCATTGTAGATACCAGGCTCCCAGCGGGGCATCATCCTGATTACCCGCAAAGTCTCACGGTCGAGCATAGGATCAACCGAGGTGATAATCTTCTCGTCTGTCGTAGTTCCATCGGCATTAACAACAAACGAGACCATCACACGTCCCTGAATGTTCTGCCTTTTCGCGGATTCAGGATATTTCAGGTTTTTGGTGAGCCATTTTATGAACAGAGGCGTGCCACCAGGGAATTGTGGCAGTTGCTCTACCACTCGCATAGGCAGAGGTTCCTCACTGTCATTCTGCTCCACCTCTACAGGTGTATCTGCCAGCACGAGGTCGTCTATCGAAGGGTCGATTTCAACCGCGATGTCCAACGGCGGTGGAGAAACGACCTCCTGGTTGTTGACATCGGTTTGGGCATCGGTCACCTCTACAAGTTCTTCTGCTAAAACGGGTGCCTGCGGCTGCAATGCTTCCAACTGCTCGTCGTTTTCCACGTTTGGCACAAACTCCATATCCTCGGGAATTTCCTCTGACAACAAGTCGTCAAGCGACCCTTCTGTGTTGGAACTTGTAAATTCAAGTGCTGCCACCACGATGGCCAGTGCCAACACCAACCCCAATAGCCACCGGGTATGACGGCTATGCTCTAAATCGGCAGTCAATGTCTTTTTCTGTTCCATCGTGAAAGAGTTTTCTATTCCCTTTTTCAAACAACTTGTCAACTTGTTAACTTATCAACAAATGAATCATTTGTCCCTTTAACTCCCCTTTTAACTCCCTTTAAATAAGATGCAATAATCACCGTAAAAATGCGTTATTTTCATAGAAAAATACGCATGATGCAGTTTGAGACTACAAAAATAACTCAGAAATTTGGAAAAAAGGTGTATCTTTGCGGATAAATATATTAAATAAATGAAAAAAGTTGTTTTTGCGCTTTTGTTTTCCCTTCTCGTTATGTCTGCTAAGGGACAAGAGAGCCAGACTGTATATAATTTCCTGCGTCTGCCCGTGAGTGCCCATGCCAGTGCATTAGGGGGCGACAATATCACCATCATCGAGGACGATCCCTCGCTGATTTTCTCCAATCCTGCCCTCTTGTCATCTGTTAGCGACCGCACCTTGGGTTTCAACTACATGAACTACATGTCGGGAGTGAATACTGTCAGCGCCTCCTACAACTGGCTTCTCGGCGAACGGGCCACCGTGGCGGCAAGTGGTCAGCTAATGGACTATGGCAAAATGCGGGAAATGGATGCCAACAACATCCAAACGGGCGATTTTTCCTGTCGCGACATTTCCATCGGAGCCTACCTGAGTTATAATCTGAGCAACAAACTCGTTGGTGGCATCACGGCCAAATTCATCGCTTCCTACATCGGCAAATATAATAGCACTGCTATGTGCGTGGACTTAGGACTCAATTACTACAACGATGACAACGGGCTCTCGGTCTCTGCCGTGGCTCGCAACCTCGGTGGTCAACTCAGTGCTTATGACGACACATACGAACACCTGCCTTTCGACCTCTGTGCCGGAGTAAGCAAAAAACTGCGGGGAGCGCCACTCCGATTGTCGGCTACACTCACCGACCTGACAAACTGGGATTACAAATTCATCAACCACCTCTCTGTGGGTGCCGATGTGACGCTATCACAACAGATTTGGGTGGGTGCCGGTTATCATTTCCGGTTGGCCAACGATATGAAGATTGGCAGTGGCGACAACGAGAGCAGCCATGGTGCAGGCCTTACATTAGGAGCCGGTGTGCAGTTGGAGCGGTTCAAAATCAACCTCTCCTGGGGTAAATACCATGTGTCCTCCTCCTCGATACTCGCAAATGTGGCAGTGAGTATTTAGTTGACAAAGTAGTTAAAGAGTAGAAAAAGGTAGTTAAAAAGTAGTTAAAGGGACAAATGATTTGAGATCAGAAAACATCAAAACACATAATCATGAAAAAGATAACTATTGCAATAGATGGCCACTCCTCCTGTGGCAAGAGCACGATGGCCAAAGCTTTGGCCAAGGCTTTAGGATATATTTATGTTGATACTGGCGCCATGTACCGTGCCGTGACGCTCTATGCACTCCGCAAGGGCATGATCACCGATGAATCCATTGATACCGACACCTTGCAAACCAGCATGGACGACATTCACATCTCGTTCGCCCTGAACGAGGAAACGGGCCGCCCCGATACCTATCTTAATGGTGAATGCGTGGAGGGAGAAATCCGAGGAATGGAAGTATCCAACAATGTGAGCCGCATCTCCGCCATCCCCTTCGTCCGTGAAGCCCTTGTCGCACAGCAACAACGCATGGGACAGGACAAAGGTGTCGTGATGGACGGCCGCGACATCGGCACAGTGGTATTTCCTGATGCCGAACTAAAAGTGTTTGTCACTGCCACGGCAGAGATACGTGCACAGCGCCGCTACGACGAACTGCTTAGCAAAGGCGAGGCTGCCGACTACGAAGAAGTGCTTGCCAATGTCAAGGAGCGCGACTATTTAGACAGCCACCGTGAAGTGGGACCACTACGTATGGCCGATGATGCCATCGAACTCGACAATAGCCACATGACCATCCCTGAGCAGAACGAATGGCTGCTACGCTTAGCAATGGAGAAAATCGAAGTTTGCTGACAAATCACTAACGATATCATGCTATAAAACAATTGGGTGGAACCATCAATGGTTCCACCCTCATTGTTCTTATAACCTCACAAACTTATTTAATCAATTTATGTCCGTTGATGATATAGATGCCCTTCTGTAAGCCATCGAGGTTGATGCTGCCGTTGTTGACACGCACGGTGGCCACTTTCACGCCATTGAGGTTATAGACGTCCACCATCTCACCCTCAGCAGCAAAAGGCATCATTGTCACCTCTTCAATACCTGTCTCCGAAGCGATATTCAGGTTAGAGAAATGATAGTCATCACTGGCGGTAGAGATGAAATAGCCACGGAAAGGAGTAATTTCAGCATTCTTGAACACAAAGTTCTTACCTGTACTATCCAACACATAGGACGCCACTTTGTGCTTTGCCTCAAACGAGCCATGGAAATTGTAAGCATCCGAGCCAGTCACCACGAACTTGGTTGGAGCAATCTTCGTATTATCTGCTGAGAATACTAATTTCTTACCCACGAGATTATAGGTATCGCCCCATTTTGTTCCAGGCACCGCCATAATGTAAGGCTTGTTGGCAACAATCTCCTGAGCATAGTCGAAGCATACGGTGCTATATCCCTGAACAGACGAGAACTCCTTGATCCAAAGGTTCTTACCCGACTCATCGTCAGACTTAAACCACTTCAGCTCCGTGGAGTTGCAGGTAATCTTCGTCGCAGCGAAAGGCATGACAAGGATTTCCCATCCGCCGTTGCCATCTGTGCCAATTTTGGATGTACGCGAATAGGTTGCTTTCTTTGCCGTGAATGCCTTGGGAGCATAGAATGGATTTCCGTCGGTAAGCGCAATGCTCGTGGAATTATCACCCTTGATGATATTCTTTCCAGAGAGTCCACTGGGCGCTGTGTCGTTGGCACCTATATAATATAATGTATTGGGGTTGGAATTTGGCACTACCTTGGTGACAGTTGACATAACGTCGCTCAGGTCAACAGCTGCGGCAGTAGATGGAATCGTAACTGTGGCGGCTGCCTCTATGCCAGTGAGATTTCCTTTGCTGTCGTAGGCGCGAACACATGGAGTGAGATAATAATCCTTCCAAATACCATTTGTCATGAGAGCCCAGTCAACCTGATAGTATAATGAGACATTATAATAATAGTTGGTAGGCAACTCTCCAAAGTCATAATTCACAGTGATGGTGTCACCAGCTGGTATAGTGACATTTTTCACGTCCTCAAGGAACAAGTCATAGGCAGATGTGCCAGGTTTCTTTCTGAAGAAGAACACCATAATTTTGTCTGAATAGGTGCTCGGTCCTGTGTTTGTAATCTTTGCCGTACCTTTTACCTTGTTGGAGAAGATTTGCTTGGGCTTATTAGGATTGGAGTTCTCTATTGTGACATTTGTTACCTTCAGAGCTCTTTTATAAGTACCTGAGGAGATGGCCACAGAGGATGAACCAAGAACATATTTACAGCCTGTGTCGCGTGCTATCCAGACATTGTAGGTTTTGGCATAGCCTGGCTTGAATGTCAACATCACATCCACACTCTGACCTGGGCCGAGCATCACAGGTGTCTTGCTACTGTATGAGCCTGGAGTCGAAGTAGTACTTACAAAAAGATATACCGTGCCAAAGAAGTCTTTGTCACCCTCATTGGTCAGTTTGAAGTACACTGGCTGAGTGTAAGATTTCAATTTACATCCAGAAAAATAGAAATCACTTGCTTTCAGGGAATAAGTGTAGGTGCCCAAGGTAGCGACGACGGAAGACGAAGAATAGGTAACCGAAATATAATTCGACGTAGTATTGGGACACCTCTCCCAATCTTCAGCTCCATCCACCAAATAGATGGGGAACACCTCGTATGTGCCTGTCTTCAGCTTCTTGGCTGAGAAGTCGTTCTTGGTAAGTGTGAATGCCACGGCGCCAAGCGAAGTATTGGCAGGTATTACCACCTTTCCGTCATCCCATTCCTTGAGTAATTGGGGAATACCATCGGCATCAGCATATCCTAAGCCACATTTAAACGTTGCTGTGGTATTGGTGCCATTTTTATATGTTACCGTGACAGCCGAATTCTTGGCACTATTGATCGTAGATGTGAGCTCAGGATTATCGGGAGTATCAAAATATCCATTCACTGGCTGCAAATCGAGGATCGCCTGCTGCTTGACAAGGAAAGCATCGCCATCTACCGCGCCATCTTCTTGTTTATCCGACTGAGTATTAAAAATATTGAGGGAATAGTATCCATCCGAACGGCCTCCCCATCCAAGGTTGGCATGGAAATATCCCATACCATCGTATCCATCCACCACAAAGGCATGATTGAGATAATAACTCACGCCATTGAAGAAGACTGGTCTTGCATTCATCAATTCATTAATCAGCAAATCTTCCCATTGAGAATAGGTGTAGGAAGTACGGTTGACCATTTTGGCGTTGCTACTGAACCCAAAATACGTAGCCATAGCCCCAGGGACACTGTTGCACGATGCGCTTGTCTCCGATACGCCATAACTGCTTGAAATTGACTGACCTGCATAGAGCATCAGATTGGCCACTGCCTTCACCTGTTCGGAAGTCTTGTCATACGTATATTTGTCAAACATTAACGACCAGTTGAATGCTGTTCCGGCCTTGACGGTAGCTAAGTTAGAGTATCCTGGGATAGCCACCTGCGTTTTTGAAGGCATCCTGTTCCTATAATAATAGAGAATCTGAGACATTGCCACAGCCACACACCCCACGTATGTCCTTGTTTTTCCACTGAGCGGACAACTCGAGTTGAAAGGTGGGTTTTGATTCCACTCAGACGTCAGCAATGGCAAGACAGGTGTCGTGGTCTGGGCACCAGGTGAATACATTGGACTGTGGCTCAGCGCGCTGGAATCGTCTTCACCCAACAAATTGATGTCGTGGGCATAACATTCCAACAAATCTGCAAGAGCAGGCGGCATATCGTCAAGATCCAACGACCCTTTGTCTGAATATGCCAGCACTTCTCTTGTTCGGGAATCGCCAGAGATGATAACAAAACCACCGTTTTGTCCGTTGTTGAAAACATAATAACTGGATGTTTCCCCATTTTGTGCATTTCCAACCCTTCTTGGTCCGTTCACTGCCGACATTTCACCTTTCAGGACAATCCCTCTCGACTGCATGAAAACCTGGGCTTTAGCCTGAGCCTCGGCCCTGGTAACAGGTGCTGCCGACATTTCAGCAATCAAGACACTGAAAACGGCCAATACAAACAATACTTTTTTCTTCATAAGATTACTTGTTATTATATTTATTTTTATTCTTTCTCATTTATTCTCTTCATGATGACATCGCGACATTCCTCCATAAGCCATTTTGGTGTGCTTGTGGCACCGCAGATACCCACAGTGTTGATGTCTTGAAGCCATGCCATATCTATTTGTTCCGAACTTTCTATCTGTTTGCTGTTGGGATTCACCCTCAGGCACTCATTATACAGCACTTTGCCATTACTGCTCTTCCCTCCCGACACAAAAAGTATCAAATCGTGCCGAGCGGCAAATGCGGCGATATTGGCCATACGATTGGAAACTTGACGGCAGATGGTATCGAAACTCTTGAATGTAGCTCCCGGTGTGATATGCTCCTGGATGTATTCAATAATCCGATGTAGCTCGTCGAGCGATTTGGTGGTCTGTGAGTAGAGGTAGATGTCGCGCGAGAAATCCAAGCGGCATACATCCTCTATATTTTCCACCACGATGGCCTGGTTGTTTGTCTGCCCCACAAGCCCCAGCACTTCGGCGTGGCCGTTTTTCCCGAAAATCACAATCTGCGCATCCGGACAGTTGTCGTACTGCTTTTTGATTCTTTTCTGCAGTTGTAGCACCACGGGGCATGTGGTGTCGATGATTTCTATATTGTTGTTTTTTGCAATCTGATAGGTCTGCGGTGGCTCGCCATGGGCCCTTAGCAACACCTTCACATGCTTCAAATTATAGAGGTCGTGGTGGTTGATGGTGACGAGCCCCATCTGACGTAGGCGCTCACATTCGATGCCATTGTGCACGATATCGCCTAAGCAATAGAGCGTACGGTCGTTGGCAAGTTCCTCCTCAGCCTTATTGATGGCCGTGGTCACACCAAAGCAAAAACCACTTCCTTTGTCAATTTCAATTTGTATCATTCTGTTCTTAACTTCTCATAATAGAGATTCAACAAGTCGCCTGCAGCAGCGAATGATGTCTGTACTCCATTGAGCACTCTACGCTCAGCATCAACAAGTTTCTCCTGGATATCCTTTCTGTTGTAGAAACTGTTGCGCAGTTGTTCATTGATGGTCTCATACATCCAATACTTGCTCTGCTCATTTCTGCGGTATTCGAAATAGCCATTTTGCTTCACGAAATCGAGATACTCGTAAATCATATCCCATATCTCCTTGATACCCATGCCATAGAATCCGCTGTAGCACATCACCTTAGGCAGCCATCCGCTTTCGGGTTTGGGGAAGAAATGCAAGGCGTTGCGGAAATTTGTCGCTGCCATATGGCACTTATCCACATTGTTGCCGTCGCATTTGTTAATGACGATGCCATCAGAGATTTCCATGATTCCCCGCTTGATACCCTGCAGTTCGTCACCTGTACCAGCCAGTTGGATAAGCAGGAAGAAATCCACCATGGAATGACAGGCAGTCTCGCTCTGTCCCACACCCACGGTCTCGACGAAGATTTTGTCGTAGCCGGCAGCTTCGCAGAGAATGATGGTCTCGCGTGTCTTACGTGCCACGCCTCCCAAAGAACCAGCCGTCGGACTGGGGCGTATGAAAGCCTCTGGCCGTAGTGAGAGTTTTTCCATACGTGTCTTGTCGCCAAGGATACTTCCCTTGGAACGCTCGCTACTGGGGTCGATGGCCAGCACTGCGAGTTTGCCGCCCTTGGTGTCGAGCACATGACAGCCAAACATGTCGATAGAAGTACTCTTGCCGGCACCGGGTACACCACTGATACCCACACGGATGGACTTACCACTATATGGCAGGCATTTCTCAATCACTTCCTGTGCCTTGGCCTGATGCTCGGGGTTGACACTCTCGACGAGAGTGACAGCCTGACTCAGGATAGTAACATCACCCTTGATGATACCTTCGACCATTTCACTGGCCGTATATACTTTCCGGCGGAATCTGTCGCGTCGCAGATACGGGTTGATGATAGAAGGCTGTTCTACGCCCGAATTGACGGTCAGTCCCTTATACTCTTCGCTATTTTCTGGATGTTCCATGTCTCTTTTTAGTTTTTGCCGGGATTACTCCCTGATGTCAACTGTAATAATCACCTTAGGACTTCTTGGGTCGTTGGTAATCATCAGTATCTTTGGTTGCTGACGAATGCCCTTCAATTCCTTCTTGTCGGCGGTGATCTTGAGTTTCACCGATTCACCCGGAGGTATTTTGGTATTGGGCAGTTCCACTGTGATACCTGGGGTGAACATTTGTATGGTCGAAATCTCCAATTCCCTTCTTCCCACATTTTCAAGCAGGATAGTTCCTTTCTTCTTTTTCTTACCCTCGAAAGCACCTAAGTCGAGTACTGTGTCTGAAACCTTGAGCTTGGGTGCATAGACCAACTGCTGTTCCGACATCTTCTGGAACGACGGCAGCAGGATGGCCTCCATCCTGATTTCCTTCTCACGGCCAATTCGGTCGCCTGGCCTCTGCAGCAGGTATATTGATGCCTGCTGCAACCCATATTCCTGCAATTTCCGTGACTCAAGCGTGAATTTAATCACGCCGGTACCTCCAGGGGCTATCGACGATGGCGACACTTCCACTTGCAGATACTCAGGCAATTGAGCCAAGACTGGCGTTGCCATATCACCGGTACTGTTCACTACATGAATCTCATCGGTGGGATTGTCGCCCATGTTCACGTCGTCAAACAGTATTTCGTTTTTGTCGGCCTTCAACTTGCCCAACATATATTTGTATTCTCCTTGGTAGCCTTGTATTTGTTCCACTACCACACCCTTGAGGGTTAGCGTGTAGGGCAACGAGGCTCCAGAGGTATATACGTCGATATATTTCTCGAAATGCCCCATCATCCTCGCATCATAGGTGACGGAGATAATGAAGGGTTTGTTTTCCGAGATGGGTCCCTTTGGATAATTCACTTTCGTGCATCCGCAACTGGTTTCCACGCCTTTGATCATGAAACTTCCCCCCCCCTCGTTCACCAGTTCAAACTGTGCCGTGACGGGATTTCTATAAATCACCTGTCCGCAGTCTATCACCGGCGATTTGGTGGTGATAGTCTGCGCCAAGGCGTTGAGGGTTGTCATCATGGCGAGAGCCATGGCTGCTATGATGCTATATAGGCAATTCCTATTTCTTTGTTTAGTCATTATATTATTTCACTTCCACCTTGAGGGCTTTACCTGTTGCGCTATACTCTGGAGCGTATGCACATTGCACCTTGCATGTGCCAGTCTCGTAGGTACCTTCCCTATCGATGTAATATTCTGTTTCCACCACATGCGTTCCCTTTCCGAGCATATCGAAATAGTAGTTGGTGGTATAGTCCTTAGTAGATATGTAATAGCCCCACTGATAGGTGCTCAGTTGTTTGACAGGTTCCATACATGCGGCTCTACGGTCGATTACTTCGACAAAGTCATAGTCTCTATCGGCCTTGATGGTGATACGCACTGTCACGCGGTCGCCCACATGTAGTGTGGTCTCAGGTGCCAGCACTTCTCGTTTCACAGTGATTCCAGCCGAGAAGTTCTCCACCTCTGTCACGGGTTGCATAAACTGTGCATAGACAGCGCCCCACGATGTGCCCTGACTCTCCTTTTTGGCTGTGAACTCACGCAGTCCGTCATTGCTCATGGCAGCCTTGACATAGCCCAAACCTGCTGTGGCATCCGAGGTATCGATAGTGCGACCATCCACGGCTAATGTTGTCAGTACCTGTTGGTCGAGCGTACCGGTATTTCCCTCCAAGAAGGCATACACGGCATTAACACTGTTGATAGGAGTATCCCATGCCTGTGTGCGCTTGGCCTGCAACAGCCAGCGGCGCATCTCCTCAACGGTGGTTGAATCAGTTGGCTGCAACATCTTGATGGCCTCGATGGCTGCCACCTCGGTGGGGATGGCATAGTCAAACCATGAGTAATAGGCCTTCCGGGTGTCATAGTAACGTCCCATCTCCTCGGTATATACAGAGTATTCGTTAATACTTCTCATATACTCCTCTGCCTTGGCTTTCTTGCCATTGTGAGCAAGAATGATGGCTGTGACAGCCTTACCATAAATGGTAAACTCGGTGGTCTTCTTTGCCAAGATATTCACCATGTATTTCTGGGCATCCTGCACATTCCTGGGTTGCTCACGACCATCAAGTGCAAAGGTATAAAGGATATCAACGGCTGTCTCGCTCGGGCGCACCTTGTATCCTTTCTTCTCTGCCTTTTTCATTTCTTTGGCCTCCTCGACGAGATACTTGCCAAGATACTTGACCGACTTGTCGAGCATACGTTTCGTATTAGGCTGTTCGCCAATCATGCGGTTGAGGCGCACAAACATCTCTGTTACCGATGCTGTGATATACACGCTTCCTTTCATACCCGGACACCAAGCCCATGAGCCATCACTATGCTGCAGGTTGTTGAGTTTATTGATGGCGTTATCGAGTCGGTTGTCCAAGTTATCTTGGTCGAAAAGATTGATAAGGTCGCGTTTCTGTTGTTCCTCTTTATCGGCATCGCCCACCCATGGTGTCTCATTGAGCAACAGGTCTTTCAGTTCCTCATTTTTTGCAAGACTGCTCATGAGACTGCTCTCAGCAATGGTTTCCTTATTCCAAGCCTCGATAGTGGTCTTGATATTGGGTGAGAGCTGGAGCAGATAACTGGCGATAGAGTTAGCATACAATGATGCAGCCTGTGAAATAGCATTATCTGAGTCGGTAATGCCTATCGAGGGCAGTGCCTGCACCATCAGCCATGCCGGGTTATTCGTATATTCCACCGTGAGTTTGCCATCGGTCGAGCCCTGTGGGAACAAGGTGTTGAGGTCGATGCTTGTCAATTGCGGTCCATGCTGTGTGAAAGGACGAGTGCGTGTGACAAGTTCCTTATTAGGCAGGATGGGCAGGAAATGCTGCTCGCCATCGCTGAAGCCGTTGGCGGAGGCAGTCATCCGGCAGATGAGCATGGTGCCATTTCCCTGTGGCTGATAGTCGAAGACGGCTTTGGTGGTCTGCCCTGCTTTGACAGAGAACTGTTGTGAGCAGCTATAAACCTCTTGTTCTGTCTCTGGGTCGATGAGTGTCATCACGGCAGTTCCATTGAGGTCGTTTTCTGAAGTGTTCATGATACGTGCCGTGAGCTTGGCATTATCTCCCACACGTACGAAGCGTGGCATATTGGGCTGTATCATCACGTCTTTCTTGGCCACAGCATCACCCGAGATGTGTCCGAAATTCATCTGACGGTCGGTGGCGAGTCCCATGAAATGCCAGGTGGTGACACTTTCCGGCAAACGGAACTTCAACGAGAGGTTTCCATTGGCATCGGTGACGACGGCTGGCATGAAGAAGGCCGTCTCGTCGAGGTTCTCACGGATCTGGACCTCGTCGGAACCATTTTTACCATTATCCTCACCACCAATCCTGGCGTCTTTTTTCTTTGCTCCGAGTTCAGCAAGATTATAGACTTTAGTATCTTCCACCACGGCCTTCATCTCCATGACTGCACCTGCCGCAGATCCTAACATCGCCTCTTCTTCCACATAATCAGCACTTTCTAATGCCTTTGTCAGTCTTCTTGTACGCCCATTGGTATGCCTGTAGTATCTTGGCATCCAGAAGTCGAAGAGTCCCTCATCGTAGTGATAGTATGAGAGATAGGGCACCACCAACGTGCGGTATCCCTTGTTGGCAGCGAAAGCATTGTCACCAAATCGGAAGCCATTCCAGTCGGTATGGGGAAGCAGGGCTTGGATGCCCAAGTAGAAAGACCAGTGATGCTGGTAAATCTGGTCGAGCGACTTGTCGTAGAGTGTGGCAATCAACTGAGCGTCGGCAGGTGTGCCATCAGGACGTGTAGCCGTGAGTGTCCACTCCTCCTCCTGACCAGGCGTTAGACGGTCGCGGAATGTGGTCCATTTCAGCAGGATGCGCTTGTCGGGCAGCGGTTTGCGGATTTGCTCCACATGCTCATACATTTTGCCCTCTTTCACCCAGGCGAATGTAAGTACCACGCCGTCGCCATAACTTTCGTTGTATGGTAACGAGAGATTGTAGTTGGAGTTGTCTAATTCGAGCGTTCCGCTCTTGACCACTCTGTCGTCGGCGATGAGTGAGTAAAACACATGCACATCGGGGTCTGAGGAACCAAGTTGGACGCGCACGGGACTGCCGTCTTCGGGAAAGACATTATCGGTGATGTAAAACCAGTCGTGGGTCTCGGCGGCGGGCTTCTTGTCGTCAAGTGTGAAAACTATAAACTCTTCCTTGACCGTATCATTTTCACAAATACCGACGATGGTATGCTTGCCAGAGGCAAGTCGCTGCGGCAAATTAATCTTTTCATTGGCCTTGGCACGGTATTCCTTGCCTTTGTCGATGCGATAGCGCACATCGCCTTCAACCTCGATACCGGAGGCGTTTCTGCGGCTGAAGCGGATGGTCTTCAGACTGTCGGCCAACACCTTCTCGGGCACCTCACAACTGAGCACTGTGGACTTCGTGCCAAGGGGCAGGGAAATCTCACCCTCATGGGTCTCGCCGGCCACATCGGTGACTTTGGCGTGAGCCACAAAAACGTAGAATCGCGGAGTACTCGATGCCTTGGCATCCTCGCCGTCAGGGTATTTCGGAATGATGATGGGCACCCGCATGACGAACATTCCGTCGGCATCGGTCATCGTCTCCTCTTCCGCAAGGTCGGGATTGTCGTCCTTCGGGTCATCAAACCAACACCACCACCAGGAGTGCCGGCGATCCACTTTATATGCCACCTTGGCACCCTGCACGGGCACACCGGCGTAGGTCTTGGCATATCCCTTCACCTCGATGGTGTCGCCATCGGCGTATGTCTCGGTGACAGTGGGAATTTCTACCTGGAACGTGGGTCGTTTATACTCTTCTACTCTAAACGACTGGCTCTCATTGGGTTTATTCGTCTGAATCCTGAATGAACCAGTAAGTCCCTGTTTGGGTAATACGAAATCTACACTTGCCTTTCCGTATGCATCGGTCACCACTTCTTTTTCCTCGACAGTCTTATAGTTGGCATCAATCAGACTAACGGTCAGTTTCCTACCTTCAATGACCTGTGTCTTTGAACTATTTTCCAATCTGCCAATCAAAATGGCTGCATGAACCGTCTGTCCCGGGCGGTAGATAGACCTGTCGGTATAGATATAGGCCAAATCGTGTGTCGAGCCGGAAGTGACATTGTAACTATCCACCCATAGATTTTGGTCGGGGCAAAATTTGTCGGTGTCGGTATAGGCGAAGATATTGGGATTCTCAGAGTATTCTTTTTTCTGGTTGATGATGGCCTCTCCATTATTGTCGCAGGTTAATTTCAGGATGAGTTCATCCTTCTTGCTGCTATATCTGTTGAAATCAATCTTAACCTTAGCATTTGGAATAGGCTGACCAGTGGTGGCACTCACCACAGCAAGCCTCAACTGTTCTTTGGGCTGCTGCTGGGTGAGCACAAAGATATCGCTGACATAGAAAAGGAAACGCTTGGTCATCTGCTCCGAGCCGTCGCTGGTAACCTCGCAAAGATACACGCCAAGTGGGAGTGCAGGAATTTCCAAAGAGTCTTTGCTCCACTCGTAGTCCTTCTTTCCAGGGAATTCCTTCGTCAGGCTGACGGTGGTATTCTTCACTATATGACTCTTTATCTCCTTCAGGTCTTTCTCGTTGTTGAGGTAGTAAGATTCGGTGGCTGGCACATCCACACGGTTGATCGTCAGTGAAATCTTGTCGGTGTGACGGACGTTGTCGAATATAACCATGCGCGGCTGTCCGGGGAGAATGACCTTCTGACCAAAGTCCAAGTGCCAGCGTGGCTCGATCATCGACTGACGAGCATTTTTCAGTTGGTTGATGCGCTTCCAATTGCCAAATTTTGCCACAGCATCATCAATGTACTTGATTTTGTCCTCGGTGGTGTATTTGGTCAACTCACACATCTGCTCATACTTGATGATGGCCAACTCACCAACCACCTCCGTATCGGCATAGACGTTCATTAGTGAATCCACACGGGCAATGGTGGCTTTGGCGCCAATGGCATCGGCCTCTCGTCTTGCAAGAACTGCCGCTGTGAGGCAGGCGGCGTTGCGATTGCCATGAGCATCGTAATAGTCGTGTAAAAGCTGAAATTCTCCAGCCCTGTATCCGAGCACATGCAAGAGGTCGTTGTCAAACCATTTGCTGTCTTCGCCCAACTCAAACAAGGGGTCGAAATCTTTCACTTTCTGGGCTGCCAGAAGGTCGGGATGCTCTAATGACTTCTTAAAGAAATCACTCGGGTTGACATCGCTCTCCATTGGGAGCTGTCGGTTGCTGCTATACACCTCGCCAAGAACAGATTTATACCTTGTGAGCTGTCGGTTTCTGCTATACACCTCGCCAAGAACAGAATTATAAATAGCAGATAACACGGGATTGCCCTCCACCTGCTTAGCATGCTCTGCAATTTTATCCACTTCTGCCTGAAGCGAGTCGGGAGTAACCGATGTGACAGAAGCCACATGACGTAGTTCGGCTTTCATCAATTGCCCGTAGGCATTTTCATTGGTAGCCTTTCTGATAATCTTATCCAAAACACTTGTTTGTGTCTTAGGATAATCCTTGGTCACAGCCTCGTCATACTGCTTCCAAAGTTCATTATATGTTTGCGAAAAAACATGCATTGGTATCAAAGATGTTATTAATAAAATCCAAATACATTTCCTCATAATCACATCGATTTGGTTATTTGGCTACAAAATTAGGTTTTTTTCTGCAAAATATCAAGCAAAAGCAACCAAAATTCTATATAAATAATATTTTTTAATAGATAAGAGGTTTTGAGGTCGCTTCGCTTACAGGTTGTTAGGTCGCTTCGCTTACAGGTTGTTAGGTCGCTTCGCTTGCAGGTTATGAGGTCGCTTCGCTTGCAGGTTGTGAGGTTGTAAGGTCGCTTCGCTTGTAGGTTATGAGGTGAGGTATGCTCTGCCGGTATTACTTCTAACTTCTAACTCCTAACTCCTAACTAAAAAAAAGACTACGAAACTTTCTTACAATACCTAAATATAATAGATTGTATCACGCCCCTTGAGATAAGGTAAAGAATAAAGGCCAACCAGAGTGCGTGGTTATGCCAAACAGGGCGGAGGATGATATAAACCAAAAAAAAGATAATGGTGGCAATGACCGATGAGTATAGCATGCCACGAGTTTCGGTAATTCCAATAAACACACCGTCCCAGATGAAAGCTGCCACTCCTGCCACAGGAATGACAATTGCCCACGGGAAATATTCCGTAGCAGCATTTAAAACCGCCTCATCGTCGGTAAACAACGACAAAAATGATTGTCCTCCAACGAGATACAAAATTGTAAAGGCTACGACAACTATCCCGCCCCATACAAACAATCTCTTCAGCACAGCTTGAAAAGCGCTATGATTTTCAGCTCCAAAATACTTTCCACAAAGGGCCTCCCCTGCAAAGGCGAAACCATCCATCACGTATGAGAAAAGGATAAAGAGTTGCATCAACAGTGTATTTACGGCCAGCACCACTGCCCCCTGTCGTGAACCAGCGGCGAGAAAGTAGAAATTGACTGCGACAAGAAAAAGCGTGCGGATAAAAATGTCTGAATTAACTTTAAAAAATCTTAACATCTTTAACTTGTCATACAGACCTTTCCACTGCATATATTTCCACCATCTGCGATAATATGACCAAAGCAATGAAAGCGAAAGAATCAGTCCGGCATACTGTGCCACTACGGTGCCAAAAGCCACTCCCCGAATGCCCATTCTGAAGACAAACACCATCAGCAGGCTCGCTACAATGTTCACGACATTCTGCACAATGGAAATCACCATGGGGAAACGGGTATTCTGCATACCGATATACCATCCCGTCAATCCATACATCGCCAACATGGCAGGAGCTCCCCACACACAAATATAGAAATAGGTGGAGACAAGCGACCGAATCTGTTGTTCTGGGGCAACAATGGCAAGTGCCAGTTGTTTAATAGGCGTTTGAAAAACAATAATCGTTAACGCCACCATCAATCCCACCGAGAATGAGCGCATGAGCAACTGCACGACATCGGTCAACTGGCGAGCACCAAGAGCCTGAGCGGTCATTCCGCTCGTCCCCATCCTCAGGAAGCCAAAAATCCAATAGATGACATTGAAAATCATGGCACCCACGGCGATGGCGCCGATATACGACGCATCGCCGAGGTGCCCCACAATCGCCACATCCACCATGCCCAACAGCGGCACGGTGATGTTAGACACGATAGACGGTATGGCTAAACGAAGAATCTGCCGGTCGTTTGTGGGCATTACTCTTACCTCTTACCACTCACCACTAAAGATTTGCCATGTGATAAACGGCAATCATGTCTTCTCGTTTCATCTTGCGGATGCTTCCGAAGGTTAGTTGGTCGTCATGGCTGGCACGGCGTGCCATCTCTTGTATCTCCTCCTCGGTAATCTCCCTTCCAAGTAATTCACGGATATTAGTGGGCATACCTATCTGGCGGTAGAATGCCTCCATCGCCTCAATGCCTTTCTCTGCCGTGCGCAATGGTGAGGTAAAATCGTTCTCCACGCCCATCACATTGACGGCAAAACGAGCAAAGCGCGCCTCATGGCCTGGCAGCACGTAGCGTGCCCAACTTGCCCAAATGGCTGCAAGTCCTGCGCCATGAGTCACATCAAACATCGCGCTAAGTTCATGTTCCAGTTTGTGTGTGGCGAAATCTTTGCATGAACCACACTCCATGAGGTCGTTATGCGAGAGGCTTCCAGCCCACATAATCTGGGCTCGGTTGCGATAGTCCTCTGGATTGCGCAATACCTCGATGGCACTGTCTTTCACGGTGCGCATGAGTGCCTCGGCAAGGGCGTCTGTGAGAGTCATATCTTCCACATCGGTGAAATAACGTTCCATGGTGTGCATCATGATATCTGTAGCACCAGCGGCCGTCTGATAAGGAGGCAAAGTAAAAGTCCGCTCAGGATTCATCACGCAGAAACGACAGCGGCAGAGGTTGTTGTTAAAGCCTCGTTTGTCGTTATTGTCATCGTTGGTAATGACGCAGCTGTTGCTCATCTCCGAACCGGCGGCAGGAATAGTCAGCACAGCACCTATGGGAAGTGCATTCTGAGGTGTGGCTTTCGCTGTCCAGAAATCCCATGGCTCACCATCATAATAGAAGCCGTATGCGATGGCCTTGGCAGAGTCGATTACACTCCCCCCTCCTACTGCGAGGATGAAATCCACTTGTTCGTCACGGCATAGTTGGATACCTTTTTTCACAAGCGACAAACGTGGATTGGGAACCACCCCACCCAGCTCTACATACTCTATTCCCTCCTGCTTTAGTATTCCAAACAACTTGTCGAGCAGTCCGGAGCGCCGTGCGCTTTGGCCACCATAATGCACAAGTACTTTCTTTCCACCATATTGCCGGATGAGTTTTCCTGTCTTCTCTTCCGACTCCCTACCGAACACGATTTCAGTGGGTGCATAATAATTAAAATCTCTCATTTCAACACTCCGTTAAGAAATAAAAATAGATTACAAAACCATTATTTAAGTAACTGAATTTCAGTTATTTACATGATAAAATTATTTAACATAAATTA
>OMXV01000051.1 GCA_900315075.1 uncultured Prevotellaceae bacterium | reverse complement strand
GTCATTACAGAAAACCAATTCTTGATAGAGCAGCCCATTATGCTCCATCGGCTTGAAATCCTGAGCCATTGCAAAATGACTAATGACAAGGGCTGTGAGAAATACTATATATCTTTTCATAACTGAGGCGTAAATTCCGATTTATCAATCAGGTGACAAAGATACGACATTTTCCTGAAATCTGGCGTAACAATCCATAAGTACTGAAAAAATTATCAGTATTATGTCATTTTGCGGCTTCATGATTATGCTGTACTTTTGTTGCCGAAATGGAGAAAGTGAAGATAGAAACTAATCGGGACATACTGCTCGACAGGGTGTTGTTCGGAACTGATGGGAAAGCTGACACTGTACTAATTGCCATTACTGGCATTCACGGCAACTTTTACAGCAACCCCTTTTATTACAACAATGGTGATACGTTGACGGCTGACGGCATCGACTTCATCTATGCCCAGACGAACGACGCTTTCGGCGCAATCTGAACACAGAATGTACGCATATGCTTTGCGACCAACCTAAAACAAACATGTTTTGGCGTGGAATGCCGTTTGTCCTATTTAGTACGATGCAAAGCGGTGGTTGCACTCCAGGGCGTTGATGCGCTGCATCTCGTCGGGAGTAAGTTCGAAGTCGAAGATGTCGTAATCCTCGGCGATGTGGGCGGCATTGCTGGAACCGGGAATGGCGATGGTGCCGCACTGCAGATGCCAGCGGAGGAGGACCTGATAAGCTTCCTCGTCATAGACTGCCGTGTGGTGCAGCAGGAGCAGGTCGATATAGTCCAGTCTGAGGCGCTCCAACCGCTCGTCCACCTCACGGTCGGCATTGTTGAACGAAGAGGTCCAGAGCTTTGAGGTGACGAAAATCTCCTCCCGCTTGATGCCGAAGTCCTGCATGGCGCGGCGGATGCCACGGCCCACCCCCACCTCGTTGCCATAAATGTCGGCGGTGTCGATGAGCCGCATGCCAACCTTCAGTGCATTATAGACAGACTCTTCTGCCTGTGCTGTGGATAGCAGATAAGTACCGATGCCGATGATGGGCATCTCATAACCGCTGTTGAGTTTCACGGTCTTGGTTTCGAAGTTAAACGGATTGGTCATGCTGAATGTTATGCTGTCGATTTCGTCCACGGGAATCTCGACGGTCGAGCCGTCAGCCAAATGAACCTCTGCCTTTTGGCACTGCACGTTCAGACAGACAGTGCATAGCAGAGCGATGAATGCAAATACTTTTCTCATTTAATTAGCCTTTTTGACTGTTGCATTAATCCCAAAGTTCGTAGTTCTCCATCCAGTCCTTGATCTGCTGGTAGGTCATGTTGAAGTAGCGCTTCTCCTGATTGAGCGAAGCCATGCGGGACATTTCTTCCTTTGTCAGTTCAAAGTCAAACACCTCGATGTTCTCCTGGATGTGCTTCGGATTTGACGAGCCGGGCACCACGCAGAAACCCTTCTGGATGTGCCAGCGGATGATGACCTGTGCGGCACTCTTGCCGTGGGCCTTGGCTATCTCGTTGATGACAGGGTCGCGTAGGATTTCACCCTTCGAGTCACGGCCGCCAAGCGGGAACCAACACTCAATCTTGATGTCATACTTCTTGGCCATTTCCTGCCAGTGCTCGCGCTGGGCGTAGGGGTGGCACTCTATCTGGAACATCTGCGGCTTGATGCGAGCCGGCTCTACGATGGAGTTGAACAGTTCGTCGCTGAAGTCGAAGTCGCTGATGCCGATGGCACGCACCTTGCCAACCTCCAACGCCTTCTCCAATGCCTTCCATCCGCCGTTGTAGTCGCGCAGGGGCTGATGCAGATACACAAGGTCAAGATATTCCAGTCCGAGACGCTCCAGCATCTTGTCGAGTTGCTTCGGCGTCACCTCCACGCCATATTCATTGGGCCAGAGTTTGCTCGTCACCCAAATCGAGTCGCGGGGAATGCCGCTGTCCTTGATGGCCTGTCCCACGCTGCGCTCGTTCTGATAGGCATGGGCCGTGTCGATGTGGCGGTAGCCGGCCTTCAGGGCGGTCAGCACCGAGTTGTAGGTTGCTTCCCCCGCGGGAATGCTATATACGCCGAGACCAAACTGAGGAATGACGACCCCGTTGTTCAGTGTGAGAAAAGTCTGGTTCTTCTGTGCTTCCATAACTGTTACACTCAATAATGCGATTAAACTTAACAATATCTTTCTCATGACGCTTGGTGATTTTATCCGAGTTTGTATTCTCCCGTACGGATGGCGGCAATGACACCACCGTCGATGAGCAGGTCGGTGCCTGTGATGAAGCGGGCATGCTCGCCCAAAAGGAAGGCAGCAGCTTCTGCTATCTCGTCGCTCGTTCCTGTGCGTTGTGCGGCAGAGGCGTCAATCATGCGCTGGTAGCCCTCACCGTTGGCATTGAATTCGTCGTAGGCGAGGGGAGTGACGATAACGCCCGGCGAGATAGTGTTGATACGGGCACGGCGCTTGCGCCACGAGGTAGCTGCGGCACGCTGAGCCTGCAGATGGTTCATTCGCTTGGCAATCATGTAGGCAAAGCCAGAGTTCTGCATGGCCACCTCCTGGATGAACTTCACCTCTTTCAGCTGTGAGGTCGGAGTATTCACCAACTGCAACTCAATCTCATTGGGGATGGGATACATATATGCTGCCTGACTTGAGATGATGAGTCCTGCACCACCCTCGGCCATCACATCGCCGAAGGCATCCACGGCATAGCCTGTGCCAACCATGTCGAGATCGACGATATGCTCGGGATTGGCTTGGTTGGGTGATGCGCCGGCCGTGTCGATGAAATACATCACGGGGCCAAGTTCTGCGGCCTTCTTGGCAAAAGCCTCCACGCTGTCTTTCTGCAAGGCATTCACCTGCATCGTCTCCACGTCGTAGCCACAGCGACGGAAGTCCTCGCCGACGCGCTCCAATGTCTTCTCGCTGATGTCGCCCAACAGGATTTTCTTGCCGGCACCGATACGGCGCACGATGGCTGTTCCCATACTACCGGCACCCAAAAGTACCACTACTTGCTTCTGTTCGTTTCTGTCAAATACCATTGTTTCTTCTCCAATTTTATATGTTCTTGATGAATTTGGCAGGATTGCCCCCTACAATCGTATTCGTGGCGACATCCTTTGTTACTACGGCACCTGCGGCCACCACGGCATTCTCGCCGATGGTCACACCGGGGAGGATGATGGCACCCACGCCAATCCACGCATTGCGCCCGATGTGGACGGGCTTGCAGCGCAGCACCATGCGGTTCTCGAAATCGTGGTTGTCGGTGACGATGCGTACGTTGGGACCAATCATCACCCCGTCGTCGATGGTGATGCCGCCAGCCGCCATGCACGTCAGCGAGTGGTTGACGAACACGCCACGCCCTATCTTCATCTGGCAGCCAAAGTCAATCTGAATGGGTGGCATCAGATAACTCGTCTTGTCAAGACCGCCATTGAAGAGTTGCTCTTCCAACGGACGAACCAGCTCTGGTTTCGGCTCCGTGGTGTTCACCTTGAAACAAATGCTACCGCAGCGTCCCATCTCCTGAATGGCCTCTGCATACTCGGGCGTTGCCATATCGACGTCGGCCCCTGATCTTAATTGCTCGAAAATATTCATATCCTTAGTATGTTTAATTGATTTCACAATGCAAAGGTATATAGAAAAAGGCAACCCGTCGTTACACGGATTGCCTCTATACTTTCACATTTTGCCGAAGATTACTTGTTTCGGAATGGACTGTGTCGATTCCGGGCTGCGCTCGGCATAGTTCAAGCAAGCTTGAATCTGCCCTCACTTGCTGCGGAATTCCGAAGGTGATTTCCCGAGTGTTTTCTTCACATAACGCGAGAAATGCGACACGTTTTCGAAATGCATAAGGTCGGACACTTCGGTCAGTGTCTTCGTCGTGTCATTGAGAAGCGATACCAGTTCGAAGGCCGCATAATACTGTATCCATTGCGAGGAGGGAAGACCTGTGATGGTGCGGCTTACCTGCGACAGGTACTTCGGCGTTATGCAGAGCAGGTCGGCATAGTAGGCCACCTCGCGCTCCGTCCTGGCATTTTGCTGAGCCAGAGCAAGGAACCGCAGGAAAATCCGCGCTGCATTGTCCGAGGTGTCCATCTGGTAAAGACCATGCTGGCAAACCGTCCACAAGTCGTAGATGAATATCTGCATCACACGTCCCAACACCTCACGCTTGAAATTGGAGTCCGGCATCGCCAGACGGTTGCGGAAAAGGGCAAAATCATCGTCCATCAGCCGCTGCCCTTCCTCGTCAAGGTGGAAAGACGGATTGATGCGTATGAAAACAAAACCTTTAGAGGCCCACACCATTTCGGGATTGAATTGCTGCAAGAACGGTCCCGACAGCAACAGCACGTCGGCCTCGAAATCCTCGGAGCAGGCGATGCGCTGAATGGTGTTCGACATCTGCCAGATGGCGAGGTCGCCCTGTCGGGAAGAAAACGAGTTCTTGCCGTCGGAAAAAGTCATCTCTCCTTGGCGCACAAGGATGTGCACATGGAACTTGCCGACGAACTCCGACACTTGTCGTCCTTCGCGCCTTGTGTTGATCAGATTGCATCCGTATGTTTCTTCCATGACATCCATTCGTTTATCTAATAACAGAGGAAAACGGATTTTAATGTGTTGCCTTGAGATATTGTAAGTCGCCGTACCAATAGGAGGCTGTGCAACCGCCGTCAATGAGTAGGTCGGCACCGCTGATGAAGCGGCCACGGGAGGACATCAGGAATTCAGCCAATTCACCCACCTCATCAGGCGTTCCAGCACGACGGGCTGGCATACCCTCTATCATCCTAAGGTATCCGTCTTTTCGTGGTCCATGCAGTTCATCGTTGGCCAGTGGCGTGATGATGATACCTGGCGAAATGGAGTTGATGTTGGCACCTCGACGGCCCCAGCGTGTGGCTTCGTACATCACACGCAACACATTGCACCGCTTCGAGTATTGATAGGCTTTCAGCGTGTCGTTGATTTCTTTCAGGAATGGCAGTTCCAACAACTTATCCACTGGAGTAGTGGCCAAAGCCTCGTTCTGTTCCTGTGGCAAAGCGGGTAGTCGATGGCCACTCTGCGACGAGATAATTACACCGCTGCCCCCCTCGGCAATCACCTTGCCGAACTCCTCCAACAATACGCTTGTCCCGTAGAGGTCAACGCGAAGAATCTCTTCTACTGGAGCCTGTGATGGTGACACACCAGCGGCATTCACCACGTTAGTCACCTCGCCCTTGTTTGTGGCAAACTCCACCAACTTCAGGATGTCCTCTTTCGAACCGAGGTCGCACTTGATGGTGGAGCACTCAAATCCGGCGTTCTCCAATGTCTGGGATGCCCGCTGAGCATTCTCCATGGAGTAGTCTGCCAGTACCACATGTTTTCCTGCCGACACACGGCGGATGATGGCCTGTCCGATGCTGCCGGCACCTACCAATACTGATACCTGTTTCATTGTCTTGTCCGTATTTTTTTTTCATCAAACAACATACTCAAGCTTGGCAGATTTCATCCAAGCATGATTCTGTTCTCGCTTAACCATATGCTTCGATGAGGTACTTCACAAACTGCGGGTCGCTAAAATTGATGGTGCCAGTGTCGTGCTGGTTCATCTTGGCTATCTTTGCCATCTCCTCGTCAGTCAGTGTGAAGTCGAAGATGGAGAAGTTCTGCGCCATGCGTTCTTTGTGGCTCGACTTAGGAATGGTCACGATACCTCGCTGGGTGAGCCAACGTAGTGCTATCTGTGCGGCTGACTTGCCATATTTCTCGCCTATGGCTGACAATTCCTCGCTCTTCACGATGCCATCCACGCCCTGTCCGCCGAGAGGCCCCCAGGCCATCATCTTGGTTCCGAATTCAGCATGTATCGGCTCAATGCCCGTCTGTTGGATGAATGCGTTGCACTGCAACTGGTTCACCATCGGCTTCAACTCCACATAATGGGCGAAGTCGAAGAAACGGCCTGCCTGGAAGTTGCTAACGCCGATGGCGCGGACCTTGCCGGTGCGATAGGCCTTCTCCATCGCCCGCCAAGTACCGAACACGTCGCCATAGGCCTGGTGGATGAGCAACAGGTCGATGTACTCCGTCTGCAATTTGCGCAGACTCTCGTCGATGCTCTTGGCTGCCTTCTCCTCACCGCTATTTGAAATCCACACCTTTGTCACGAGGAACAGATCCTCGCGCTTGATGCCGCTTTTGCGCCAGGCATTGCCCACGCCTTCCTCATTTTGATACGCCTGTGCAGTGTCTATTAATTTATATCCCACACTCAGCGCATCGCTCACACATCTTTCACACTCGTCAGGGCTCACCAGAAACACGCCGTAGCCCAATGTCGGCATCTCAACACCGTTGTATAATTTGATGTATTCCATAATGCTTGAATTCTTATAATGATGCTACTAGAATTTCCTTGATATCCTGCTCCGACAGGGGCACATAGGCATTTTCCAATCCCTCGTTCACGGCGATGTGATGAGCCATCTCGTCGATGCGGCTGTCATCTATGCCAACCTCGCGCAGGTGCATGGGGATGTTGATGCTCTTGAAGAAAGCGTAAGTCGCGTCGATGGCTTTCTCCGCTATTTCCTGCTTGGGCAGCGTGGCATCGATGCCGAACACGTTGACACCGTATTTCACGAAGCGGCCGATGGTACGGTCGCTGAGGATATGGCGCATCCAACGTGGGGTGATGATGGCCAGGCCCTCGCCGTGGGTGATGTCGTAGTAGGCGCTTAGGGCATGCTCGATGCCGTGGCAGGGCCAGCCCGAAGGACTGTTGCCAAGTGAATATATGCCGTTGCAGCCGAGGGTGCAGGTGAACATCATCTCAGCCCGTGCGCGATAGTCCTCCGGATTCTCCAGACAAGCCCTGGCGTTCACCATCAGACTCTTCAGGCCGGCCTCGCAGAACCCGTCGTTCAGCAATGTGGAGTCCTCGCAGAAGTACTGTTCCATGATATGGTTCATGGCGTCGGCACAGCCGGCAGCCGTCTGTTTCTTTGAAACAGTGAATGTATATCGGGGGTCGAGGAACGAGCAGACAGGGAAGAGCAGCGGATCCACGTACCCTATTTTGTCGTTGGTCTCCGTGCGGGAGATGACGCCGCCGCAGTCGTACTCGCTGCCGGTAGCAGCCAAGGTCAGGATATCGACGATGGGCAGTGCTGCCTGCGCCTTCACCTTGTAGGAGATCAAGTCCCATGGGTCGCCGTCGTATTTTGCGCCTGCTGCGATGGCCTTTGAGCAGTCGAGCACAGAGCCGCCGCCCACTGCCAGGATCACGTCGATGTCGTTGGCCTTGCAGAGACGCACGCCGTCGAGCACGCTGGGGTCGTATTTCGGGTTGGGCTGTATGCCTGGGAGTTCAGTTATCTCGAAGTCCTTCAACAGTTCCTTCACGCGGTCATAGAGACCGATTTTCTTGATGCTGCCGCCGCCGTAGGTCAGCAACACACGTTTGCCGATGGCTGTCATCACTGCTGGCAGTTTCTCTATTGCATTCTCGCCAAACACAAGGCGTGTGGGGGTCATGTAATCAAAGTTTTGCATAGTCTTTATTCTTTTCAATTGTTAATATCCCAATCCTTTCAGCCACTTCTCGACCTTTGTTTTTTCCGTACGCACCTCATGGCCGTAGATGCTGAAGCCCTTTTGGACGTTGGCACCGGGGAAGGCATCTTTCACGTCCTCCACGCAGTTGGCGAGACCTGAGCCCTCGTGGGTGGTGAAGGGGATGACAGTTTTGCCTTTCAGGTCGTTAACGTGCTTTTTGAAGAAGGTGAACATTACCTGCGGATAGGTGCCCCACCATACGGGACCGCCGATGAACACTGTGTCGTATTTCGACAGGTCGATGTCGCCCTCATACTCAGGCAGTTCGCCTTTGTTTGCCTCTTCCTTCGCCAGATTGATGAGTGGGGTATATGCCATACCGTCGTACTTGTGGGTGACGATTTCAAACTGTTCCGCACCTGTCATTTCTGTGATGTAGTCGGCTACAATCTTCGTGTTGCCCACTTCGATGTTTCCTACTGAGTAGTTGTCTCCAGTATGTGAGAAGAACACTACCAATGTCTTTCCGTCCTTAGCCATAGCTGTTGTTTCGTTTGATGTTGATGTTTCCGTTTGTTGTTGCTTTGTGCCGCTGCATGCTGTAGATACGAGCAGTGCCATAGCAGCCGTGATGATACTTTTGATATTCATATTTTTTCTAATCTGATTACGACTGCAAAGGTAGGATGTTTTTTTGATACTTTGTTTTCACAAATTACGTCACAATTTTCACTTTTTACACAAAAATGCGATTGAGCAAGAACTATGATGCTTGCATCAATGGCTGAGTGTGTGCATTTTTGACATAATTTGTCAAAACATTCTTTTATTTCTAAAGATATGTGTATTTTCGCAACCAAAATGGAGTGGTATGAAGATAGATTTTCAATATTCTACAGATTTCTACGGAATGAATTCGGCAGAGTTGAGCCACACCTGCATGCACCTAATTTGCTTGGCAGGGGAGGGGAGCTTTGTGTTCAACGAGCATTGCTATCACATCGTGAAGAACGACCTGGTAGTGATACCGATGCCCAATCGTGTTCGCAATCTTGCAGCGCATGCCGATTTGCAGGTGGAGTGGTTTGCGGCCGACTACAAGTTCCTGCAGAACCTGCTGCCTTCGAACAACTACAGCATTGGTGGCAGTATCTCATTGAATCAGGACCCGGTTATTCGACTGACTGATGAACAGTTCCGGCATCTGTTGGATGATTTTCATCGTCTTCGTGATCGCATGGATGCCAATCATCTGCAGTTCTATCGTGAACTGATGGGCAGTCTCTGTCAGACGATGATGTACGATATCTTTGAAGCCCATGCTCAACGAGAATCCACGGGTTCGCATACCGACCGCACAGCATATATCGTAAAACAGCTGATGACTCTGCTTGGTACAGGTATCAGCCGCACGGAGCGTGATGTGAGTTACTATGCCGAACGACTGAACGTGTCGCCGAAGTATCTCTCCACTACCATCAAACGAGTAACGGGACATAGTGTCACTTCGTACATCGACCGTCACACCATTCCCATACTGAAAGATTATCTAAATGACGAGCGTCTGTCGCTTACCCAAATAGCTGAATTGATGAATTTCACATCACTTTCGTATTTCAGCCGCTATTGTGCGAAGCATCTTGGTCTGTCACCCAGTGATTACCGCCATAGTTTGCAGCCGAAGTTTGACTAAGTGTCCATTCGTAGTTTGTTATGTCGTGGTTGGGAGACCAATCTTTTTTTATTGGATGCTGATCTTTGTCAAATAATTGAAGTTTATTCGCATAGCTCATCAGTAAGTAGACGTAAGTCCTCAACTTCCAGGTTATGAGGTTTTTAGGCTATAAGGTTATGAGGTGAGATTTGCTCAAATATGTCGTTATCCATACATATATCACCTTATAACCTGCAAGCGTAGCGACCTCAAAACCTCAAAACCAAACGAAACTGGAGCTTGCGAAAGTTGAGTAAATAACAAGCGTATGCCTCATCACATCAAAATTCCCAATTGCAACGACCAGATTGACCATTAGGTGAATCAGCATTGCTAGCAAAATTTGCCTTTCATCGTCTTTGATTTTATGTTAATGCTAAAATATGCAGGAGGTGTGACGTCTCAATCACACCTCCTGCCTTTTGATATATCTGATAATCAGTTCGTTTAACTCGTCTGCATGTCTGTTCTTCAAAAGGCTTAGCATTTATGATAATTGCCGTACATATCTCCCTCCCAGCGCCTTCCGTACTCATCGGTGAGCGAGCCGTCGCAGTTACGGTTGGCCCCGATGTCATTGCCAAAGATTCCACCGTTTTCGATGATGGTATCGTATTTACTACTGGTACTGTGGTTTTCCTCGTCGCCGCAAGTGCTGGCACTATATGCACCTGCCGAAGAGTATGAACTGGAGGAACCTGAAGTTGCGCTTATGCTTAATAGTTTGAGGAATAGCCAGATACTTACTATGAGACAGACCACGAAGATGATAAAGGCCATGGCGACGGCACCGGCTAAGAAACCCAATACACAGGCGGCAACGATAAAAAGAAGATGCCCGACAACGCGTGAGATACGCTGCTCTGTCTCGAGCACATAATTAACATGAAATGCGAATGTGGCGAAGATTAAGAGTGGCAGTAGCGTGCAGAGACTGCTCCAGAAACCATGGAATCCGAGTATGAAATGGCCACCGACAGCGTTGCCAATCTCCATGAGGGCTCCAACGGCTATGCTCACAATATACACTGCATATTTTGAACCGATGAGATTTTCTATATGCTCATCTTGTACTTTTGAATCCTCAACGGGAAAGGTTTCAGGGGAACCTAATAATTTCATTTCAATCATGTCGAAATAGACAAACAAAGCAATTGCACCAGCGACGAGGGCTACTACTAAAAGGATGTTGATGATGATATTCATAATTGTAAGTTTTTTGGTGGTTGATACTATTTTCTAAATTGATGTTTTTCTTTTGTGTAGTCTTGTTTGTTCAGGATGTTTACGGATTCTGTTTAAATGCAAAGACATATACAAGATAGACTACTGTCAGCACGATGAATGTGCAAATGGCCATGGTTGAATGATTCTTTTTCATAATTTTTATTTTTAGTTCGTGAATAATTGTTTTTTCTGATGCAAAGATAAGATCAAAAAAAACGTCCTCCACTATCTTTTTATCCATTCCGGCTGAATGGTAAGGGTTTGTAGGATGAAACGATTCTGAATCGTGATGAATCTATTTTTCAACATGAAACTCAAAGAACGTATAGATTTTGTCACTATCTCACAAAATGCTGTATAAGTGAATATACGTCCCTTTAACTACTCTTCGGACACCATCCTTCGCGGTATCAAGGAGCTGCGCACAGCGAACACGACCTATACCTCCGATACGGTACGCAGCTACGATTTCAATACCGCAACAAAACAGAATGGTCTCCTCGTGAAGATACTCGTGAGCACCGGCCAGTTGCTGCGTTTGCGACGCATTTCTCTGAATATATTACGAAATGGTTTTAAGTCCTATAATCGATATGATTAGTGTGGTAAGGAAAAACAACCGCCAGAATGTGGCAGGCTCCTTGAATATGAAAATGCCTATAATAACCGCTCCAACTGCGCCTATGCCAGTCCATACGGGGTAAGCGGTACCGATAGGCAACACTTCCGTTGCTTTTGCCAAGAGAATGGCGCTGAGAATACAGAAAACGCCGAAGGCAGTAATCCAAATATACCATTCCGTACCACTGATTCCTTTGGCTCTTCCAAGACAATAGGTGAAAGCCACCTCGCAAAGACCAGCCAATATTAAAATAATCCAATGCATGTCGTAAAAACTGATTTAATGGCATTTAGGGCATCGCCCCGGCATAGCCTAAGCAAGCTTGGCTCTACGCTCGGCTTGCACCTAAATTCCGATTTATATTACTGAATAACCTGCAGTTTTAAGCACTCCGATTGCTCGGTCTATCTTTTCTGATTTGGTCAGAATATAGTCAGTATTGAATGTTGATATGACAAATATACCGATGCTGTTTTCTGCCAGAATGGAAGAGACTTTTGAGAGTATTCCAATCAGTGAGAAGTCAAGTATGCCCTCAATTCTGAAGGCCGCTCTTGTACTTAACATCTCAACTTTCGCAAGCTCCAGTTTCGTCTGGTTTTATGGTTTTGAGGTGAAGAGATTCCGTAAAATGGTCTGTATATGTCCGAAAAATATCAGGTGGGTAGATACATATTTTGTCTGTTATTAACCCTCCCTTTACTCCTTTCCTCCGTAGACATATAAATATTGGGGCTGCTGAACAGTCCCAAAAGTCCTAAAAGTCCGTAGAATAGATAAGGAGGGGCGGGGGAGGGCCAAATGAGCAGAGTCGAGCATACTTGGACCATGCCATGGCGAGTAAGGGTCACGAATATGAGCAACAGTGAGAAAACACAGAAGACAAAATAAGGCATACTAAAAATCCACACCCCATAATCGAGGGTGTGGAGATTATAGGCAGCAAATGCTGTACCGAAGAATTCTGGATAATTACGGTTGTAATGTGAATCCCAAAACTAAGTAGGCTTTCTGTGAACAAGGGTTGGCAACGACTTGTCCGAAAACTGGAATCGAAAATGTATCGGTCACTTTGATTTCCTTCGCTGCTTTCAAAGCCAGGTTGGTGACAGCAAAGCCATCCGTACCATAAAAGTCAGTCGAGAAGGGGACGGCACCTGCTGTGGCAGTCCAGTCAACGGTTGCGAGTTTAAAGGGGACCGTTAGTTCGATGTAACTGCTGTAAGCACGCTTGCCGTCATTGTTCATGCCGTCATTGCCGGCGAAATTGGTGAACCACTGCAGACTTGCAAGTCCGAAATCGTAGCCGACATTTGCCTCAAAGACATGATTCGTGCCATGGGCATCGTACTTGAAATATCGGTTCTCTGGGTCAAGGCCACCATTGAACCAATAGTCGGTAATGCCGATGTTGAGACCACCAATAGTGTATCCTAACGTCAAGTCAAATTCCTTCGTGTCGGAAGGGTCTGACAGTCCCACGCTTCCCCATGCTGTCAATGAAAGACCCTTGTAGCCTATACTAAGAGTAGGCTGCAGAGAAACATCTCCCAAGTCCTGACCACGCCAGATGTAACTGCTCACGGCATCACCACAAATGGTGGTCTCAACTTTCTCCTGTGCAAGGGTGGCCAAACTAACGGTCAACCACATTGCAAAACAAACAATCTTTTTCATACCTTTTCTTTTTTAGTTATAACAAGCCTCTCCGTGTTCGTAGATGTCGAGACCTTCCTCTTCCACACGTGAACCGACGCGGAGTCCATGCAGTTTCTTGATGCCGAAGAATAATAGGAAGCCACATGCAGCAGCCCAGAGGTCGATGACAAGGATTCCAAAGCACTCAGCTCCGAAAAATCCCCAGCCGTGACCGTAGAAGGCACCATTGGATGTGGAGAGCAATCCCGTCATCAATGTGCCGAGGATACCGCACACACCATGTACCGATGAAGCGCCAACGGGATCGTCGATATGCAGTTTGTGATCAATGAACTCGATGGCATAGACAAGGATTATACCACATGCCAAACCAATGGCTACGGCACCGATGGGCGAAACAAGGTCACAACCTGCAGTGATGCCTACCAGTCCAGCCAGAACGCCGTTGAGCGTCAGCGAGAGCGAAGGTTTGCCATATTTCAACCACGTGATGACCATTGTCGCCGTTCCACCTGCAGCAGCTGCAAGGTTGGTTGTCAGGAACACGTGGCTGATGGCTATACGGTTAACCTCACCGGAGGCTGCCAACTGCGAGCCAGGGTTGAAACCGAACCATCCAAGCCAGAGGATGAATACACCGAGGGCGGCCATCGTCAGATTGTGTCCGGGAATGGCACGGCTCTTGCCGTCTTTCCCATATTTGCCAATACGTGGGCCAAGCGCCATCGCACCAACCAACGCCAACACACCACCCACGCTATGCACAATGGCAGATCCAGCGAAGTCATGGAACACATCACCGAAAGTCGTCATCATGAAACTGTCAGACGCATCATTGCAGAGCCATCCGCCTCCCCAGGTCCAATGGCCTTCGATGGGATAGATGAATAGCGATATGACAGCGCTGTAGATGAGATACATCGAGAATTTCGTCCTTTCTGCCATAGCGCCACTGACAATTGTGGCACTCGTGGCACAGAACACCGTCTCGAAAATCAAGAAACCTTCTACAGGCAGGTCGCCCTTGTAGAAACTTAGGTCGCCCCAGTTGGGCATGCCGATAAAACCTGCTCCCTCGCTGCCGAACATGAAGCCGAAACCGATAAAGAAGAATAGGAGGGAGCCGAACATAAAGTCCACAAAGTTTTTCATAAGGATGTTCGCTGTGTTCTTGCTTCGTGTGAAACCTGCTTCGCATAATGCGAATCCCGGCTGCATCCAGAAAACCAACATGGCAGCCAACAACATCCATACAGTGTCGAGTGATAATCCTATTTCGTTCATAATTTTCTTTTTTTAGTTATCCTACAACTTATTTCTTGTCTCTCAGCACGGTGTCACCGTGCTCACCCGTCCGGATGCTCCAGGTGTCGATCATTTCGCTGACAAAGATACGGCCGTCACCAACCTCGCCAGTGTGGGCTACATCCAATATCACCTTCACCGTTGGCTCCACAAACTGATCACGGCACACGATGGTTAGGGCAACACGCTCTATCACATCGGTAGAATATTGGACACCACGGTAGATGCGTTCCTCACGGCTTTGACCTATGCCGTGCACGTTGTGATACTCAAACCAGTCGATGTCAGACTGGAGCAGTGCTTCCTTGACATCCTCAAACTTCGTCTTACGGATAATCGCTTCAATTCTTTTCATAATTTTCTCCTTTTTACCTTAACATTATTACATTCAATCATGTCACCGTGGCATCATTTTGTCAATTGACGATGCAAAGGTACAACATTATGAAACGAAAAGAAGCATAAATCTATCATTTTGATTAAATTGCAGTTATGTTGCTAACATATTGTAATATTTATCTTGGGTTTTGTGATAAAATGTATTGAAAAGGCCTTCAAAAACAATCGTTTTGTTACAAATTGTCAAACGGAATAATAGTATTTCTTTACTGAAGTTTATTCGCATAGCTCATCAGCAAGCAGTCGCAAGTCCTCAACTTCTAGGTTATGAGGTCTTTAGGTTATGAGGTTATGAGGTGAGATTTGCCCAAATATGTCGTTATCCATACATATATTACCTTAAAACCTGCAAGCGTAGCGACCTCAAAACCTCAAAACTAAACGAACTGGAGCTTGCGAAAGTTGAGTTTTGTATAAATGATGATTGAAAAAAATCTCCACATCCCCCAAATCGAGGGTGTGGAGATGGTGATTGCTATCTATCCATCGGACTCATCGAGAACACATGGCTCTGTGGAACTAATGGCTTCGTTAACGACACTGTTTCCTATAAAGTTTAAATATTTGCCAGACCTATAATCACAATTACAATGAATAAAACGAGAATGATACCTCTCAGCCAATTGTAGATAATGATAATCCTATCTGCTTTCTGTTTTTCCATATTGATACTATTTTTTTGTTTTTCCGGTGCAATATTACGCTCAAGATATTGCAAAAATATTTCAATGATATGAAGGTGTTGTTACTACAGCGTTTGTAACAGGATTGTAATATTAGCGTAACCGTGTTGCAACAAAATTGTAAAACCTTTGCGGTAAAATTACAGGAAACAATTTCATGGATTTAATTATCAACATTTTCTCGCTTGTGGGTTCACTGGCATTGTTCCTCTTCGGAATGAAGACGATGTCGGAGGGCCTCGAAAAGTTTGCCGGCGACCGTCTGCGCAGCATCTTGGCAGCCATGACGAAAAATCGCGTGATGGGTGTGCTGACAGGTATTCTTATCACCGCACTCATACAGTCGTCAAGCGCCACTACAGTGATGGTGGTGAGTTTTGTAAATGCAGGTCTGATGACATTGGTACAATCTATCGGTGTCATCATGGGTGCTAACATCGGTACCACCGTCACAGCGTGGATTATCTCTGCCGTAGGTTTTAAGGTCAACATTGCAGCCTTTGCAATCCCGCTGTTGGCCATTGGTATGCCGCTTATTTTCAGTAGAAAAGGCAACAGAAAGAGCATTGGTGAGTTTGTCTTCGGTTTCTCGTTCCTTTTCATGGGCTTGTCGTTCCTTCAGGAGGCAGCCACAGCCATGAACATTGGCGACATGGTGGCTGGAATGCTGGCACACGTGCCACAGGACTCGTTCTTTACCATCATTCTCTTTGTCATTGTGGGTGCCATAGTTACTATGATTGTACAAGCTTCGGCTGCTACGATGGCCATCACGCTGATGCTCTTTGGCATGAATATCCCCGGCTTCGGATTTGAACAGGCTGCTGCGCTAGCCATGGGGCAGAACATAGGTACGACAATCACGGCTTTCATGGCTTCCCTTACTGCCAATACACAGGCACGCCGTGCCGCCTTAGCTCACATGTTTTTCAATGTTTTCGGTGTCGTGGCATTCCTCATCGTGTTCTATCCGGCTTGCCATGCTGTTAGCTGGTTTGTAGAAAATGTGATGGGTGGTGGCAATGACCTATTCAAACTCTCCGCCTTCCACACTGCCTTCAACATCATCAACACGCTGCTGCTCATCGGTTTTGTCAAACAGATAGAGACATTGGTCTGCAAGATGCTGCCAATGAAAACTCAGGATGAAGACTACCGGTTGAAGTTTATCAGTGGTGGTCTGCTCTCTACTGCCGAATTGAGCATAGTGGAGGCTCAAAAGGAAATTCACAGTTTTGCCGAACGGTGTCAGCGGATGTTTGGGTTCGTGCCAGAATTGTTGCAATTGCAAGATGAGGTGGAGTTCAACAAACTCTTCTCGCGCATAGAGAAATATGAGAATATCACCGACTCTATGGAAATGGAGATTGCCAGCTATTTGAACAAGGTAAGTAAAGGTAGACTGTCGGATGCCTCAAAGAATCAAATTCAGAAAATGTTGAGACAGATTACGGAACTTGAGTCCATCGGCGACTCAGTTTACAACCTCGGCCGTACTTTGAATCGTCACCGCATGCACTGCCAGGAGGTATTTACCGCTCAACAAATACAGCATATGCAAACGATGATGCAGCTCGTGGATGGAGCATTGGCCGAGATGTTGAGGCAGATAGACCAGCCCACGACCAAGAAGGGCATCAAGACCTCTGTCAATATCGAGCACGAGATTAACAATTATCGTACGCAACTGAAGAACCAGAATCTCCATGATGTGAATGCTGGCCTCTATGACTACCAGCTCGGCGTGTTCTACGTTGACTTCATCTCGGAGTGCGAGAAACTCGGCGACTATGTGATGAATGTGGTGCAGGCAGGAAAAAAACGGAATAATGATTTTGAGGACTTGCCGTATAATGAACAGGGCTAAAACCGTGAGAGAGTAAACTTGATGGTGAGTCCTCCGCCGGGAGTAGTAAGTGCAGTTGTTGAGCCATCATGGGCAGCAACTGCATTTTTTACAATGGCCAGACCGAGACCGGTGCCACCGAGTTTGCGCGAACGCCCTTTGTCGATGCGGTAAAAGCGCTCAAACAGGTGCTCCAGGTGTTGTTCTTCAACGCCTGGGCCATCGTCACTTACCGTGAACTCATAGAAATGCCGGCCTTCCGTTTCAACCTCACAGCATCTTATCTCCAGACGCGATGCTCCAGTAGCGTAAGCTATGACATTATCTACAAGATTGCGGAAGATGCTGTATATCATACTTTGGTCGCCCACCACTTCCACATGCCGTGGCACTTGGAACGACGGAGTGATACCCCTTTCCTTGAGCTGTGGAGACGTGTCATCAAGCACATTCTGAATGACCTGCAACACATCGACTTGATGGAATGTCTGTCGGGCCATGGCCTTGTGGTCATCCAGTTCGTCGAGCTTGGTGAGGGCACTCATGTCGAGCAGCAGTTTGCTCATACGCTCACTCTGGGCATAACAGCGCTCCAGGAAATGCTTCTTCTTATCTTCGGGCATATCTGGGTTGTCGAGTATGCTCTCCAGGTACCAAAGGATACTGGCGGATGGAGTCTTCAGTTCGTGGGCGGCATTCTGCGTGAGTTGACGTTTGATGCGCAGCTTGTCTTCCTCCGAATGGCGCAATTTCCAATAGAGCATGATGATGGTGTGGCTGATGTCGCCCAGCTCGTCATGGGGCAGATGCCGCTCCAATTCATGGTCGAGCTCCTCACCCTCCTCAGCCTTGACGGCAAATTCGCGCAGATAGCCGATGTGGCGGCTGATGCGATGGGTGATGTAGTAAAGCACGATGCCCAGCAGCAAAGTCAGAACACCAGCAAAGTAGATGTAGGTGTTGTCGGCTTGCAGTGAGCGGGTCAGTTCGGCTGAATAGGGCACGGCTGCTCGGATGATGACATTTCCAAAGCGTGTGGCAGAATAAAAATAGGTCTCGTGAGTGGATTGTGACATACGCTTAATGTCGTAACCATTTCCTACACGCAGTGCCTGTTGGATTTCCGCTCGCTGTAGGTGATTTCCTAACGAGTCCACATTGGTATCATAACTGTCGAGGACAACCCGTCCTTTCAAATCTATCACCGACACACGGAGACCTTCCATCGGATGACGAGCCACATAATCCCGAAACAGTTGGCTGTTGGTCAGACTGTCCTCTCCGAGTGTCTGCACCATCTCATAGTTGTACATTTGTAAACGCGAGTGCAGGATGTCGATCTTGTATTCCTTTTCGCGTTGGTATTGATAAAAACTGAAGCAGACGGCAAAAAGAAGAAATACACCGCCTATACTCAGCAATAGATTGCGCTGGAAAGACTTACTTCTCAAAATAGTAGCCATACCCTACACGTGTCTTTATCTGTTTGCCATAACAACCTATCTTCTTGCGTAGCCGGGTGATGTTCACGTCAACCGTACGGTCGAGCACCACCACTTCGCGTGGCCAGCAATATTTCAGCAAATCCTCGCGCGAAAAAACCTTGTTTGGATGTTGGAGAAAAAAAGAGAGCAATTCAAACTCCAGTTTGGTAAATTCCAACTTCTCGCCTTCGCAAGTGACCGTCTTGGCATTGATGTCGAGCGTTATACCCTCATAGACAATCATATTATCATCGGTGAATGTCTTGCTTTGCTGTGGCTGGGTTGAACGTCTGAGCACGGCTCTGACCCTGGCTTTCACTTCTTTCATACTCAGAGGTTTGACAATATAGTCATCTGCACCGATATTCAATCCTTTCACCATGTTGTCCTCACCGTCAAGTGCTGTGATAAAGATAATGGGAATCCGTGCTGTAGAGAATTTTTCCTTCAACCTGCGCGCCATCTGGAAGCCAGACATTTCACCCATCATCACATCCAGCAGAATGAGTGAATAATCCTGCAGGGGCATTTCAAGTGCTTCCTCGGCTGAACAGGCTGTGTCGACCTCAAAACCTTCAGTCTCAAGATTGTATTTTAATATCTCACAGATATCCAACTCATCGTCTACAACAAGTATTTTCATAGGCCATCAGCATTTTTTGCAAAATTACTGATTATTTTCCTAAAACATCAAGAATTGGTATTACAATGTTATGATATTTTGTCTGTCTATGGTGATTATGGGTTTGTTTTCCTCCGAATAAATGTAACATTATTGTAATCTGTTTTTTTTGGAGAAAGAGGTTCACTTGTGTAATTTTGCACTATATTTTTAAAGATAAGAATGATGAAAACGATTAAAATCCTCACCATGACCCTATTGTTTGCGCTTCAGGCTGCCGCATGCGCATGCAACGAAGATGACAAAGTGATAACGTTCGATGAACTACCTGCAGCAGCCCAGGCTTTCATCAGTAAGTATTTCGGCGACAAGCAGGTGTCGCTTGTTAAAAAAGACAAGGAGGGATTGAGAACCTACTACGATGTGATGTTGACCGATGGAACCAAACTGGAATTCGACAAAAAAGGTGAATGGAGAGAAATAGAGTCTAAGTCGAATGGTGTGCCAATAGAACTCGTGCCAGCAGAAATAAATAGTTATGTTAGTAAAAACTATCCCAGCCAGCGGATCTTGCAGATAGACCGCAGCAACTCAATTATAGAGATAGAATTGTCCAACAGACTGGAATTGAAATTCAACAAGCGATTCGAATTAGTTGGATTTGATGACTGAACTCAACTTTCGCAAGCTCCAGTTTCGTTTGGTTTTGAGGTTTTGAGGTCGCTTCGCTTATAGGTTTTAAGGTGATATATGTATCAATAGTGCGTTAAAATTTCACATATGATATCACACGGCATTCTTAGCCAACATAACGAGTTCATTCATGACCCTTCGATTTATTGCAGGTTCAGGCTTGATTCCAGACACGCACATAATTCTTTGGTGGATCAAAGTGCTGTGCATGAGTGCCGTGTATTCCCCAATGGAGAGGTCTTCGCCCATTTCCATGATGGCTGCTTTTGCCGTGTTGATGGCGGCGAGGGA
>OMXV01000073.1 GCA_900315075.1 uncultured Prevotellaceae bacterium | reverse complement strand
AACAATAGCCCAACCCTTCCTCATCCATCAAATTGCAGAGTGTCTGGGTAAAAAGCAATGCATCAATGCCCGCATTGACAAACGACAGGAAATTATCATAGCCAGGCACTGCTTTCCGATTACGTGCCCACACCGACGTGCGATTAAAGTCGGCACAAACCGTCAACACCACGGGAGCCTTAGTCACCATAGGCTGATTGAAATGGGCAGGAGCCAACTGTTGTTTCTTCTCTGCAGAACGAGTAACCACCACACTATAAAGTTGGAGATTACCCATTGTCTGTGTACGACTGGCCTCAGTCATAAGGCGATTCAGGAGCTCTTGGCTCACTTCTCGATTGCTGTATTGGCGAATGGTTCGCCGTGTTGTCAGATTCTTCATGCCTCAAAGGTACGAAGAATTTTCCAATTCGGAAAACTTTTCTTTAAAAATTTTATTGCAAGTTTTCCGAAAAAAATATTTGATATCTCGTTTAATCTTATTACCTTTGCAGAAAATAGACAACAAACAACAATGGAAACGAAACATATTTATTCATATGACGAGGTCTTCAGAGCCTCTTTAGCCTACTTTGGCGGTGATGAACTAACAGCCCGTGTGTGGGTTGAGAAATATGCCAAGAAAGATGCTGACGGACGCTTCACGGAGCAGTCGCCAGCCAGCCGTTTGGGGAAACTTGTTGGCGATTTGGCACATGACGTTGCCGAACTGAGAAAACAGCAATCTGACACATGGCGACCTGAGGTAACCGAAATTCGTCCGAGGGAATTGGAGTGCGACGTCGTACGTTTTCAGAACAACAAAGAGAAATGGGTGGCTTTCGTAGGACTGCTGAATGGCTATCCTTATGAAATCTTCACAGGCCTTCAGGACGACGACGAAGGTATTCTTTTACCCAAAGCCGTTACTAAGGGGAAGATTATCAAACAGGTGAACGAAGATGGTTCACGCCGTTACGATTTCCAGTTTGAGAACAAGCGAGGCTACAAGACCACCGTTGAGGGACTCTCCGAGAAGTTCAACCCTGAGTATTGGAACTATGCAAAACTCATCTCTGGCGTATTGCGCTATCGTATGCCTATCGACCATGTCATCAAGTTGGTCAGTTCCCTGCAACTGAAGTCTGAGAGTATCAACACCTGGAAAGTTGGTGTGGAACGTGCACTGAAGAAATATGTGCCAGGAAGTAGCGAAGAAACAGAAGAAAGTGAAAATTAATCGTTCATACATATTTATAAAAGAGGCTTGCTTCCATGCTTGCCATGGTGTGATGCCACAGGAACGGAATGTTGGTGCAAACTTTCTGGTGTCACTCCGTATTGGCTATGACATCACGAAGGCTATACAAACTGACGATGTGAATGACACACTGAACTATGCCACTATCTACCAACTCGTGAAAGAGGAAATTCAAAAGCCCTCAGCCCTGTTGGAACATGTGGCAGGGCGCATTGTCAATGCCATAAACCAGAGTTTCCCTGCTATACAAACAATTGATCTCACACTGACGAAACAAAATCCTCCTATGGGGGCTGATTGCGAGGGTGCGGGCGTTGAATTACATTTAATAAATGATAAAATGAACGCATAAGTGCCTGTATTTGATGGAAAATAGTTAATTTTGCACCCTTGAATAAGAAAATATGAAGAATAGGATACTAGTTCTAATATGGATAACCATAGGATTTGCAGTAGCATTATCTGCTGCAAACAAGAAATTCACGTTGGTGATTGATGCTGGACATGGTGGCCACGATGCTGGAGCCAAGGGTACTTTCTCAATGGAAAAGAATATCAATTTGAATGTATCATTGGCCTTTGGCAGATATGTTGAAAGCAACTGCCCCGACGTGAAAGTGATATATACACGAAAGAAAGACGTGTTCATTCCGTTGCATACCCGTGCCGATATTGCCAACAAAAACAAGGCCGACCTGTTTGTGTCTATTCACACCAATGCTGTGCCACGTGGCAAGACGGTAAGAGGTATGGAGACCTACACACTTGGCATGCACCGCGCTGCCACTAATCTGGATGTGGCTAAGCGTGAGAACTCCGTCATTCTGATTGAGAAAGACTATAAACAGCGTTACGAGGGATTCGATCCCAACTCCAGCGAGAGCTATATTATGTTTGAGTTTATGCAAGACAAGAACATGGCACAAAGTGTAGAACTGGCGAAATATGTTCAAAAACGAGCTTGTGCTTCTGCCAACCGCCAGAACAAAGGTGTCAAGCAGGCAGGATTCCTCGTACTCCGCGAAACATCAATGCCTAGTTGTCTAATTGAATTAGGTTTCATCACAACCCCTGACGAAGAACGCTATCTGAACAGTTCGGATGGTATCGACCGATTGGGCTACGGCATCTATCAAGCTTTTCTGGACTATAAGCGCAGGTACGACACCAATGTTACTATGCCTTATCAGGCTGAGCAGACGCAGGAAGTGAGTATTCCCACCATCGTGCCACAAGAAGAAACGGCACAACAGGAACCACAACCCAAGGAAAAGAAGGCAAAAGCCAGCGTTCAAGTGCAGACACAACCTGAACCAGCAATACCAGAACCCGTAGCTGAAACTGAAGTCGTTAAGGAAACCAAAGACTCCACCCTCATCTTTAAGGTGCAGATTGTAGCAAGTACCACACGACAGAAATTCAGCAAGTCAAAACTGAACGGACAAGGCAAAGCAGAGTGTTTTGAGGAAGGTGGATTTTTCAAATACACGGTAGGTAAAAGTTCCGATTATGACGAGATCGTGAAGGTGCGCGAGAACTTGGTGGGCAATTTTCCTGAGGCTTTCATCATCGCCTTCAGGGGTGACAAAAAAATAGACACACGAGCCGCCATCCGTGAATTCAGAGCAAACAAAAACAAACAATAATATATAGAATATGAAGTTCTTTACAAAAGAAGTACAGATAGCCTGTGTAGCCATCGTGGCATTAGTAGTGCTCTACTGGGGACTGAATTTCCTCAAGGGCTTGAGCATTTTCTCAAAATCGCACACCTACTACCTGCAGTTCTCAGACGCCAGCGGACTGTCACAATCATCACCAGTCTATGCTAATGGGTTCAAAATAGGTGTTGTGGAAGAAGTCAAATACGACTTTAAACATGGTAATAAGATTGTGGCCAAGGTAGGAGTTGACAAACAGATGCGAATTCCTATAGGCTCAGAGGCTGTCATTGCCAGCGACTTGTTGGGCAACATCAAAATCAACTTGGTGCTGGGCAAGAACCCACTGCAGATATTAGAGCAGGGCGACACAATCATGGGACATGTAGAGTTGGGCATGATGGGCAAGGTGGCAGAGATGATGCCAACCATCGAGGCAATGATGCCAAAACTCGACTCCATTCTTACCAGTCTGAACACGCTATTGGCCGATCCTGCTCTGGCCAACACCCTTCATAACGTAGAAGGTATGACCGCTAACTTAAATCGCACCAGCGTTGACCTGCGCGCGCTGTCATCCAGTCTGGGACGCAGTGTTCCTCCTATGCTGGTCAAAGCTGACAGTGTATTGGGCAATACTCAGCAGTTTACTACCAATCTGGCAGCTATCGACGTAGCAGCTATGACGGAAAAGGTTAACCAGACATTGGCCAATGTGGAAGAGATGAGCCGCAAACTTAATAGCAACGAAGGCACCCTCGGACTCTTGATGCGCGACGCAACACTCTATACCAATCTGAGCAATACAGCTGCGGATGCTGACTCCCTGCTGAAGGACTTCAAGAAGCACCCGAAACGCTATGTACGTTTTTCGGTTTTCGGCAAATAAATTGCAGTAAAAAAATTACTAATTTTTATTTTGTCTAAATAATGAGTATTAGTGCAATATGTTTTCACACAGTAAACGGAAGTGTCTGATATTAACTATGTTCGAAACTGGCAACAGATAAAAACTGCACACCTCAAAAACGGTGTGCAGTTTTTCACAAAACACTGATAGACAAAAACTTGCAATTACGAAAGAGGAAAATATCTCGCAGCATTATTATTCCCTCATAAGTACCCAATTATTAGCAAGTTACGACCTGCAGAACAAAAAGTGTTCATAAACATAGATTTGCATATGTCAAAAATAATTGCGACCTTTGCACTTGAAAACGAGAACTATAATCTTTAACGAGATTAGTTTATTAATAATTAAATAAGTATAACGCCGCATGGAAAAAACTCCAAAGGCGCTTTGGGACGACTGCCTACATCTCATCAGGGAAAACGTCACAGAGCAGCAATATAAAACCTGGTTCGCGCCCATCGTATTCGAGAAGTACGATGAAGAAAGCCAGACCCTTCTCATACAAGTACCAAGCAGGTATGTGTATGAGTATTTGGAGCAATACTATGTGGCTCTATTAGGAAAGGTACTGTGTCGCTGCTTCGGCAAGAACATACAGCTGAAGTATCGCATCGTAGTTGACAAAGCCCACAAACTGACGATTGAAGAAGAAGGCAGTGAGCCCGTCAATATCGAACAGCCTCAGGCTATCACTCGTGGTAACAAGGCCCCAACACAATTAGACGCTGCCCTACCCCAGGATCTCGATCCGCAGTTGGATATCCATAAGACATTCCAGGCATTCATCGAGGGCGACAGCAATAAATTGCCCCGCACAGTCGGACTATCTATTGCCGAGCATCCTGGTCGTTCAACCTTTAATCCGTTTTTTGTGTTCGGACCTTCTGGTTGCGGTAAGACACATCTTATCAACGCCATCGGCGTCAAATGCAAGGAAATGTACCCACGCAAGCGAGTACTATATGTATCTGCTCGCCTTTTCCAAGTGCAATACACTGATGCTGTTCGCCAAAACACTGTCAACGACTTCATCCAGTTCTATCAGACCATCGACGTACTGATAGTTGATGACATACAAGAATGGGCCAACGCCACGAAAACGCTCGACACTTTCTTCCATATCTTCGACCATCTGTTCCGTCTGGGCAAGCAGATTATACTGGCCTCTGACCGTCCTCCCATTGACTTAATGGGTGTAAAGGACCGCCTTCTGACGCGTTTTGCTTGTGGACTGATTGCCGAATTGGAGAAACCCAATATTCAGCTATGCATCGATATCCTTCATGCCAAGTGCAAGCGTGACGGACTGCAGATTCCTGAGGATGTTATCCAGTTTATTGCAGAAACAGCCAACGGTTCTGTTCGTGACTTAGAAGGTGTGGTTAATTCACTGATGGCTTACTCGATTGTCTATAACACCAGTGTTGACATGCAACTAGCTGAGCGCATCATCAAGCGTGCTGTAAAGGTGGACAACAAACCTCTGACTATCGACGATATTTTGGAGAAGGTTTGCAACCACTATAAAGTGACCCAGCAGAATGTATTCAGTAAGTCACGCAAACGCGATTACGTCATTGTGCGTCAGATTTCTATGTATCTGGCTCAGAAATACACCAAGATGCCTGCTGCACGTATCGGACAGCTCATTGGCGGACGCGACCACTCAACAGTGATTCATAGCTGTTCTACCATCGAACAGCGCTTGAAAGTTGACAAGGCGTTCTATGAAGAACTACACAGTATCGAAAATTCTTTCAAATTAAAACAATAGTGAATATGAATGGGGGCTGCGCCAAAATAGGCTCGCCCCCTTTTCTTAATTTTCACTTCTCTCTTTTCACTTCTCTCTTTTCACTTCTCTCTTTTCACTTCTCTCTTTTCACTTCAAGATGATACCTCCATTCGGCTGTATCACCACTTTGGCCTGTCCTTTCTTATCTACCTTCAGTTGGGTCTTTACTGCATAACCTTCAGCATTATCAGTATAGTAGTCAACAGTCTGACCTGCCAACTGGGGCAACTTGAGCGTCAGTTTCTTCGTCTCCTTTTCCGCGTTCAGTCCTGCTACATACCATTT
>OMXV01000038.1 GCA_900315075.1 uncultured Prevotellaceae bacterium | reverse complement strand
GTGTCAAAGAAGAAATCCGCCACGCCAAAGCGCGGGCGTCCGGCAAAGCCAAAAACGGTGACGCAGGAATATTAGGTACAAATTACTGAAAAACTCAGAGAAGAAAGCAGATAAATTAAGGTCTCTAACTACAGAAGAAGCAAAGTCACTGCACCTGAAAAAGGTTGAAAAAACTCACATTCATGTTTTTAGCCCCGAATAAAGACTATCGTGTTGAAAGGAATTTTGGAGATCTCGGTGTGGAGTACTATGTCGCGGCGCCGAATGTCACCGTGACTTTCGGCACGGAGCCGGATGCGCTCACTCAGAGCCAGACCATGGTTCGGAAAACGTTGAAGATTGAAAATTGAAAATGTCACTATGAAAAAAATTCTATTTTATTTTTTTATTTCAATATCATCTTCTTTATATGGCCAAGATATAAGTGTGGAAACGCAAAAGTATTACGTTTCGGCAAACGGTACAGAAGTTGATACGGTTTGTTGTCTAAACTATCAAGTAAGAAACATATCTGCAACCTCGCAAGTGATGATGTTCACAGAGGATGATGTGAATAGCATGCCTATGAAACAATTGATAAAGAAAAAACTCAAACGGAGATATGGTGATTTCAGTTTGGCCTTCTTTGTTTGGGATGCGAATATTGAAAACAACTCAGATTATGTTCTTGTCCCCCACTTCTTTGTCAAAATTTTGCAACCCAATGAATCGTTCAACATCACCCTATTTTTTCAAAACGAGGACGACAGTTTAGTGGACTCACTTTTCCGGAACCATATTCTCATATGCAACTTGGAGGATATTGAAGGTAATGATATGTTCCTTGGATTTAAGGCTGCTATTAATAACCTTCATTTAGAATATCCTTATCCATCCCTCACTTTATCATGGAGTCAATTTGCCCTTTGGCTACATGGATAGGCACCTCACATCCCCCGACAGGCATCTTCAGCAAAATAATCTCATTTTTATTTTGCACTTCTCTCAGCTTTAGTTATTTTTGCAAATTGAAATAAAAGCATAAACAAACCACTCCCCTACCCTTTGGAGAGGGGTCGGGGGTGAAGTTTCATAAACTCATCAACTCACAATGATTCATACAAGAGGCATTAAGAAAAGTTTTGGTTCACTGCAAGTGCTCAAGGGCATCGACATAGATATTAACAAAGGAGAAATCGTGAGCATCGTCGGCCCCAGCGGAGCCGGTAAGACCACCCTGCTTCAAATCATCGGCACCTTGGACCACGCTGACAGTGGTGAAGTGGTCATCGACGGTGTAGAAACAGCGGGACTCTCTACCAACAAACTGGCAGAGTTCCGCAACAAGCATATCGGCTTCGTTTTTCAATTCCACCAACTGCTGCCAGAGTTCACCGCCATAGAAAACATTATGATTCCCGCCTACATCGCTGGCGTTAATCCCTCTATAGCTCGTAAAAAGGCTATCGAATTGTTGGAATTCATGGGACTGACCGACCGTGCCCACCATAAGCCCAACCAACTCTCCGGTGGTGAGAAACAACGTGTGGCAGTGGCACGAGCACTCATCAACGAGCCTTCCGTCATCCTGGCAGATGAGCCATCGGGCAGCCTCGACTCACACAACAAAGCCGAGCTACACCAACTCTTCTTCGATCTCCGCGACCGCTATGGCATGACCTTTGTCATCGTCACGCATGACGAAGAACTGGCCAAGCTCACCGACCGTACCATCCGCCTGCGCGACGGCATTATCGAGGGTGAGACATCGAAAAACGCTATAACAGAGGGTGTCACAAATTAGAGTATTTGCAGATGCGACCACGAATGGCACCAATCAACACGAAAATTTAATGTCACGAATTAGAGAATTTGAGAATTAAATTACGGAAACTGTCATTGTATTGACAAAAATTCTATAATTCAGGATAAAAAAGCGAGAAAAGATATCTATCATTTTACGAAACTTGAATAAGTAATAACCAACGAAAAGTGATGAAAGGAATCAAATTAGGCGAATATAATCGCCTTCTTGTGGTAAGGAAAGCCGATTTCGGTGTCTATCTTGATGGATTCGACAATGGCGACATCCTGCTGCCCGCAAGATATGTGCCCGCAGGCCTGAAAATCGGTGATGAAATCGAAGTATTTGTCTATCTCGACCAAGAAGAGCGCCTTGTGGCCACCACAGAGCACCCCTTGGCCAAAGTGGGCGACTTCGCCTATCTTGAAGTGGCATGGACCAATAAATATGGCGCTTTCCTGAAATGGGGGCTGATGAAAGACCTTTTCTGTCCATTCCGTGAGCAGAAAAACAGGATGGTGCAAGGTTCCCACCACATTGTACACGTCCATGTGGATGAAGAGAGCTACCGCCTGATGGCATCAGCCAAAGTTGAGAAATACCTCAACCACGACATGGCCCCCTACCGACACAACGATAGCGTGGATTTGCTGGTATGGCAGCGCACTGAACTGGGATTTAAGGTCATTGTTGACAACCAATATCCAGGTCAAATCTACACCAACCAAATCTACCGTGACATCCATGTGGGAGAACGCACAAAGGGATATGTGGATGTAGTGAGAGAAGACGGGAAAATCGACGTGATGCTCCAACCTTCTGGCCGACAGCAGACCATAGATTTCGCCGACACACTCATGGACTACCTCATCGCTCATGGTGGGCGTTGCCCCTACGGTGACAAGACCGATGCCGGCATCATCCGCGAGGTATTCGGTGTGAGTAAAAAAACGTTGAAACGTGCTATCGGCGACCTATACAAGCGAAAAGTGATAGTCATCGAAGAAGAGGGCATCCGACTGGCAAAACCTCTATAAACCGATTTCATAATAAAAGGTTTGCCATAAAACGCAAACCTTTATTTTACACTCCCGTCAAGAAAAGCGAAAATAACAATATTACCTGCAAGAAAATACATTTATTGTTAGGTAGATATGGAAATAATATCTACTTTTGCAGCGAAATAATCGACCCATCATAATGGCGAAAGACTGCCCTCTCTTGAGAGTCAATGCCATATCTATCCGACAGAGGGCAATATAAGGGCACCCCAGCAATGGAGTGCCCTGAATTTTGTCCTGGAATTCTGAATTTTTAGAATTCAGCTGTCTTTGGTGTACGTGGGAAAGGTATGACGTCGCGAATGTTCTGCATACCTGTCACAAACAGCAGCAACCGCTCAAAACCGAGTCCGAAGCCACCATGTGGGCATGTGCCATACTTACGGGTGTCGAGATACCACCACATATCTTTCATCGGGATATGACGACGCTCAATCTCACCCATCAGCTTGTCGTAGTTCTCCTCACGCACACTGCCACCGATAATCTCGCCAATTTGCGGGAAGAGCACATCGGTGCCCTGTACAGTCTTGCCATCTTCATTAATCTTCATATAGAAGGCCTTGATATCCTTAGGATAATCAATCATGATGACAGGACGTTTGAAATGCTCCTCGACAAGATAACGCTCATGCTCAGAGGCCAAATCCATACCCCAGCTGACAGGGAATTCAAACTTACGACCATTGGCCACAGCCTCCTCCAGAATCTTGATACCCTCGGTATAGGGCAGACGTACGAAGGAACCTGCCAGCACCGACTTCAGTCGCTCGATAAGTGTCTTGTCAATCATCTTGTTGAGGAAAGCCAAGTCATCCTGACAATAGTCAAGAGCCCACTGCACGCAATACTTGATGAAATCCTCCTCAATGTCCATCAAGTCGTCGAGGTCGATGAATGCAATCTCTGGCTCAATCATCCAGAACTCGGCGAGGTGACGTGGCGTGTTGGAATTCTCGGCACGGAATGTAGGACCAAAGGTATAGATAGCGCCTAAGGCTGTGGCACCTAATTCACCCTCCAACTGTCCGCTCACGGTGAGTGAGGTTTGCTTGCCAAAGAAGTCATCGTCGTAGATAATACTACCCTTCTCGTCCTTCTTCAGGTCATAGAGGTTCTTGGTTGTCACCTGGAACATCTGTCCTGCACCCTCACAGTCACTACCTGTGATAATCGGTGAATGGAAATAAAAATAGCCATGCTTATGGAAATAGTCGTGGATGGCAATGGCCATATTATGGCGGATACGCATGACAGCCCCAAAGGTGTTGGTACGCAAGCGCAGATGTGCATTCTTACGCATTACCTCGAAACTCTGTCCTTTTTTCTGCATGGGATAGTCGTTACCACAAAGTCCATAGATTTCGATTTCCTGGCATTTCACCTCCACAGCCTGACCTGAGCCAACACTTTCCACCAGTTCACCAACAACGTTGATGCACGACCCTGTGGTCACCTGCTTGAGGATATTCTCATCAATGGTGGAGGGGTCAACCACCACCTGAACATTATTAATAGTAGAACCGTCATTCAGTGCAATAAAATCCACAGATTTACTACTACGGTGAGTACGTACCCACCCTTTGACATTGACAGTCGTCCCGAAAGCGGTGCTCCTGAGCACATCGACGACTTTTGTTCTACGCATTTTTTCCATTTTCATTGATTTTTATTAATATTTTCTTGAGATTACTCGAATGCACCCATGCGGAGCATATCCACTTCCTTCTCAGTGAGATAGCGCCAGTCGCCACGACGAACGTTTTTCTTGGTCAATCCAGCAAACTGCACGCGGTCGAGTTTCACCACCCGATAACCTAAGCTTTCGAAAATGCGGCGCACGATGCGGTTTTTTCCGCTGTGGATTTCTATACCCACCTGACTCTTATCGGTGTCGCTGGCATACTCAATAGCATCGGCATGTATTTCGCCATCGTCGAGAGTGATACCCTCGGCTATCTGAGCCATATCGTGAGCTGTGACATTCTTGTCGAGGAAGACGTGATATACCTTCTTCTTCAAGAACTTAGGATGGGTGAGTTTACTGGCCAAGTCGCCATCGTTGGTAAGCAATAGCACACCTGTGGTGTTACGGTCCAGACGGCCTACAGGATAGATACGCTCGGGACATGCGTCCTTGACAAGGTCCATCACAGTCTTACGCTGCTGTGGGTCGTCGCTTGTTGTCACATAATCCTTGGGTTTATTGAGAAGGACATACACCTTTTTCTCCAATTTCACCGGCTCATCATGGAATTTCACCTCATCGGTACGCAAAATCTTTGTACCTAATTCTGTCACCACTTGTCCGTTGACAGTCACCACACCAGCCTGGATGAAAGCATCTGCCTCACGACGGCTGCACTTACCTGCATTGGCAAGGAATTTGTTCAGACGGATGGGCTCATTGGGGTCAATAGTCTCCTCTTTATACTCGATGCGCTTCTTCAAGCTGTATTTTGCATTGGGATCGTAGTCTGGCGTATGCTGACGATAGCCATAACCACGCTGCTGGTAACCACCCTGACGCTGCTGGTAACCGCCCTGACGCTGTTGGTAACCGCCCTGACGCTGTTGGTAGCCACCCTGCTGACGAGGCTGATAACCACCCTGCTGACGAGGCTGATAACCACCCTGCTGACGAGGCTGGTAGCCACCCTGCTGACGAGGCTGATAGCTACCCTGTTGACGGGGTTGGTAGCCGCCCTGCTGACGGGGCTGGTAGCCACCTTCCTGACGAGGCTGATAGCCACCTTCTTGACGAGGCTGATAACCACCCTGCTGACGAGGCTGGTAGCCGCCCTGCTGACGAGGCTGGTAACCACCCTGCTGACGGGGTTGGTAGCCACCCTGCTGACGAGGCTGGTAACCACCCTGCTGACGGGGCTGGTAGCCACCCTGCTGACGAGGCTGGTAGCCGCCCTGCTGGTCGGAATTATTATAACGTGGACGATAGGGGCGCTGCTGCTGACCAGACTGAAGACTCGAACCGAATCCCTCTGGTCGGAAGCCACCCTCATCATTATTTTGTTTATCCGTGCTGTAAGCACGCTGTGTGTGAATACGTGGACGCTGTGGGCGTGCGCCATTGTGATAGTCTCTTGAATAATTCTCTGATTGTCCTGAAGACTGATAACCTTCGCGGCCACCATCTTTCTGCTCTGGGGTCATGCCCTCTTGCTTGTTGTCGTTTTCGATGTCCATTTTTATGTGTTTTTGAGTGTTTCTTTGAAAAAAGCTTACTAATAAAATATAATGAGATAGTCTAAAAAACTAAAGTCTAAATTCCTGTATAATTGGATGGGGTGATTGCCATGAGTTGCTGGCGCACATCGTCGGAAACATCCAGCGTAGCGATGAAATCATGTATTGTCTTCTCTGTGATACGCTGGTTGGTGCGTGTAAGTTGTTTGAGTGCCTCGTAGGGATTGGGGTATGCCTCACGACGCAAGATAGTCTGTATAGCCTCAGCCACAACAGCCCAGTTTTCCTCTAAGTCTTCTTGCAATTTTGGTTCGTTGAGAATCAATTTGCGGAGTCCCTTCAATGTGCTTTGGATAGCAATGACAGTATGTCCGAAGGGAACACCTACATTGCGCAGCACTGTGGAGTCGGTCAGGTCGCGCTGTAAACGGCTTACTGGCAGTTTGGCTGCAAGGAACTGGAGGATAGCGTTAGAGATACCAAGGTTACCCTCAGAATTTTCAAAATCGATAGGATTCACCTTATGAGGCATCGCACTGGAGCCCACCTCGCCTGCCTTAATCTTCTGCTTGAAATACTCCATGGAGATATACATCCAGAAATCACGGTCGAGGTCGATGATGATGGTATTGATACGGCGCAAGGCATCAAACACAGCACCGAGACAATCGTAATTACTAATCTGTGTGGTATATTGTTCACGCTCCAGACCTAACTTCTCTGCCACAAAACTGTTGGCAAATTGCCGCCAGTCAATGGTCGGATAAGCCACATGGTGGGCATTGAGGTTGCCTGTGGCACCGCCAAACTTAGCAGTAAGTGGGCACTGGCGCAACAAATCAAGTTGGCGACGCAGACGATAGACATACACCATCACTTCCTTTCCCAACCGGGTGGGAGATGCCGGTTGTCCATGTGTTTTAGCCAGCATAGCCACATCTTGCCACTCCTGAGCATAGGTCTCCAACTGCGAGATAAGTTCTTCCACCTGTGGCTCAATAACTTCGCGGAGGGCATCCTTGATGGTCAGAGGTACAGAAGTGTTGTTGATATCCTGTGATGTCAATCCGAAATGCACAAATTCCTTGAATGGTCCAAAACCTCCGATGGCATCGAGTTTTTCCTTGATGAAATACTCCACTGCCTTCACATCATGATTAGTGATACCCTCAATTTCTTTCACACGACAGGCATCCTCGGATGAAAAATCCTGATAGATGGCACGCAGGCGAGGAATCAGCTGCTTGTCGAAATCCTTCAGTTGGGGCAACGGCAATTCGCATAGAGCAATGAAATACTCTATCTCTACACGTATTCTATACTTGATTAATGCTTTTTCGGAGAAAAATGCCGCAAGGGCATCAGTTTTGCTTCTGTATCGCCCATCAATAGGAGAAATGGCGGTTAATGTATCTACGCTGACCATGAATGAAATAATTTTCCTGTGTTGGAACAAAAGGTATCTAAAAGTTGTATAAACGCTTCACTTGTATCACCCAGAGGTGAAGGCTTTTTAAAATTAAAAGTGATGTAAAAGGAAGGGATTAGTGAGAGTTGAATGTTGTGCTTATCGTACTCTAATTATACTAATATTCTATATCTATCTGTGACTATCTTCTTATATCAAAATCTTTGCAGCCCTCTCGGACTGTCACTTTAGTTGTGGGCGTTGACGGATTCGAACCGCCGACCCTCTGCTTGTAAGGCAGATGCTCTAAACCAGCTGAGCTAAACGCCCTTCTTGTAAATTTGGTGCAAAGTTAACACTTTTTCGGCTATCAGCAAAAAAAATCAAGGATTATTTGCTGAATCCATTTGAAAAAAGAAATCCTCGTAGGAAATTCCCTCGTGCATTCATCGTACCACGTACTTCCTGCCATTTTGGATATAAATACCTTTCTTGGGCATTTGTTGCTACTTACGTCCAGTGAGATCGTAGATGACGCCAGAACATCATCAATTCGCCACAAAAATAGAAAAAAACATATTACCAAATTCTATGTATCAAATATTTAGTATCACATAAAAGGACTGAATTGGTTTTAATAATACCTAAAATAGTTTTAAAAATTTGGTGGTTGTGGTGTTAATCTCTATATTTGCAGCATATGAGACGAATATTATTGATTTTTACATTGGCGATATCAGGGTGCCTTGGTGTATTTGCCCAGGAACCTACTGGCGGTATTTCTGTTTCAGAAGGAGCAGAAACTGTTACCGATACAAACGTAATCTACGATTTAGATCATACTGTAAGTGGAACTGCCGGAACCCATTCCATTGATTATGCCATGCCCAATCGGTTTGACAGTGATTTTTTGTATCAGCACCGAGACTCACTTCACCTGCCACCCCTTACACTCAACGGACATGTGATGCCCATTGGCATGTATCCCCTGTCGTGGGGAGGATGGTATTGGTGGGACTTACATAAAGGGCTCAACGTGAATGTAGGTGCTTCGGTGTTTGCACAATTTGGCAAACATGCCCGCCATGGAGCAGGTTTTTCACAAAACATCTCTGCTATGTATGCCATGCCCCTAACCGACAAGTTGTCGCTTGCTGTTGGAGGATATTTAAACAATGTCTATTGGGCACACGACTCCTACCGCGACGCAGGTGTTTCAGCGGTGCTTGGCTATCAATTCGATGAGCACTGGGAAGCCTACCTATATGCGCAGAAATCCCTTGTGGATAACAACAAATTCCATAGATTTACGCCCTACCCTCTCTATGACATGGGTGAGCTGCGCGACCGCATCGGCGCCGCCGTCAAATACAATTTTTCGCCCAATTTCAGCGTCCAGCTCTCAGTGGAGAGGGATGAGTTTAAGTAAATTGGAAATTGAAGGGGAGTTAAAGAGGAGTTAAAGAGGAGTTAAAGGGGAGTTAAAGGGGAGTTAAAGGGGAGTTAAAGGGGAGTTAAAGGGACAATACCATTAAGATTGAAGATGGAAAATTGAAAATTGAAGATTGAACATTGAAGATTTAAAATTTTCGTTATATCGTTATATCGTAATATCGTTATATCGACACACTTCTAACTTCTAACTCCTAACTTTTTTCCATCTGCAACAAAATTTGTACGATGCGCTCGGCAGAGCGACCATCCCATCTGTCGGGAAGAGCTGCGGCTTTCCATTTTCCAGCAGTCATTTCGCTTAGTGCTTCAGCCAATCGGGCTGGATTTTCACCCACTAAGACATTCGTGCCCTGTCTGACTGTTTCGATGTGTTCTGTATAACTATTGAGTGTGATACATGGCACACCGTTGAAAGTAGCTTCCTCGGCCACATTCCCAGAATCGGTAACTATGCCTTTAGCATGAGCCGTCAGATACCCAAACTGTAAATATCCAAGGGGTTCGACAATATGGAATGACTGCAATGGCGCATTGATAGTTGCCAGTTGCTCCTCCACCGTTTTCTTTGCCATTCCACGAAGTGGAGCCACAACAGGCACAACAGCAGAAGCTTCTACCATTGCTTTGAGCATTTCTCGCAGATTTTGTTTGTCGGCTATCAGTGCCTTCCGGTTGAGTGTAAAGACGATATACTGCTGCTCCTGGAGTCCCAAGGTATCCATCAACTCAGGTTTCTTCAGTCGGGAATAATTAAATCGCAGTGTATCCATCAAGATGTTTCCTACCATATAAATCTGCGAAAGTTGCGCACCCTCGCGGGTTACTGCCTGACGAGCGCCCTCGCCAGCAGTGAAAAGTAGGTCGGAGAGTCCATCGATGACCAGTCGGTTGATTTCCTTGGGCATATTGATGTCGAAGGAACGTGTGCCAGCCACCAAATGTGCCAGGCGCACCCCCTGTTTTTTAGTGACGATAGCCGCTGCCATGGTAGATGCCAAGTCATCGACTACAATCACCACATCAGTAGGATGCGTCTGGAGATACTGCTCAAATTCGCCCATCACACGTCCTGTCAGTTCGTTCAGGCTCTCACAGTCCACCCCCAAAAAAACATCAGGGCGGCGTATTTGCAAGTCATCAAACAACGACTGTTCCAATGTCGGGTCATTTTCTGGTCCGGCATAGAGCAGTTGGCTGTTGATATCCCTACCTTGTTCACGGGCTTTATCGATAGCCCTGATAATTGGAGCCACTTTTACGAAATTGGGACGTGCCCCGGCAAATATGCAGATATTCATATGATTACGATTAAAACTATTGTGCGCTAACAATTGCATAGATTGTGGGCATACATGAAGTATGCCCCTACAGTGGTTTGATGAAGCCGACTTTAAAATTAAAGTGGTCTTATTGTTTAAAAAGGTCTTTGATGCCACCTAAGCTACCGAGCAAATTGGAAGCCTCGTAGGGCAGGAAGACAGTCTTAGACTGTTGTCCGGCGGCAAGTTCCTGCATCATTTGTATATACTTTTGTGCCAGGAGGTAATTGGCTGGATTTGTCGTGTCGCCAACCGCCTTGGTGACGGTCTCGATGGCTATAGCCTCGGCCTCAGCCTTCCTGATGCGAGCCTGGGCTACACCCTCGGCCTCAAGGATAGCCTGCTGTTTTTGTGCCTCAGCACGGTTAATCATCGCCGTCTTGTCACCTTCCGACTGAAGGATTTGCGATTGCTTCTGTCCCTCACTGGTCAGGATGACAGCACGTTTGTTACGCTCTGCCTGCATCTGTTTCTCCATGGCCTGCAGCACACTTTGTGGTGGCATGATATCCTGGAGTTCCACACGATTGACTTTGATGCCCCATTTGTTGGTGGCATCATCGAGTACGGTGCGCAATTTGGAGTTGATGGTGTCGCGCGAAGTCAACGTCTGGTCCAACTCAAGTTCACCGATAATATTACGCAGAGTGGTCTGTGTAAGTTTTTCGATGGCGTTGGGCAAGTTGTTGATTTCATAGACAGCCTTGAAAGGATCTACAATCTGGAAATAGAGCAACGCATTGATCTGCATCTGGATATTATCCTTGGTAATCACATTCTGCTTATCAAAATCATAGACCTGCTCCCTCAAGTCGATGGTGTTGGAATAACTGTATCTTCCACCCCGATATGTGACGATAGTCTTGGCACTATCAATAAATGGAATGATGATATTAATACCTGGCTTGAGTGTGGCATGATATTTACCGAGACGCTCCACAATCTTTGTCTCCGACTGTGAGATGATAACCAATGTCTTCTTAATGAAGATGATCAGCAGTATAATGACTGCTATGATGACAATTGTTGATACTGGCATATTCTCCATCTTAAAAAAAAATATATTTAAAAAAACGATACTTTTTATGCTTTTCTGACTGTGATAATTATGCTTTCACGTCCCACCACGATGACATTTGAGTCTTTTTCGATACGTTCTCCATCTTCGGAAACGGCCTTCCAGTCGTCGCCATCGATGGCTACTCTACCATATCCATCAGCCTCTATGGTCTGCGACACACGACCTTCCCTACCCATGAGGGCATCGGCATTGCTGACCCGATTTTCGTCGCTCTTATGTAAGTATTTCAGAGCGATAGGCCTGATGAAATAGACACTGAGAAGTGAACAAATGGCCATTACGATGATTTGCAAGATGACCCCACCACCCAATGCTGCAGCAAGAGAACCGCCAAGTGCACCGATGGCGAAACACATCAGGAACAAGTCTCCCGAACCGAGTTCAAGGATAAGGCAGGCCATGGAAACAAGAATCCATATCAGCCATGGATTATTAGATAAATAATCTATCATGAGTTAAAGAACTGATTAAAACAATCTATTTCACGCGGAAAGTACCTGAAGTCTTCGGCGTAGTAGTAGTATTGGGTTTGCCTGTGGCAGAATTGTAGTATTGCATGGCCTTGGGCAAAAGTTTCTGGATGTTGGCGATACGTGTGGCATCCGAGGGGTGTGTACTGAAGAATTCTGGCGTACTATTGTTGCTACTTGCAGCCATTCTCTGCCAGAACACCAGTGCCTCGTTGGGATCATAGCCTGCCATGGCAGCGAAAATCAGTCCGATGTGGTCGGCTTCATTCTCATGCTTACGTGAGTAATGCAGAGTGGCCATCTGTGAACCCAGTCCGTAGAGTGAGGATAAAGTGGAAGCAGTATTGGCACCAGCCACAGACCCGAGCACACTATTGACAACACCGCCAAGAAGTTCAGAATTTTGTTGTTTGGTCATCTGCTCAGCAGAATGTTTAGCTACGGCATGAGCGATTTCATGTCCGAGCACGATAGCCAGTCCGGCCTCTGTCTGAGTGATAGGTAAGATACCCTCATATACGACGATTTTTCCACCAGGCATACAGAAAGCGTTGGCTTGATTGTCGGCTACAAGATTAAACTCCCAGTTGTAATTCTGGACCTCTGCCGCATATCCATTGTTTTTCAAGTAGGTTTCCACAGCATTTGCCAGTTTCTGTCCCACTCTTCTCACCAAGGCCGTATTGGTGGCATTAGTAGAGAGTTTTGCTTGTTGGATATATTTGTGATACTCTTGATTACTGAGGCTCAATGTCGATGCCTCGTCCACATTGATACGCTGCTTACGGCCTGTGACAGGTACTATATTTGTGGTGCCACATGCAAGCAGCATCACAGAAAGCAGCAACATAGAGATAAAATACCTTATTTTCATCTTTTTTTGGATTTAGTTAGTGATTTATTTTCTTCTTGTTCTTCGATTGGTGTATTATTTGATTTCATATTCACGGCACTACTTATTTTGTCGATTTGCTCATTGACTTTCGTGCTGAATCCTACGGGATTCCATATATATTTGAAAGTATCCACCTCTTCACCAGTAGATACCTGCACATCGCCATAATTGAGTATTCGCCCCATGATTGTCTGCCGCACCTTGATACCCTCACATTTGCGCAGCATCAGTTCATTGCTTTCACGCATGATGATACCAGTCTTGAGTATCAAGCGCTTGTTGGTGAGAATAAACCGCTTGCCATTGTTGATGATGACAGCCCAGATGAGAGCAAGCAACAGAAAAACACCACTGAAAATCAAGCGTATCTTCAGTGTATCCTCCCCTATCTTTATGAAGGGCAACGCTATTGCCAATAAGACAAGCAGAGCTGGTACCCAGTAGAGCATGTAATGAAAGCGTGCCTGGGCAATTACTTGCTCGCCTTCCATCATGTTGTTTTTGTTTAGATATGCCATATTTTTTGACTTTTGTTTATGTTTTTCTTTTCAAGTAGCAAAAATATGAAAAATTACTGAACAAAGAAAATTATTTCAAGAAAAGTTCTAATAAAATGTCAACTTTTTGAAAAAACCACCATACGTTACTCAAAAATAAAAAAATATCACTACCTTTGCAAACATTATTATAAAATACTATCTTTCAGAGTACTGAAAATAGTATGAATACGCCCATCAGACATGAAAATTAGAGTATTAGCCATCATAGCTGTTTTTTTAGTAGCATTCGTCGTTCCTACCGTATTATGTGCGCAAGAGGTCATTACCGAGGAAGAGGAAGCCATTGACGAAGAGGAAGTCATCGACGAAGAGGAAGCCATCGAAAATGATGGTGACAAAATACCACGTGAATTGTTCATCTACTCACCCGGAGAAAGAGAAGGCCTGCATGCTGCATACCGGGATTTCGACGGTGTGTGGCACCATATCGGTCAACTGTGCTCCAGTGACTATGGCCAGTGGGGAGCAGAAAAACGCATGTATGAGCCGTCGGTGGTACATGCCAGCGACGGCACCTGGCGTGCTGTATGGCAATTGAACGACCACACGCCATGTTTCGCCGCCGCCTACAGTCCCGACCTGATTACCTGGCGACCACAAGACTACCCCCGTATGAGCACGAAGAATTGTCTGAGCCCTATTATCTTTGAGAGCAGCGACGGTTCATTCGACATCTTCTTTAAGTCGGGCGATGAGAAACGGTATGTCTTGGCATCAAAAGACTTCCGTCATTTCTCAGAAGACAGTGAAAGCAGCATCTCCGACATTGCCTGGGGAGGCGACACCCTGACTCTGGATGGGAAGAACTACTTTGGAAAGGAATTCATCGTCTCACAAGGTGAATTGATTTCCCTTCTCGCACATCACGAACTGCTACGACGCGACAGTGAAAAAAGTGCAGAGCGCATGGGCGATGACGGTGAAAGATTCAAGGGCCTCACCGATGCCCATGCCACGCTGACTGTTAAGTCCTCACAGAAAAAGGCCATTAGCGACAAACTGATTGGCGTGTTCTTCGAAGACATCAGTTATGCTGCCGACGGTGGTCTGTATGCGGAGTTGATACAAAACCGCGACTTTGAGTACAACAACAAAGATCGCAGGGAATGGAATGCCACTACTGCCTGGCATTCGTCCCATCCCATCCAGATAGCCACCGATACCCCCCTGAGCGAGAACAATCCCCACTATGCCTTGATGGTAAACGACACCATCTGCAACGAAGGATGGGATGGTATCATCGATAGTGCTCCAGGAAATGATTATAAATTCTCGATGTATGTCCTCAACATCAACGGAAAGAAGAAAAAGTGGCTTGTGCAACTGGTCACAGAGGACGGTGCCGTACTGGCAGAACAGAAACTCGTCACTGAGGGTGAAGGATGGAGGCAATATACCGCCACACTGACCACATCGGGCAAAGAGCGGACAAAAAGTGGTGTGCAAACAGCAAAATGTCAGTTGCGCCTCATCTCACTGAAAAAAGATACCGTGGCTGTCGATATGATTTCACTCTTCCCGCAAGAGACGTTCCACAACCGCCCCAATGGCCTGCGCCGTGATTTGGCACAAGTCATCGCCGACCTACATCCTAAATTTGTGCGCTTCCCCGGCGGTTGTATGACCCACGGCGACGGTATCGACAACATTTACCACTGGCACCACACCGTGGGACCACTACAGGATCGCAAACCCGACTTCAACATCTGGAACTACCACCAGACACGCGGTTTGGGTTTCTACGAATATTTCCAGTTCTGCGAGGACATCGGTGCAGAGCCACTGCCTGTATTGGCAGCCGGAGTGCCCTGTCAAAACTCTGCCAATGACAGTGATGGCTACGGCGGACAGCAAGGTGGCATCCCAATGGAAGAGATGAAAGCCTATTGCCAGGAATTCCTCGACATGATAGAATGGGCCAACGGCGACCCTGCCACCAGCAAATGGGCAAAGATGCGTGCAGACGCCGGTCATCCCGAGCCATTCCACCTGAAATATGTAGGCGTGGGTAACGAAGACATCATCTCGACGGTATTTGAAGAGCGCTATGAGATGATATGCCAAACCATCAAAGATAAATATCCCGAAATCATCGTCTGTGGAACAGCAGGGCCTTTCCACACTCCCTCGGCCGACTACATCGAGGGGTGGGACTTCGCCCGCCAGCATGCAGATATCATCGACATGGTCGATGAGCATTATTACGAGAGCACAGGCTGGTTTATCAACCACCAGGACTATTACGACCACTACGACCGCACCATGCCTAAAGTCTATCTTGGTGAATATGCCGCCAGTACTCGCGTCAAGCGAAGCAATGTGGAGACAGCACTCGCCGAGGCCATACACCTGTGCAACTGCGAGCGCAACGGCGATATAGTGGCCATGACTTCCTACGCCCCCCTATTGGCAAAAGACGGCCACAACAACTGGAACCCCGACATGATTTATTTCAGCAATACCGAGGTACGTGTCACACCCAGTTACGACACCCAGCGCTTGTTTTCGGTCTTCGGAGGCGACCAATATATTGAGAGCACTGTCGGTGCCGACGAAGCCATCAGCCGCCGAATTGTGGCAAGCATCGTGGAGGATAGCAAGAGCAAGCGCCGCTACCTGAAAGTGGTTAATGCCCTCCCCTCAACCCTCACACTGAAAATCGAAGGCATCACCTTGCCTTCAACAATGAAATACGAGGGATTCCACGGAAAACCTGAAGACCAGCAAACAACGCCTATACAAGGTACGGTCACACCTTCCAACGGCTCGCTGACACTCGTACCCTATTCACTGACTATCTACGAACTATAAATATAACAGGATTATCTACTAACAATCAGAAGAGATTATTAAAAAGAACATGTCAAAGCATCATCATTTTTCATGGCTCCTTGGGCTACTGTGCATCCTGCCACTTTCCGCGACAGCTGTACCACCTACATCAGAGAATGTAATCGTCAACGAAGTCATGTCGGCCAACGTTGACCAGTTCTGGAGTCCATCAGTCAATTTCGACGGATGGATAGAATTGTACAACCCCACCAGCGATGCCGTAACAATGGCAGGCATCTACATGAGCGACGACCCATCCAATCTGAAAAAATGGAAAGCCCCCAGCAGTTTCGGTTTCATTCCTGCACATGGTTACAAGGTGGTATGGTTCGACAACACCCACCTCAGCAATACCAACACCAATTTCAAACTCGACACCGATGGCGGCACCATCTATATCAGCGATGCCAACGGACAACTCATCACAAGCCAAGCTTTTCCAGAAGCAATGGAGCGTATCTCATACGCGCGCAAGACCGACGGTGGAGAGGAATGGGGATTCACTGCCACACCCACCCCCGGCACCACCAACAACAACTGTGATTTTGCCACACAACAATTGGACATCCCCAAGGTATCACACAATGATCAAATCTTCACAGGAAACATCACTGTGAGAATAGAAACGCCCGAAGGTGTCACCCTACGCTATACCACCGACGGCACACTCCCCACGCTGACAAATGGTATGGCAAGCAGCACTGGGCGATTTGTCGTATCACGTACCACCTGCTACCGTTTCCGGTTCTTCCAGACCGGTAAACTCCCAAGCCGTGTTGCATCACGCTCCTATATCCTGCGCGACAAAAACTACACGGGACCGGTGATTTCTGTCATTTCAGACCCCGACTTCCTCTACAGCGACGAACATGGTGTACTGGTACGCGGTACTGGTGGGGTACCCGGTCACGGGCAGTCCTCACCTTGCAACTGGAACATGGACTGGGAGCGCCCTGTCAACTTTGCGTATATGCTGCCGGGAGAGCCTGCCGTCATCAACCAAGACGTCAACCTTGAGATGTGCGGTGGATGGAGCCGTGCATGGGAGCCCCACTCCTTCAAGCTGAAAGGTAACAAGGAATTAGGCGGCAATAAAAACCTGGATTATCCCTTCTTCGACGAAAAGCCACACATCCGCAACCGCACACTGCAAATCCGCAATGGTGGCAACAACAACTGGGACCGTTTCAAAGACCCTGCCATCGAATCGATTATCCTCACCTCCGGTATCGACATCGACGCACAGTCGTACCGTCCCATTCATGAGTTTATCAACGGTCAGTACATCGGCATGCTCAATATGCGGGAACCCAACAACAAGCATTACGTCTATGCCAACATGGGATGGGATGACGACGAGATAGACATGTTTGAGATGGATCCAGACTCCTCATACGTCCAACTATGCGGCACAAAAGATTCATACCTAAGGCTCTATGAACTATCTAAAACTGCTGCCTCTGCCGATAGTTACAATGAAATCAAACAAATTCTGGATATCGACGAATACACCAACTACATGGCCATGGAGATGTATCTCGGCAGCACCGACTGGCCACAGAACAACCTCAAGGGCTATATGCACCAAGGCGACGGGCGTTTCCGCTTTGTATCCTTCGACCTCGACTTTGCCTTCAACACGTCGAACTCATTTAATGACTTTGCCAACAAACGCAACTACACATTCGACAGGCAATACAACTCAGGACAGAGCATCCGTGCAGAGATACAATTTGTGACTATCTTCACCAACCTGCTGAAAAACGATGACTTCCGCCGTCGTTTCATCGACACTTACAGCATCATGGGAGGCAGCGTATTTGAGCCCACCCGCTGCGCTGAAATCATCGACTCATTGGCCACACGTGCATACGCGCTGCAACAATTGGAATGGGGCAGCACACCATGGGACATGGCTTCTGAACTAAAGACGAAGTTCAACACACGTATGGCCACCATGACCAACACTATCCGCAACTACTCACCCATGAAACTCAGCAATGTGTCGGCACAACGCACAAAACTGAGGTCCAATGTGGAAGGCGGTGTCATCTACATCAATGATATTGTAGTGCCCACAGGTTATTTCAACGGCAACTTGTTTGCCCCAGTGAAACTGCGAGCAGAAGCCCCTGCAGGCTACACCTTCGAAGGATGGGCAAAAACTACTACCAGTCAAAACACGCTGTTTGCAAAAGGCGAAACCTGGAAATACTATGACAAAGGTTCTCTTGACGGACAGGATTGGCAGGCAGCGAATTACAACACGACAGCGTGGAAATATGGCAATGCTCCACTCGGCTATGGAAAGGATGGACTGAATACAACCATCAGCTATGGTTCGTCGAGCAACAACAAATATCCCACCTATTATTTCCGCAAGGAAGTGAATCTCGACACAGCCCCTACCAATGGTGACATCTTCACACTCGACTTTACCATCGACGACGGCTTGATAGTTTATGTCAATGGCACAGAGGCGGGACGATACAATATGCCATCAGGAAATGTCAATTTCAACACCATGGCAAGTAGTTATGCCCCCAACAATCCCGACACCGGGCAGATGCAACTTCCCACCCGACTGTTCCACCAAGGCAATAACGTCATTGCCGTGGAGGTTCACAACAATAGTGCCACTTCATCCGACATCTATTGGGATGCATCCCTGGGATACAATTCTATGTCAAATATCTCGGAATTCTATTCCACCGACGCAGAGATAAGTCTTCCCACAGGCACAGTTGACCTGATGGCCACATTCTCACCAATGACCGAAGAACAGTTGACAGCAGAAGGTGTTCATCCTATTCGCATCAACGAAATAAGTGCCGACAACATTTCGTTTGTCAACGACTACTACAAGAAAGCCGACTGGATTGAACTCTACAACACCACTTCAGCTTCTATCGACATCGAGGGCATGTATATCAGCGACAAGGAAGACAATCCACATAAATACCAGATTGTAGGCAACGGTGTATCTACCATCATTCCCGCCCATGGCCATCTGCTGATATGGTGCGACAAGAAGGAGAACATAAGAGAATTGCACGCTGATTTCAAACTCGCCCAAGAAGGTGGTGTCATCACACTGACAGCTGCCGATGACAGTTGGAGCGACCGACTGCCCTACCCCGCACATGAGGGCAACACCACCGTAGGTCGATATCCAGACGGCGGTGGAAATATCTACGCATTCGATATCCCCACCATCGGCAAACCCAACAGAATGTCTTCATATACAGACCTATTTATAAACCAGGTAGAAGGCATCGATGCACCTATTTCCACACGTGCAGACAAACTTCTTACCATGCGCTATGCAGCCGACAGGCTGATTGTACGTGGCGAAAGTAACGGTCCTGCCATTGTGGAGATTTATACCATTGCCGGCCAGTTGGTGGAGCGTGTCACCACCGATATGTCCAACGGTTATGCTGAAGCTTCTACCAACAGCCTCTCAAAAGGTTGTTATGTGGCACATGTAACCACTCAGGACGGCAAGACCACATCATGTAAATTTGCACGTTAAGTATAAAAAAACACCCCAATATCAAAGAATAGAAAGGATTTATCATGAGCAAGAAATTTTTCATCACGATCATCATTTGTGCCATGACCGCTATTCATGTCTCAGCACAAGCCAACATCGACATAGCCAATCTGCGAACTGAAGCACAGGCTGGCAATGTCAAAGCACAGGTGAGACTGGCCAATTGCCTGCTTTCAGGACAAGGGGTGGCAGTAAACCATTCCGAAGCAGTGAAATGGTATAGCATGGCTGCAGAAAAAGGCAACACAGAGGCACAATTCAACCTTGCCTACTGTTATGAAAATGGCATCGGCATCCCAAAGGACTGGGACCAAGCAGTGAAATGGTACACCAAGGCAGCCGACAAAGGCAATGCATCGGCTATGAACTGCCTGGGGCATCTCTATGATGCCGGTACCGCCGGCTTCGACAAAAACTACAAAAAGGCCGCAGAATGGTATCGCAAAGCCGCAAACAAGGGCAATGCTTTGGCGATGTTCAACCTTGGCAACTGCTACTACTTGATGAAAGGTGTTGACATCGACTACAAAGAAGCCATCAAATGGTGGAAGAAGTCGGCTGCCGCCGGCAACACAGCTGCCTATTATAACTTAGGCTACAGTTATATGAAAGGTGAGGGTGTGGAACCAGATACAGCACAGGCTTTCAACTATTTCTATCAACTAGCCGACATGGGCGACCAAAGAGCACAATTTGAAGTGGCACGTATGTATGCACATGGGCAAGGGGTCATCCAAGACAACCTGAAAGCCATGGAATATTTCACCAAGTCGGCAGAACAAGGCAATCCCAATGCCCAAATGGCTCTTGGCCGCTACTACGACAAAGGGGTATATGTGGACCGTGATTTTGAAGTGGCTGCCAAATGGTATCTGAAAGCCGCTGAACAAGACAACGTCGATGCTCAATACAATATCGGCCACATGTTCTACAATGGTATGGGTGTGGCGCGCGACTATGAGCAAGCTGCCAAATGGATGGAGAAAGCAGCCCTTCAAGGACATGCGGCTGCCATGACAGGCATCGGCATCTGCTATTTCTATGGCCATGGTGTCAAGCGCAACAAGGACTTAGGTCGCGACTGGATCAAGAAAGCTGCTATCCTGGGCGACTCCTACGCTACCGAGGTGCTGCAGAACCTGAGGTAAAATTACAGTGAAGAGAGGTTAGAGGTAAGGGGCAAGAGATTTGATTTAGCCTCTTTGTAACGGGCATACTTATGTATGCCCAAATTTAAAAATCAGAAAACAAGAATATGCTTCTCAGATATGGTATAATTGGAGCTGGTGCTATCGGTGGCTTTTATGGCAGCAGGTTGGCAAATGCAGGTAAAGATGTGCATTTCCTGTTCCATCGTGATTATGATTTTGTGCGTGAACATGGGCTGCAAGTGGATTCTTGCGACGGTTCGTTTCATCTCTCTCAAGTTAATGCCTATAGCAGTACGTCACAAATGCCAAAATGTGATGTCGTTTTGGTAGCACTGAAATCAGTGCGTAATCAGCTGCTCAATACTTTGCTACCCCCTTTATTGCATGAAAAGACTATTGTGGTACTGATACAAAATGGTATTGGACTGGAATATGATTTGCAACAAAATTTCCCAACTTTGCAGATAGCAGCAGGGTTGGCATTCATTTGTTCGGCAAAGACAGAACCAGGTGTTGTCAACCACCAGTGCTACGGCAGTATCAATCTTGGGAACTACTCTTGTAAAGACAAGAAAATGTTTGAGCAAGTGGTAGAGGATTTCTGCCAGGCAGGAGTGGATGCCCATGAAGTGGAATATCATGAGGCAAGATGGAAAAAGGCCGTGTGGAATATGCCTTTCAATGGGATGACCGTGGCACTCAACACGCAGACCAACTTGCTCTTAGCCAATCCCAGTACCCGGCAACTTATCTTTGAGCAGATGATGGAGGTAATAGGAGCCGCCAACCAACTGGGTGTAAAGCATTTGGATGAGTCGTTCGCCCATCACATGATAGAGATGACAGAGGCTATGGTGCCTTATTCTCCAAGTATGAAACTGGATTACGATTTCCATCGCCCAATGGAAATCTACTATCTCTATACACGCCCCATAGAAGAAGCCCTCCATGCGGGATTTGCCATGCCCCGACTCCAGATGTTAGAGGCCGAACTCAGATTCCTTGAGCAGCAAGAAGATTGAAGATTGAAAATTGAAAAATGAAAATTGAAGATTTTCGTTATATCGCTATGTCGTTATATCGTCATATCGTTATATCGACATATCGGTATATCGACATATCGACACACTTCTAACTTCTAACTCCTAACTTCTAACTCCCCTCACCTCTATCATAAATTCTTATCAAAGAATTGCAGCATCCGTTCCTGTGCTTTCAAACCACAGGAATGGGGGATGTCCCATATTTCCGTTTCAAGTTTATCGCCAGCCTTCTGACTATTCCAAGTATCACGCATTATCTGGAAAGCATCATTCACGCCCCTAACAGGAAAAAGATGGTCTTGCGAACCATTGATGAAAAGCATGGGCTTTGGACAAGCGATACTGGCAATATGAGGATAGTCGAGATACTGGCGCAACCCTGGCAGACAGTTGGCAAATCCACCATACTCGCGTTTATTGTCTGCCGTTGACATCTGCACGTCGGTTGTGACCATCCAACAAATGGCTGCAGCTGCTTTCACGCGGTCGGTGAGGGCTGAGAGCATCCACGCCCTATAAGCACCCATCGAACATCCCAGGCACCCTATTCGTTTGGCATCCACCTCTGGCAGTGTGGCTAAGAAATCGGTGGAGTAAATATCATCATAATGCATGAAGGCACAAAGGTCACGGCCGAGCATCATCATATTTCCCGCGATAATATCGTATTTGGAGCGGTCAACACCCTCCTCGCGGCCTCTCTCGCCCCATAGTGGAGCATCAACGGAAAAAACCACATATCCATGACTGGCCAGATAGTCACCCACGAATTGTCCCTCATACAAATTGTCCACCCATTGTTGGGCATCATCAATCACCTCTTGTTCTACCCCAAATGGACGTATCATTTTCTCCTTGCCGATATAGAGATGGGCACCATGGTCGTGCAGGGCATTGATAGCCGGGAATGGACCTTTGCCGTCGGGCACCAACAGATAAGCTGTCACCCGTGAATAGGCATTGACGTTGAACTCAATCCTTTTTGCGGTATATCCATCCCGTTTTTCCTCCTCCAATACCTGCATGTCAAACTTTGCCGCAGGCCTTGGCGATGCCATCATACATTCAAAAACCTTCTTACGTGCTGCGACTTTCCATTTTCCGAAATCCTTTATCTCACTGTTGCCCCATGCCAAAGGATAAGTGAGTTCACGTTTCAACATTTCCACATAGACAGGCAAGTCAAACGAGTACTCAAATTTCTCTCGCTTCTGCAGGGGTTTCTTCTTGTCATTCTGTGCCGATACAGGGCCCAAACAGACACATAGTGCAACAATAGTCAGTATAATTGATTTCATCTTCACATTATTTTAAATTAAAGAAAGCCATAATAAGTTCATTTTCGCACACCAAAGTTCTTGCGAGATTCATCATTGATGACACGACTGGCTTTATGGCCATCGAAGTGAGTCGGGCCTATAATGAAGTCGGGCACATTGAAGGAAAGGAAACGTTCACGATAGAAACGGCGCGGATTTCGTTGTGGCAGCATGAAAGCCTTGCCGACCATTCCTTTGGCATCGACATGACAGAAATAAGGCCGCGTATAGAGACCATCGTCTCGACGAGAACTAAACACTATCCAGCGAGAGTTTGAACTCCAGTTGTGGAACGATTCTGTTTCTTCTGAGTTGGCCTTAGTCATGGGATGGCTCTGCCCTGTAGAGAGGTCGAGCAGATAGAGATCGGCCTCATGGTGCCAGATACTAAACTGTCCGTAGTCGGAGAGTGTGTAGCAAAGGAAACGTCCATCATAAGAAGGACGGGGGAAGGATATCGACTTGTGCTGGGCCTCAGCATCGACAATAATATCTATAGTACTTCCGAATTCTCCTGTAGCGGGGTCGAAATCAATGCGGTAGAGATTATAGCGGATAGAGTCGAGCTGATGATTGCCCTCTGGGAGGGCACGGGCAGCACAGAAATAAAGCGAACGACCATCGGCAGAAAAGACGGGATAGGTCTCATAGATTGAATCTTGCTTGAGTAAAGGTGAAAGCAATAGCTCGTTTTTCTCTATGTCATAGACCTGGAGGTCGGAAGCTTCATCAAATACCTCGATACGATTTTGATGAGCACTATGGAACGTCTGCTTGGTGTTATTGGTGGAATACGCAATATAGCGACCTGAAGGATGCCAATAAGGATAGACGCACAGGCCGAGGGTCTGATCAGTCTTGGTGTTGTAAGCGGTGATAGAGCCATCTTCCTTACTCAACAGTGTAGCACCATGTGGGCCTCGGATATGAAGACTCATATTAGCAGGATTTCCACGATTGAAACTGTGGCAGTTGACACAGCCCTCGAACTGCGTATTCTCGATTAACGCATGCTCATCATACGAAGAGAGGTCGCGCTCATAAATACCCATTTTGCTCCACACTTCATGTCCAGGAGCAATAAGGCGGTAGCAGATACCATAGTCGATACTGTCGGGGCTGACGTAAATCGAGAAAGGACGATAAGTGTGCCAGCCATCATCATATTTAGCCGAAACGGTAACAGAGAGAGAGTCGCCACGATTCTGACCAAGGAGCGTATGCCAGTCATCAAGGTCGAAGTCAACCGATTCTTCACCTTGGCTATGCAAGTCGTGCCCATGCCGGTCGGTGATGACTGCATCAATACGCAATACCGTCTCATCTGCCAAACAAAAGCTGAGAGGAGCGATATTCACGGGTATAGTGACACCCAGGTAATCGGGATAGATATGAGGCAGAACCGTCTCCTGCTTTGCATCGCTGACAGTTTCATTTGCGCAGGCAGATAATAACAGAAGGGAGAGAAATGTATATAGAATCTTTTTCATCGCTTAATGGAAGTTAAGTAGTAATACCAATAAGTGTCGCCAAAGTTTTGCGCCAATCCCTCATCGCTCATAGCTGGCGAATTAAGATACGAGAAAAACTGTTGGAAGCGCTGAACGATGGCAGGGCTGACCTGAGCAGGTAGTGGTTCGTTTTCAGCATGACCAAGGCTCCATTTTAGTGCCAATGCTTCTTGGAGATGACGTGGAATGGTTGAATAGCCGAGGTCCTTCCCCCAACCGACATAGTTGGCTAAGTTTTCGAGGTCACCCGTCAACATATAGTCGGCCATCAGATATTCGTATGCAAGGCGATTGGAAGTGTTGCTGAAGAACAGGCTTTGAATCATATCGGAGGTCACATGGTCGCCAAAGAAAAAGTTTTCTTTGTAGGTCATCTGGCGTAGGTGTCCGTATTCGGGATGATTGTCTATGGCCTTTTCATTCCCCAATAGCAGCAGTGTTTCATTGGCCCAGTCACGATAGAAGAGGGTTTTCTGCAACGCCATGAGATATTTGCGGGCCACTTCATAACTGCCGAGAATAAGATTGGTCTGGGCCAGTCGTTTGTAGCATCGGGCACTCTTCTGGAAGTCAAGAATCGCTTCCTGAGCCTCAAATACCGTTCGCTGAGCAATAGTAATCATACCCAACTGATAGAATGCCTCAGCTGTAGGCATAGGACTGATGGCATCAGTCCCCACATCAGGCAAAAGGCCCAAGGTGCCGTTTTGGTGATATTCGAACATATGGTCAGTAAGCATGCCGTGCATGGCTAAAGCAAGATTCTGTACTGTAACACCTATCTGATTGTTAGGTTTTTCGGTGTTAATGGTTTCAAGGATGCGGTTCCATTGCTGGTGACAGGCCATAAAGTCGTATTGCATCACCTTTTCTGCTTTGAAATTGCTGTTTTTCCAAACGAAAAATCCCATGATAACTGCCACAAGCGCAAAGGAGAGAAGGTTTGATATTTGAAATTTCGAATTTGAGGCTTGAGATTTGAGGTTTGAGCGGAAGGCACTGACAATGATTGTGAGAATAAAAACAGATAGAGCCGCAGCCCATAGCAGAATAGGAAATTCTGTCGGGTAACGATGGTAATGTATGCCAAACCAGAGTTTGTCGGATGGTACAGGAATACTATGTGACAGCAGGATGGGCATGAGTATCAGAAGTACACACACGCCGAAATACCACACAGTGCTTTTAGGCTGGGGCTTGCTATTCCGCTTCAAGAGGGTTTGTAGGAGAAAGAATACCACACAGAGCGGCCCCACCATCCAATAGAGTAAGGGAACGGCGACAATAAGCAGAATACGCCTCATCCAACCATCTGACAACTTGTCAAACACCCAACAAGCAAGAAGTGTGAGTAAGACAGCCCAGACTCCCCCCAACAGTGCATTCTCGTCGAGCAGGAAGAGCCAAAGCAAAAACGAAGGCACAAAACTCAAACCATAAAGCCGTCCCCAACTGACCAGCCGGAGCGTCAGGAGCTGCACCATCGAAAGCAAAACCCCAATAATAAGAGCTCCCACCCAGGCAAAAAGGAAGAACTGTGTGCAGAAACGTCCCAACAGGTCGGCTATGCCACCAGGTAGCTTAACAATCTCCCACACATAGGTACAATCGAAGAGGAAAAGTTGGTACTGTTCCTGATAATGCAGATGATGCGGATAGGCCAATCCGAAAAAGAGGACGACCGCCACACCAAAAAGGAGAGTGTATAAGAGATGTAAATGCTTCATTTGAACTAATTTAGAAATGTATTAGAAAAACACCCGACTGAATTCATCGACACTGATATTGACAGGATTTATCATAAACTCAGGCCGGTTGTAGCTTTTCAGGCGGAGAGTGTTTTGATCGGGATCTTCCTGTGGTAAGAGAAAAGCCTTTTCAGCTTTTCCATTATTGAAATAGGCAATATATACACGGCTGTAGTTGCCATCTATACGGCGGCTGGCACACATAATCCAATGCCCGTTGCTCGACCAGGTGGGATAGCTCTCGGCAAAGCCTTTGCTGTTGAGACGGGTGAGATCGAGGCGGGAAGGACTTTCTTCGGCACTATTGATGCCTGAATCCTGATCAAGTGGCAGACAAACGATGTCTGCATCGTGGTGCCAGATATGAAAACAGCCATACTGCCCCTCAGCAAATAGCAGATAGCGTCCGTCGGGACTGATACGTGGCAAGGTAACACTCTTGTTAGCCGAGGCGGCATCATAGACGAGTTCCTCTTCACCAAAACTATGTGAAGCCAAGTCGAACGGACGGCGGTAGAGGTTGTATTGTATTTTCTGGAAGGTAGACCTGATGTCCTTGTCACGCAACTCTTCTGGCAGTGGAACCGACTTACAGTAATAAAGCCATTTGCCATCAGGCGACCAGGTGGGGAACACCTCAAGAAGTGTGGAATCATTGCTAATGATGCTCACCGAGTCTGTAGCTATATCGTAGAGTATCAAATCGCTTGCTGTATCAAACACCTCCACTTTGTTGGGGTTTGCCGTGTGGAACAACTGGTGTGTCAGGTCTGTGGAAAAAGCGATAAGTTTGGCTGTAGGGTGCCATGCTGGATAGACCCCGGCAGAGATGGTATTGTCGCGCTTCAAATCAACCTTTGAAATCTTGCCATCATTCACAATGACAGTACCGCCACGTGTTACACGCGCATGAAAGAGCATGTTGTCGGTCTTGTAGTTCTGATAACTATGGCAGTTGATACATTGGCCTTTGGGGTCGTCGCAGGCAACCCTATTGTTAAAGATTTGTGTTTCTTCAAACGAAGTGAGGTTACGTTGGGCTATCTCCATATAGTCGTATGTGATATACGATGGCTCGATGAGGCGGTATGACAGATATTCGTCGATTGGTTGCTCGGCTATATGTATTTCAAACGGACTGAAGGACAACCATTCACCCTCTTTCTTTCCCCAAACCTCAATCTTGATACTTTTTCCCTTCGAAGCATCGAGCATAGCATGCCATTCAGATTCAGGTATCTGCACCTTCACGCCATTGCCATAGGTCTGCTGCTGGCCATCAGGCGTGCTGAGACGTGCCACGCATTCTTCATATTGGTCTGCAGGGAGCATGAAGTTGAGTGGTGCAATATTATAAGGTACAGTGACATTGCAATAATCAGGAAAGATGACAGGCAGGCATTGGGCATCTTTACTTGAAGAGGGTACATCGGGATGATTTACACACGACGACAAAAGCAGCAATGCTACAACCAGGAATTGCAAATATGAGTAGGTACTTGTTTTCATTGTTTTCTTAGATACAGGTTAATAGGTGTTTCTACCGAAAATGTTGTACCACCAGTAGGTGTCACCCCATTTTTCGCGCATCTTATCGTCAATCTGCTCAAGTTCTACACCAGGTTTTACCAGACCTTCCAGTTCCTTCCAGAACTGTTTGTAGCGATCGTAAACAGACTGCTCTACAGGGAGCATCATCCGCTTTTCTTCCGGAGACTTATCCATATACATGATATAAGCTTCCTGCGCATGCAAAGGGAATTTCTCACCTGGGTGCATTTCCACATATTTACGTAGCGATGGCCAGAAACGACCAGAGTCGCGACGTATCATAGAATAGAACAATGCCTGTTCAGAAGCCACTTTACTATCTGATTCATACCAAAGGCTGATGTTATTGACAATATAGCTGTCGCTGTTCTCAACACCGGCAATTTCATCAGTATAGGATTTTTGTAGTTCCTTTACCTTTTCTGAGACTGGAGTAGGTTGCCAATTGCCATAAAAAGGATGATGGTGTAGAAGGGTGATATAGCGTTCCGCCAGTTTCTCTTCACCAGAAGCGAGAGCACAGCGGGAAAGGATTTTCAAGTAGAATGGCGAGAAGCCCGTTTGTATGGTATTTTCGAAGCCCAAACGGACGGCTTCATTCATCATACCATAATTATAATAAACCAAAGGCGAGGCTATGTTCAGGAGTCTGACATGGAGAGAATCGGGGTTATAAACTTCTCCACCATCATTACCTAACTTAAACGAACGATCGAGCAGGCCCCCTTCGTTCATCAGGGCAATATTCTTAAGCATAACCATCGAGACTGTTGGCGCCGGGGTATCGGTAGCTATTTGAAGAACCTCTCCCCAATTGTCGTTGGATGCATGGCGAACCATGCGCATTTCGTCGATGTAGTTCCGGTTTTGGAACATGAGCGACCATGTAAAGATACAACCTGCAAGGGTACACGATACCGGAACAAGCCACTTCACCTTCGGCAGAGCCTTGGACAGGAACCTACCACATAATGCAATAAGCACGGAGACGACACTAAGTGCCCAGAATGGGATGGTGAGATGCGTGCCAGAATCGACAGGTGTTTCAAAACGTGGCATGCCTGCCATCATTACATCTGCAAATCTCTGATTCGAATATAGTAGGGTATGCCAAAGACCAGCGGTAAAAATGAGCAAGCCAATTCCAATAAGCTCTCGCCAGGTAATTTTATCGCTAAGCACTAAACATAGTATGAAAAGCAGCGCAAACCACCCAAGCACTGGATAGGAACAAACAGCAAACACATACCATGCAAGATGCCATTTACGCGGTGTATTGCGTGCTGCCCACAAAAGCAGCAACATAACGAGATAGCCTACAGACTGCGAGAACCAATAGCCCCTAACAGTGAAAATATAAATCCAATAGCCGAGATCGACAATAGAAGCGAGCAGACAAGCCACGGGCAGGAGCATCAGGGCTGAAGTATTACCATGCAACCGGAAAGCTTTTATCCCCACACAGAATATAAGAGCCCAAATTGCCGCCAGCACACCTGCACCTAAAGCCGGATAATAGAAGAGCTGTGTAAGCCAGGCTCCCACATACTGTATCAAGCCAAAAGGCTTCGACATGAGTGTATGGAAGAATGGCGCCCCAGAGATGAATTCGGAACGGTCGTGTGCAGTATAAAGCACCTCTTGATTGATGTGTAATATATATGCAACAAATGCTATGAAAGCAAACAGGCTTACATAGAGAAAGACCTTTGAAACTTTGTTTGAAGCGTTCATTTGCATAGATAGAGGAAAAGAAACTTTTTGTCGATGCAAATTTACATAAAATTGAACTATTCGCCAAATTTTGACTACAAGAAACACCCTTGCGTTGCCAAGTTGAAGAGCTCCGCAAGGATATAGACGACAGAAGAACATACCATAATTATAATGGGCTGACTCATTTATAGAGCCAGCCCATTATTAATTATATAAGGAAAAATTATTCCTCATAGTAAACACTTGTGAAAGTAGCTTCACCATTTGTGATCAAGAGGTTAAGGTCACGACCTTCGCCGCCGTTACCCTTAGCGCACTCCTTGGCAATCTGCTCAGTAATCTGAACTTCCCACTTCATACCAGAAGTAAGTGGAATATTCTCTGCATAGACAGTGCTCCACCAACCGTTCATGATACGAGCCTGGCAACCATCACTGGCATGTTTAACATCAAGGATGAGGGTCTTAAGACCAAAGTAGATATCATCGGAGAGAGTTGGGAAATTCTGACCTTCAGAATCACTGAAACGCAATGGTGCTGAGTCCCAACCGCCAACAGTAAATTCACCTTCCCAAAGAGTATATTTGGTGAGTGGGTCAGTAATTTCGTTGCAAGATACAGGATAATCAACTTTAAGTTCTGTACCATCAGCACAAAGAGCTGTGAGTGTGACAGTGTAGTCACCAAGCTTCATTTTCTTTTTAGCAAAGTTACCGACGAAATCTTTTCCACCAATATTCCACTTTGCATTTACAGGAGCTGAGGTCGTGCAGGAAATGACGTTGCCATTCTGACCACTGGCAGCCTTGTCAACAGTGACGGTAGTCTTCGCCTTAAGCTCGTCAATAGTGATGTGACCGGCATTGCTGATATCCTCAGAAACAGGATCGCAAGCTACAAGTGCACATACTGCGGCAAATAACAAAAATATCTTTTTCATATTGATTACTAAATTATGATATTAATAAAGAACCTTATATTGTGTCTCAGGATTGGCAGCATCCCAACCTGGATTCTGCTTAAGTTTACCATTCTTCACCGTAATCTCAGTCTGTGGTTTAGCCAAGAAACCATTGGTATCAGCATAACGTTTAGCCCAAGAGCAAGTCATATGTTGCATCGTGCGCTTGTTTGACTTGTCACCACGGCAGACAATCTGCTTACCTGCCTGAGCCTGGAGAGCCTTAGCTGCGTATGAGTTCTCGCCTGAATCCTTGCCAGACCAACGACGCATATCGTTGAAACGGAGTCCTTCGAATACAAACTCCCAACGACGCTCGTTCTGAACATTCTCCAATGAGTATCCTGTCAGAGGAACACCGGCACGGGCCTGAACCTGATTCATGAAAGAAGGATCACCAGTGAGCTCGGTAAGCATCAGAAGAACATCGGGATAACGCATCAGATAGAAGTCCTCGAAGTGGTCACCCTGCATCTTGTTCTCAAGTGAACTGCCGGTATAGCCCTCGGCCTTTGACCACCATGTGTCGTTGTTGGCAGCGCATGCGTCAAGGTTCACCTCAGCATACTTCTTGACAGAATAGCCAGACTCCTCACAGTCATCCTTCTCGTAAACATAACTTGCGAGTTCGTTATCGAGGTCGATCAAAGAAGCTCTCTTACGGAGGTCGGTATATTCGCCTCTTCTCTCAGCATCTGTCCAGTCGTCCCAAATATTGCAGGAAGGAGTACCCTGTCCCCAACCCTGGTTGAATGGATAAGTCTTTTCACGGTCACCATTCATGGCAGAAGCACCATTACGGAGACCCCAGAATACTGAAACGTAGTTGGAGTACATACGCTGGGCGTTGTAGCTACCGCTAATGCTCCAAGCAGAAGCATTCATAAACTGAACCTGGAAGAGCTCCTCGGTGTTACCATTACCCATACCAGGCTGGTCGAAGCAGTTCTTGCGATCCATGTCCTTGATGAATTCATAGGCATGACCCTTATCGTCTTGAGCCTCGTCCCAGAGAAGGCTGTTGGAGTACTGCCAGAGTGAGCGGAAGTCCTCGCAGAGTTTGTAACCGCCATTGGCAACGATATCCTGAAGACCACTGACGACTTCAGCTTTTGTGAGCTGACCTATAGTGCAACCTTCTTGTTCTACGAGCGTCATAGGCTCTACATTAGCATTTGCAAGTTCACCTGCGTTCTTATAGAATCCAGCCCAGAACATCCATGCACGAGCAATAAATGCCTCGGCAACATACTTATTGGCGTGACCATCACCATGGCCTCTTTCAACACCCATAAGGTTCTTGCCTGAAATGAAGTCTGAAAGAATCTGTGGGTAGATAGCCGTAGCAGCGTCAGCCTGTTCCTCCATCTCTGGAGTAATAACAGAGGAAGTAATCAATGGCACATCGCCGAACAACTGTGTAAGCCAAAGGTAATACAGACCGCGCATGAAGTAAGCCTCGCCAAGGAGTTGATTACGCAGCTCAGCCTGATCTGCTCTCCAAGGCACGTTGTCGATAGTCTCAATAGCAGATGTTGCACGAGCAATACCGCCATAGAGAAGTTTGTAAGGCTCTGCATACTGATTCACACTCATCTCTACCAAGTGATGGAGAGACTTCACCTTGTTGTCTTGCAAACCGCCACTACCGTAGCAGTTGTCTGACATGATTTCCCACCAGTACCAAATATTTTGGTTATCAGAGTCGCCGCCACCCATCGTATTCATGATACTGTAGATAGCCGATAGTTCAGATTCAACATCCGCAACCTTACCAGGGAAGACAGCGTCTGTGACCTCTGTCTTACGCGGATCTGTGTCCAGCATATCGTTACAAGATGTAAACAAAGTTGCTGCTGACAAAACAGCTAACGCTGAAAATATATATTTCTTCATAATCTTTTGCCGAATTAGAATTTAATACTTGCACCAACCAAGAATGTACGAGCTGGTGGGTAAAGACCCAGGTCAACACCAGATGCCCATGTTACGTCGCCACCTGCTGAACCAACTTCTGGGTCGAGGCCAGTGTAACCGGTGAAGGTGTAGAGATTCTGAGCCTGAACATAGAGACGGAGTTGCTGGAATGGACTGTTCTTCCAAATGTTCTTGAAGTCGTAACCGAGAGTAACGGTCTTGATCTTGAAGTAGTCAGCATCCTCCATATAACGTATAGAGTTCCAGATAGTGTTCTGGTGACCAGTTGCTGAAATACGTGGCTGGTCGTTTGAGGTACCCTCACCATACCAACGGTTTAGGATAGAGGTGTCATAGTTCTGATAAGGAGTATCTCCATAAGAACGGTAGGAACGCATAACCTGCATACCGAATGCACCTGCACCATTGATAGCGAAGTCGAAGCCTTTCCATGTCAAACCGAGGTTGATACCAAGGTTGAAGTCTGGGTTAGGATCACCAATCTCGTGACGGTCGCAGATGTCATTGCCGTTAGCATCAATAGCCTCAGCGTAAGTAATAAGACCATCATTGTTCCAGTCATCCCAGATGCAGTCACCAGGCATTGCATTGTCGAGAACAGCCTTTCCTGCTGCACGTGCTGCATCAATCTGAGCCTGATTCTGCCAGATGCCGCTGTAAGACATGCCGTAGAAGTAACCGATAGGATGGCCTTCCTCCATACGTGAGATGTATTCAGTACCCTGTGAGAGGATACCGCCATTACCGTTGATATAGTGGTTCAAGTTGTTGACTTTGATCACCTCGTTCTTGTTGGTAGCAAAGTTCACACCTACGTTGTAACTGAAGTCGCTGCCAATTCTATCATTCCAAGAGAGAGCGAGCTCAATACCTGTATTACGGATGTCACCGCCATTGAAGTAAGGAGGCTCTTTACCTAAGTCGTGCTGAGGATCCCTGAGGAAAAGCAAGTCTTTTGTGGTCTTCCGATACCAGTCGAAGTTCACACCTAAGCGGTTGTTGATGAAACGAGCGTCGAAACCTAAGTCAAGCTGCTCGGAAGTCTCCCAAGTAAGGTCGGGGTTGGGGACGTTCTTTGGATATGCACCGGGATTTGGAGTACCTGCAACAGAGGTAGCCAAGTCTGAACCAAACTTGTAACCGCCCACGCTTGTTATAACAATAGGTGAAATGTACTGGTATTTTGCCACATTACAGTTACCATTCTGTCCCCAAGATGCGCGGATTTTGAAGAAGTCCATCCAACTCTTTGTGCTCTCCATGAAAGCCTCATTGCTAACTACCCAACCAGCAGAAACTGATGGGAACCATCCCCAGCGCTTGCCGTCGGCGAAATGGCTTGAACCATCATAACGTAATGTAGCAGTAGCCATATAGGTCTCGTTCCAGTCCCAACTTACACGACCGAACCAAGAAGCGAGATAGTCTTCATCGTTTGGATTACCACCCAAAGTAGCATCTGTAGCATTTTCGAGAAGGATGTTCGAAAGCCATGCAGAATCCCAATCTCTTAACGATGCGAGTTGCTGGCCGTATGTAATCTTGTTGCTTCCATTGAGGTTTGTACTCCATGCAGAACTCTCAAAACTTTCACCCAGCATGGCAGAAATCTTGTGACCATTGAAAATGGGGAAGTCATAGGTAAGAGTGTTGGTAACAGACCAATTGGTGTTGAGCCAAGTGCTCTGGCTAACGCTATAGTTGTTGACGATAGCGGCACCTTCTGCCGGTGCACGTGGAGTACCGAAGCTACGGTATGCGCCTGAGCCCCAAGTATAGTTGAACTGTGTGCGCCACTTCAGATTTTTAATCGGCTGGATGGTAATGAAAGCTGTAGCAGCGGCGTTGATGTTGCGGCTCTCAGCCATAGAGTTGAATCCACCCTTGGAAAGGTTCTCCCATGGGTTGTTGAACATAGCAGGAAGCCAGCCCTTACCGTAAGTAAGTTCGCCGTCAAGGTTCTGCCAGTTATAAATATCGCCATTGTCTGCAAACTGAGGCAGGAGTGGAGAGGTCTGAAGCAGACTGTGGATATAGCTCCAGTACATACCACCCTCAGCCAGGTCGTGGCTCTTGTTGTAACCAATAGAGATATTCTCACCGATGGTGATGGCATCAAAATCCTTTACTCTCAAGAGCACATGGTCGCTATTGAAGCGGATAGTGTGACGTTTGTAGAAAGATGCCATGTCAGCACCCATGATACCTTCGTTGCTGGTAAAGGTGTAAGAACCCATAAACTTAGAACGGTCTGTACCACCGGTCAAGGTGACAGAATGGTTCTGCTGTACAGCATTCTCATTGGTGAATACATCCCACCAGTCAGTGCCTTCCCAGCCATTGTTAACCTTGGCGAGGATGTCTTGAGGAACGGTATTTGGCCAATCCATCTTGGCGCCAGAAGTGTTGAAGCTGTACTCATCCATGATTGTCATGTACTGCTGAGCATTGAGAAGCTGTGGACGTTTGTAAACGTTTGACCAACCCATAGCACCATTGTAGCTGAGCTCAATCTTGCCGGCCTTACCCTGCTTGGTTGTAACAAGGATAACACCGTTGGCAGCACGTGCACCATAGATAGCAGCAGAAGCAGCGTCCTTCAGCACGTCGATGCTCTCAATATCAGCAGGGTTGATACCGTCAAGGCTTCCAACCACACCGTCGATAACGTACAAAGGAGCTGTGTCACCATTAGTACCCTTACCACGTATGACAACATTGTATCCCTTACCAGGCTGTGCAGACGACTGTGTGATTTGCACACCAGGGGTGCTTGACTGCATAGCTTCGAGTGCGTTGGTAGTGTTCAGCTTAGCGATGTCTTCACCCTTAACCTGAACAGTGGCACCGGTAACCAGTTTTTTCTTCATGGTACCGTAACCGATAACAACAACGTCTTCCAAAGTTGTTGCATCCTCTCTCATGGTAACAGAGATGTCATTTCGGCCTTGTACACTGACTAACTCAGTGACATAACCTACAAAAGAAATCTCCAGTGTAGCATTGCTGGCAGCCGGCACACTGAACTCACCATTGAAGTCGGTGACAGCACCCGTATTGGTACCTTGCACTTTCACGCTTGCGCCAATAATCGGTTCGCCAGCTTCATCAATTACCGTTCCCTTAACGATACTCTGAGCCAGCGCTCCTAATGGGAGCGAACAGAGCAGGAACAATAAAAGTAAAGGCTTTTGTAGTTTTTTAAAACTGCGCATACTTTTAAAATTCAATTTGGTTAGTTTTATTGGTTAAAAAATTAAATTGTTATCTTGACTTAAAGAGGAATTAATATTATATATTGAAGAAAGACCATTATAGTTAATGTGTCATTAACTGGAAGGTCTCTGCTGAAACTACATGATTAATTTAAAGATAACCTTTTTATCGATATACCGCTGCAAAGTTACAACTATTAATAATAATTATTACCATAAAATGATGAAAATTTTTTATCATTTGTTAAAAACTACACGAAAAACACAGTTTTATAAAACATTTGTTACATTTAAGAAACAAGATTATACATCTTAAACGTTGAAAAGAGGGATGCCATTTATAACCCTGCAAATATCATAAAAACGAAGCTACTTCATGAACTACAAGCAAAGCTGCCTTACTCTCCCATAGCCTGTCTCATCCCATCAAAGAATTGTTGTTGCAATTGCTTGGCAAGTTGGTTGTCGGGATTTAATTTCAAGGCTTTCTCATAGTTTTGCATCACATCGAGATAATAACGCTGGCCATTTTGTCCTGGATCCTGCACGATGCGCACCATATAGAGAAAACCTGTCAAGGTACAAATATCCGACGGGGCGGCCTTTTTCATGTTTTTCAACTGGGTAATCACTTGTTCTGCTTCAGTCAAGACAGCCTCTACCTGTTCGGCATGTGGATTCATCACAGCGTAGCAAAGACTTTGCAATGCTATTTGATACTTAGGTTGAATACTATCGGGAAACATCACGTCGATGCGCTTCAGCTCTCCAATGCAATTAAGATATGCCTCGGGAGTAGGCTGCTGGAGTTTTGCCAACGACTGGCCGAGGAGTTCCTGCATGGAAACTTCCTGGGCATTGATGTTTACTACCGCCATGCAAAAGAGTGCAATGGCCAACACACGGTTTTTAAAAGTTTGAAATGTCATACGCTTTATTATTTTTAAGTGAAACAAATATTCCGATGTAAAAGAAACGGTCGCGCGACCCTACGACGGGATTGCCTTTTGTGTCGAAACGGAAGACATTGGTACGACCAAGAATATTATTGAGTGAGGTATAGACGATGACCTTAGGACTTACCAAATAAGTGAGATTCATATCCACACTATTATAATAAGGTGTGTCGCCTACAGGGAAATGCCGCCCGCTGGCATACGAATCCGAAACGCCAATGATGGCTTTTCCGATACCATACTTTGCTGACACCCTGAAATTGTGTCGCGATGCGTAGTCGGGAGCCTTCGGCGAAGTATAATCAAGATAAAAACGCTCGGACTCGTTGAATGAATAAGAGAATGTGGTGGTTAGATTCTTAATCAAGGAGTGGTTTTCCAGAAAAAAGTCAACGCCCCGGCTGCTACCATGGCCATCAGGTTGGTAAGCACCATTTTCCAGCAAGGGCAGGCGGTGATATTCCTTCAAATAGGGTTCGATGCGCAAAAGGGTGCATTTGGTATGATACTGCATCGACAATACCACATGGTCGGCGGTGCTTTGCCACCATGTGTTTCGGCTTTGTGCCAACTGGTCGTCATCAACAGTCTGACTATACCGTCCAGCAACCAATGAGAATTGCAACTGCTTGTTGGGAATATAGCTCAAAGTCGTTCTTGGCATCAGCAGCCAATTCTTCTTCATCGATTCCACCCTGGACGAGAAGTCAAGAAACAGTCGGGGAACAATACGCCACTGGGCATTAGCATAGGCTGCAAAGATATTGTAATCCAAATGATATTGATAGATATCATATTTCATGGTGCTATTGCGGAGATAGTCTTCCACACCAACCGACATTTTTAATGCGTCAGAAAAAACCTTGCGGATATTTGTTTTGAGATGAACCTCATTGCGAAAATTATGGTAATGGTCACCCACAGCCTTCGCATCGTCAATATCGTTGAATACGGAAGAGTTGGCCATACCTGCAAACCATGTGTAACCGCGACCTAAAGTAGTCTTATAGGTGGCATTGGCATAGACATTATGTTCTTTGAGCGAGAGACGCCGACCATCTATCTGCTGTCCCACGGATGTGAAGTCGTAACCCACATAGGTTTTCAGCACACTCGTAGTTGCGAACTCCCTTTTATATTGTGCCTCGCCCGACAATTTCCGATAAGGTCGGGTAAAATCAAAACGCTCAGTAAAAAGTTTATCATACACCCCCATACTCGTCAGAGCGGCATTAAACGACAAACTGCTATTCGTAAAAGCCTTGGTGCCACCAACGTTCCAATCTACCAACGAGGCACTCACCCCATACTTGTCATCTGTAGCCATATCGGTGGTCTCCATCGGAAGTACAGAAGACAACGCCTGACCGTATTCCCCACTATATCCACCCAAGGAGAAATTGATACCTTTGAAGAGAAATGGAGAGAAACGCCCTCTGACAGCGGAACCTTCTGTGTTGGTGGAATAAGGTATGAGCACATGCATACCATTAATAAATGTCTGGCATTCGCCACTCTCACCACCACGCACATAGAGTTTTCCATCTTCACCTACCTTCTGTGTCCCTGGCAGCGACTGCAAGGCAGCCACGATGTCTCCGCATGAATTGCCTGCCATCACCACATCGAGGGCATCCATCGTCTTGAAGTTGTCACTCTTACCAAAATTGAAAGTGCTGGCGGTCACCACCACCTCATTAATAGTAGTAGCTCTTTCTTTCATCTGGATGGAAAGATTCGACAGTTGGCAAACGTCAGCCGTCAACGTGTGGTCTTCATAACCGATGAAAGTGATCTTGAGTGTCACTTCACCTGTCTTTGTTGTCGAAAAAGAAAACCGTCCGAGGGTATCGGTCAGACAACCTTCTATCGTACCTGAAATAAATACATTTGCTCCAGGCAGGGGGTCCTTACCATCGGACACGACTCCGGAAATTTGTGTCTGCGCTGCCAGTTTGATGGCTGCAAGCAGCATGAGAATGATGTATGTAATGCGATGTTTCATGCCGCAAATATACGGCAAGAAATATTCACCTCCAAATAACCGTGATAGACAACTAAAAACGCTGATAGAAAGCTATTTATTCGGACGAATGACTAGTTTTGGGGACGAACAACAAACCACGAAATGCACGAATTTGCACGAATAATTGGATGAACACGGATTATTTGGATAGACACGGATTTCACGAATTTGCACCAATAATTGGATACTACGGATTAGTTGGACAACCACGGATTTCACGAAATTGCACGAATAATTGGATAAACACGGATTAGTTGGATAACCACGGATTTCACGGAATTGCACGAATTATTGGATGGTCACGATTATTTGGGCAACCATCTATCAGATGACAAATGCCTTCAGTCGGGCGACGTATGAACGTGAAACGGGGATGCTGTTCGTGCATGGACCGAGTGTCAGTTGGTAGCCGTTGGAATTACCATGCGCCGAAGTAATGTTGTTGACATTGACAACAAAAGAACGATGACACTGAAAGATGTTCTCATACTCTTTCAGATTTTCTATCACGGCTGACAACGTGGTGTGGACTTCCACCGAAACAGGTTTTTCATCTTTCAGATAGCAGACAGACACATTGTTCTTTTGTGCCTCAATATAAAGAAGACTGTTGATAGGGACGCAAAGGTCATTGGCCCGTACATTCGTGTCGTGGATGGTGATACTGATGTCTTTCTGCTCTTCCTTCGTATTATCGAGCAATGTCTCCATTTTGTCTTTCAAAAACCGATTATAGGCAATACTGGTGGTAAGTGCCGACATGAAGACTCCGATTATCACTGTCCAATACATAAACATGAGAAAAAGGCGAGTGGTAAATGGAGAATGGAAAATCCACGAGGCCATTAGGAAATTACCTATACCAATAAAAAATATCAATCCAAGAATGGCGCTCGCTTGATGCCATATTTGCCATGGTTTGACCTTCAAGTATAACCACCGTAGCACCAACCAATCATAAATGAAGTAACAAATGGATGTGATAAGACCAAAACTGCCCGCAACCAAGAATTTGTTTCCTGTATATAGACTGAAGCCAAAAGGTTGCAGTAAATAGAGTATCGCCCAGATAATGACACCATAGACAATACTGTCTCTCAACCTATGGCGCCTTACGCTGAAAGGATATTTTCTTGTAAGTAATGACATTATTATAATAATTTAAGTCTCCCAAGTGCATTTATACTCAGACGGCCCCGTGTATGACCGAATTTTCACGTTTTATGAATACGAAAATACCTGCCATAGGTCAGCATTCTCCAAATCCATTCAAATGGACCGAAATTAAAATAGCGGAACCACCAATAGCTGAAAGATATCTGAAAAATGAAAACTGCCAGTGCTGTCAGTTCGATGGTGACAAATCCGAAAGAAGTGCCTAAACCGAATCCAATTCCATAAAACAGCAGCACACCAATCAGCGAATGTGAACCCTCGGAGCGCATCAAGTATCAGATAACGTTCCTTCCCTAAAGTGGGGCCTTTATGTTGTTGTTTACTTGTCAACTCGTTTACTCATCAACTTAATACCTAACCAGCGTCGAGCCATGAACCGTGGAAGCATCCACCTGCACAGCATAGACACCACGGGGGAGAGACTGCATAGAGAGGGTGAACGAGCCGTCGGCAGCATGCCCACGCTGGGTGGAAACAAGCACACCTGCCACAGAATAAACCCTCACAGTCACCTCTTGTCCCAGCAAAGGTCCTCCTGAAACAATCAGAAGACCTTCTGGCGACAATGAAATGCCGATATCTTTCGGCTGATGATGCGAGATTTCCTTGATACCACTGATACCCAACACATCCAACAGCCCGGCATAGACATCTATCTCACCATAGCCATAGAAGTTATTAGGATAAGTAAGTGAAGGGTCGTAATGCTTACTAGTTCGCTCGATAATACCCATCACATCCTGTCTGGTGAGCATAGGATTAGCCTCTAACCAAAGGGCAATGGCACCCGCCACAACAGGGGTGGACATCGATGTTCCACTATTGGAATTCCAGGCATAGGTGCGCCCACGGAAATCGAAATGCTCCACATCGGAGCCAATATCGCGGGCATCGGGCTTCGCCTCCAAATAATAACTACTATACGAAGAGATGACATTGGTGCCCGGTGCCATGACATCGGGTTTGATACGCTCGTCGAAAGTGGGGCCTACCGACGAATAGTCGCTTCGCGCACCATGGGTGCCTTGATTGTACTCATGGTACTCCCCCTGATAATTAACAAATCCTGTGCGATAGCCTGTGGCTCCCACACTGATGACAGAGGGGGCACTCGATGGCGAGTGGATGCCATAGGCATTGTCGCCCACAGTAGGCGAGATGGGCACCACATTGCCCGAGCCGCGGTAGAAGTCAACATCTCCTTCACCGAGAAGTTCTACTGTCACCAACCGATTGACGCCAAGTCCTCCCTGTGTCTGCAACACCGTCTCTACCACCAAATCGCGGTCGTCGAAACATGAGTTATAACAGGTGGCTGTAATATAATATGGTAAACCGTTCACAAAGAGCGTATCGGTGAGCAACGAGTCGGGCATCTGGAAAATTGTCTGGGGACTGAGCGGATAGTCGGCCATCTGCCCCTCTTCACCTGTGAGGTGGAAGAGCATGGAGAAGTCACCTCGGCCTTTCACGGAGAAAGTAATCGCCGAGGCACTGGTTATCAACTGCGCCGAAGCTGATGGTGTATGGGCTGGCTTGCGAAAATGGCAGACACGCTGTCCGTCGTTGCCTGCCGATGCCACCATGATATGTCCAGGGACGCTTGTCAGGCTGTCAAGCACCTCATAATACAATTGGTCGTCGCCACGAAAGTCCATCGACGACCCCTCGCTGAACGACACCACACACGGTTTCCCCACAGCATCGGCATAGTCGAACATATACTTAAACCCCAAGGCATCGGTGGCGTAAGTATATTTTTCGTAATCCACACTGTCGATAAAGATAATGTCCTCACTCACAGCATTGCTCACCAAACAGATTTCGCTCCCAGGAGCCACACCACGATAGGGCGAATTATACCCACTTCCTGCGGCACTCCCCAACGTGTGGGTGCCATGGGTTTGAATCAGTCCGTCGCGGGAATGGGCATATTGCAGCAATGCCTCCTCGGATGTGTAGTCGGCACCCACATACAACGTACTGCCGATGGTATCTGCTGAGAGCATGTCCCACATCCTCGAAATACGGTAATGGGTCGCTGTGGCATCATAGAAATTGGGATGGGTAAGGTCGAAGCCGATGTCCTGCACGCCCACCACCACGCCATGGCCGGTAAAAGCCTGTGGCAAAGGTGGCAAGCCTTCGTGTGCCTTGTTTGCGCCTAACACCAAGAGTGTGGTATCCATCGTGATGGAATTGCCTCGGTTGGCCTCTATCCTCAACACCGATTTGCACAGCGACAATGCTGGCAAGTTGCGAATGGGGATGCTGGCGATATAAATATTGCCGAAACGCGCTAACGTGCGACAACCATACCCCGTGAGCACCTGCTCGCCATCGCCTTCTACCCTGACAAAGGCGCACAACTGCCGATTGCTCATCATGGGTGAGCGTCGCATGGCAGAGCGGTTCTCCATGGTCAATGTGCGCACCATCGACGACATCTTATTATAGTCTGCATATTGCGCTGATGCTCCCAATGCCGTGATAGCAACTATGATTGTGAGGATTATCTTTCGCATCTAACTAAGTTCTAAAGCCTAAAGACTCACTTGTATCATCACCATGGAGTAGGGAGCCAAGTCGAGAGTCATTTTCTTTTTCATCTTGATGGTTTCCTGCTGTGGGGCGATAGGCTGCTGGTCGTAATTGTTCTCGTCGTCGCGGTTGCCGGCGATGACAGTTTTTGTGGCAACCGATTTCATACCCTTGAAACGCGACAGGTTGATGTTGGCCTTTTTCGTTTCTTCACTGGCATTACAAATCTTGACGAATAGCTGGCGTGTCTTGGTGTTGAGCACCACCGACTGTCCTTGTAGTTCGGTAGCGTCGTCGATTGTCACACAGTCACCATAGAAGTAGTTGCCCGCCGACTGTCCGAACATCTGCTGTACATAGTAGCTACATGTGAGATAGGGGCGCTCGTTGTCGAAGTAGATGAGGTCGGGATTCCAGTTGGTATTGTCGCGGCGTGCAAAAAGCGGGGCGTAGGATGTCATACACACCACGTCGCCGTTACGCTCCACATGGAGCAGGTAGAGACCCTCGGCCAGTGCGTCAATGAGTTTCTTGTCCTTAGCAGCATACTCACCGAGATAGACCTTTGTTTTGCGGTCGCGTGGATAGTTGTCGTACTGGCGGCTCTTGAGGAAGTAGTCGCGTGGTTCATAGTAGTGCTCGTCGAGGATGGCAAGGTCGATTTCCTCTGCCAGTTTCCATCCTGCTTCAAAGTCACGGTTGCCTGGATGTGAGCCAGGGCCTGCTGTTCCTACGATAATAATTTCGGGATGAGCTGCACGCACACGGTCGTAGATGTATTTGAAACGCTCAGTGAACTCTGGCGAGATACGCTCCTCGTTGCCTAATCCAAGGTATTTCAGGTTGAAGGGTTTGGGATGGCCTGCCTCGGCACGGATGCGTCCCCATTTGGTGTTCACATCGCCATTGGCCCATTCTATCAAATCGAGGGCCTCGCTCACCCATTCATCCATCTCGCTCATGGGTACCCAGTCTTGAGCCTGGTCTTTCATTCCCCATCCACCATTGGTGCCTTGGCAACTCACACCGCAGGGGAGAATGGGCAGTGGTTCCATACCTAAGTCCTCGCAGAACTGGAAATACTCAAAGTAACCCAATCCCATCGACTGATGGTAGCCCCAGGTATTTTTCAGACCTCGACGCTGCTCTTTCGGTCCGACAGTAGTTTTCCAACGATAGGTGTCCCAGAAACCGTCGCCACCGCCATGCACGACGCAACCACCTGGGAAGCGCATGAATTTGGGATGCAAGTTGGCCAGTGCCTCAGCGAGGTCTTTACGCATACCATGACCTTTGTAAGTATCCTCGGGCATCAGCGACACCATGTCCACATCCATCACACCCTTCTCGAGTGCGAGGATTTGCAGGATGGCATTAGGAACATCCTCGGTGACAGTGAGTTGTGCCTCATATTTCTGCCAGGAGTTGGAGGCTACGTTGATGGTTGCCTCGGCAAGCAATGTGGGGTCCTGTCCCCATCCCTTTGCCGGTGCGGCCAATACCACTCTCACGGGTTTGGCATCACCTTTCACATTGCGCATAAAGGCCGAGAAGTTGTATTTTGCACCCGCCTTGACAGAGATGCCAGCGAAGCCATCGTTCTGGATACCAAAGCCTGTCCATCCTTTATAATCGTAGTAGTGTCCCACACGCTCGATATTCAAACGCATGTATGTGGGATTGTTGGCATGAATAGGTTGTGTGGTCAGTGGCTGAATATAACCGAGGGAATGTCCTGGACGGATAGTGCGCCATGCAGTGCCTGGTCCCCACCCATCACGCTCGTTGGGGCTAAACTCAAAGGAGCCGTTCTGGATAAGTTCTGCATAGAGTCCACCATCGGCGGCAGCACTGATATCCTCAAAGAAGATACCTAACAATTCATCACTGATGGCCTTGCCGCCAGGAGGCGGGGTCATTGTCTTCTGGGCTGAAATACCCAGTGTGGCTGCCAGCATGGCAGTGCAAAATAATGTACGCTTTTTCATATATTTATGAGTTTATGAGTTTAGAAGTTGGGGAGTGTGTCTCATTTCTCACCGCTTTTCATCCTTAGATTCAGTTGGAAGATGGCCGGAATGAAGATGAGCACAGAGAACACCACTGCTAAAGTGATGCTTGTGGTATTGGTGCCCCAAATATCAGTGAGATTGCGATATCCCAGATTATACATCACGTAGGCCACAGTGTTGTTCACCCAATGCACCAAAATTCCGGGTATGACACTATGCGTGCGGTAGTACATCCATCCAAGTAACAGTCCCATCAAGAAAGCATGTGGCATCTGTATGGGATTAAAATGCACGATGGCGAAAATCAATGCTGATATTGCTATAGCAAACCAATGACTTTGGCAGCCTTGTAACAAAGCCTTGAGTATGGCACCACGAAACACCAACTCTTCCACCAATGGGGCTAAGATACAAATAACTAAATATCCCCATCTGCTGCCCAATAGCTGCAACAATTTACCGTCACTCCAGTCTGGTAATGGCACCAAGCCCTCAAACACCTCCGAGGGTATCAATGTACCCAATGCCGCAACAGCTGCCCAAAGAAGCACTGTCCAAGGATGTGAGCGCAGATAGGTGCGTGACACCTCACACCATTTCGCTCCCAGAAACACCGCCATAGTAAGCAAGCTAAAAACCGCTTGTGCCACGATTGTCATCTTCAAAGTATAATTCACCCCACCGCTGGCAAACGTATGGAAGATATCCTCAAGCCTCCGTCCCTCAGCGAGATTCCAAATGAAAAACACTGCATAAGTGACCACAAACTGTATAAGGATAAAAACTACCAGATACAGCACGACACTGACAATTGGATTACGTTTCATTCTTCTGCTATTTGATCAAAATACTCGTTAGCCCGTCTGACATCCTCACGCATCTGGGCGACTAACAATCCCACATGTTCATATCGCCGTTCCTCACGAAGACGTGTATCGATTGCCACAACCATTTTTTTGCCATACAAGTCGTCTTCATAATTGATGATATGTGTCTCGATGGTCTGCGCGCCATCGTCGAGCGTAGGCCGTGTACCTATATTCATGATGGCTCGTTTCATCTCCATTTGACCTTCCACCCTTGCCCTAACGGCATAGACACCAGCCGTGGGAATGAGTTTCTCACACCCACTGATGTCTAAATTGGCCGTAGGAAATCCGAGTTTTCGACCTTGTTGGAAACCCTCCACCACACGGCCCACCAAAGTATAGGAATAGCCTAACAACTGATTGGCTTTTTCAATATTTCCTTCGACAATCATCCGCCTGATGACTGAACTGCTCACACTTTGTCCATCGTATTGCAATTCCGTAGCTCGTATCACATCTATACCTAAGTCCTTCCCATAAACAACATAATCGTCAAAATCCTCCTTGCGGCCATGACCAAAGCGATTGTCATATCCCATGACCAGTGTAGTCACGCCCAATCTGTCACGAAGCACACGTTCCATAAACTCTCGTGCTGTCATGCAGGCCATCTCGCGGTCGAAAGGTAAGACCACGCAATTATCCACCCCCGACAGCGACAAACGTATCATCTTTTCATCAGGAAAAGTCAGGAATAAGGGCTGAAACGACTCGTCCAGCACTTGGCGTGGGTGCTTGGCAAAAGTTATGACCATCGACTCAGTGCCCTGTACCCTTGCAGCATCCATCACCATCTTAATGAGATGTTGGTGCCCAAGATGTACACCATCGAAAAATCCTATCGTCGCCACAGTATGACGAGGAAGAGATTCATTGTCGTTCAGATAGAAAGTATTCATTATTAAGAATTTGGGAGTATATTCAATGGATAGAAAAGGAGTTAAAAGGGAGTTAAAAGGACAAGACCATTGCCGCTATCGGATATTGCAATTGCAAATAACTCGTCAACTTGTCAACTCGTCAACTTGTCAACTTTTACTTTTTCTTCCAATACTTTTCTAGTTTCTTTGCCTCGGAGCGCTTAATTTGGATGACGCTGCCATGCTTGGGAGAGACAAAGTTGGTGGCTTTCATCACTCCCTCGTTGAAACGGCCTAATGGTGTGAAAGTCTTGAAATCGGTCGTCTCGACAAAGCCGAAATTATGGGGATTGGCACTGTAGATATCGTACATCACCACCCATCTGTCTTCTCCGATGCGTTTCCATGTATTGGGTGCCTCACAACCCCTTGGCTCGGCATCAATCTGCTCATGGTGATAGTCACTATATTGGTTGATGCGGTCGGAAATCATATACTTGATGCCACCGGGATTTTCCTGCGCCACGTATGTCATGAAATAGCGCCCGTCGGGCATGGCACAGATGTCGGCATCGAGCACCTGTATTTTTTCATCGGGATATTCAAAGAGCAGTCGCGGTTCTGTTTCCAACGTAGTGAATTCATCGTTGGCATAACAATAATATAGTTTCGTGCGCCCTCCAGGGTCCTTGCGGATGGTGAAATACACCATCAATTTACCTACGGCAGGGTCATAGATAATCTCGGGCGCCCAGGCACAACCCAGTTCGCCATACTCCTCAGGAAAGAGCTTGTCGATACGCACTTCGGTGTGTGTCCAGTGAATGAGGTCGCGTGAACGCATGAGTACCAACCCACGATTATTGCCCCATCCATACTTTTCGTCACGCTCCCACTGTGTGGTGCGCAAACCTCGCTCCTTGCCAAAAACATGCAGGTCGGTGAGGGCCATATAGAACATTCCGTTGTGGGGCGAACGGTAGATATGCGGGTCGCGGATTCCGTGTTGTTCGGCAATGGTGTCACCGGCAATCACTGGTTGACCATCATTCACGGCAGTGAAGGTGTATCCATCATAACTCACTGCCATAAACAGACTATGTGTAGGATCATTGAAGAAAGTGAACAAATAAGCGCCCATGCCTTTCTCCGACTTGTCTTTCTGGGCACTGGCCATGAGCGGGAAAAGGGCCAGCAAAAGCAGTGTGAATACGTTTTTCATCTTCATCTTTTTGTAATTTTGGGCAAAATTACCTATTTTTCTGCTAATATCTTGCGTGTTGAGGGTGAAAATGAGCACTTTTTTTTGCTAAACCGAATAAAATACATACTTTTGCACTATCTTGCAATATATGTGCATGAATTTGGCTTCATCATGGCAAATTTAAAATCACTCTTCAAGGATACAGCCATCTATGGTCTTTCAAGCATCGTAGGACGATTCTTGAATTACATGCTTGTGCCGCTTTATACCCACTATATGCCCAAGGATTCGGGCGACTATGGTGTGAGCACCAACATCTATGCCTATACGGCACTTTTACTTGTGCTGCTTACTTTCGGCATGGAAACCACACTGTTCCGATATGCAAATGATGAGCGCCATAAGCCCGACACCGTATTCTCGACAACGATGACAGTCGTGGCACTGCTGAGTGCTGTGTTCCTGCTACTCGTCTTCGGGTTCATCAATCCTATCAGTAATGCCCTTGGCTACACAGACCACCCCGAATACCTTCAGATGATGGCAGCCGTTGTGGCACTCGATTCACTGCAGGCAATCCCATTCAGCTACCTGCGGTTCCAGAAACGAGCCATCCGCTTTGCCTCGCTCAAAATGCTGTTCATCATCCTGAACATCGGATTGAACCTACTCTATTTCGTTGTGTTAGGTAAAACCTCTGTGTTCTATGTATTCTTCATCAACCTGCTCTGCACGGGTCTCATCACTTTTTTCTTCGTACCAGACCTGCTGCGCATCCACTGGCATTTCGACGGCAAACTACTGAAGAAAATGCTCAGTTACTCATGGCCCATCTTGATTTTAGGCATTGCAGGCATTCTCAACCAAGTGGCCGACAAAATTATATTCCCATTAGTCTATCCTGACCAGGCTGATGCCAACGTACAATTAGGCATCTATGGTTCGTGTGTAAAGATTGCCATGATTATGGCAATGATCACACAGGCGTTCCGCTATGCCTACGAACCTATCGTATTCGCTAAGAGCAAGGATGCCGATAAGTCCGAATACTACGCATCGGCGATGAAATATTTCCTCATTTTCACCTTACTGGCATTCCTTTGCGTGGTAGGATGGATGCCTCTGCTACAATATATTATCGGCGCCGACTATCGTGAAGGTTTAGGAGTCGTTCCAATCGTGATGGCTGCCGAGATTATGATGGGTGTCTATTTCAATCTGTCGTTCTGGTATAAACTCATCGACAAGACCATCTATGGCGCATGGTTCTCACTGGCTGGCTGTATCGTGCTCTTTGCCGTAAACATCCTGCTGATTCCCAAATTTGGCTATTGGGCTTGTGCGTGGGGTGGCGTGGCAGGCTACGGCACGGCCATGGTACTGAGCTACATCGTAGGCCAACAGAAGAATCCAATCCCCTACCCTATGAAGGACATTGTCGTGTATGTAGTGGTGACCGCTGTGCTCTTCGCTGTGATGAAGTTGTTGCCCGACACATTGCCAATGCCTCTGACGCTCGTTGCCAACACGGTGCTTATCATCCTTTTCATAGCTCTGATTGTGAAAAAGGACTTTCCACTCTCAAGCCTCCCTGTAATTGGGAAAAAATTCAAGAAATAACAATAAAACCAATATATGATGAAAAAGATTTTTCTTACCCTGAGTATCTGCCTGGCATGTCTCTCTGCAAAGGCCGACGAGGGAATGTGGACGATTTACAATCTACCTCCACAAGTATTTGAGATAATGCAAAACGAAGGCATGACCATGAGTTACAACGACCTCTATTATGGTGATAATGCCCTCAAAAATGCTTGCGTGAATTTCAGCGGTTACTGTTCTGGCGTGGTGGTATCGCCCAACGGACTGGTCTTTACCAACCACCATTGTGGCTTCGAGGCCATCCGCAGTCATTCCACTGTGGAGCACGACTATATGCTCAATGGTTTCTATGCCAAGAGCTACGAGGAGGAACTCCCCAACGAGGATATGTTTGTCAGCTTCATGGTTGACCAGATAGACATCACACCACGGTTGGCTTCTATGCGCTTCGACAAACTGAGCAACAGTCGCCGTGAGGAAATCATCGACTCACTGACCAACGCTATGACCGACTCGGTGAAGGCCATAGACCCAACCCTGCATGTTAACATCGACGCATTCTACGAGGGCAACAAGTTCTATGCCACCACTTATCAGGACTTTACCGACATCCGTCTGGTATTCACCATCCCTATGTCAATGGGTAAGTTTGGTGGCGACACCGACAACTGGGTGTGGCCACGACAGACATGCGACTTCTCCGTATTCCGTATCTATGCCGACCCAAAGACGAATGGCCCGGCTGCTTATAGTGAGGACAATGTGCCCTACAAACCCAAGCGTTGGGCCCAGGTGTCGATGCAAGGCTATAAAGATGGTGATTTCGCCATGACCATCGGCTATCCCGGCAGCACACAGCGTTATCTCTCGTCGTATGGCATCAAACAGATGCGCGACTGCGAGAATGCCGTGCGTGCCCAGGCCCGTGGTATCAAACAGGAAATTATGCGCCGACACATGAATGCCGACGAGGCTGTACGTATCAAATACGACAGCAAATATGCACAAAGTTCCAACTACTGGAAGAACTCCATCGGTATGAACAAATGTATCGACTCCATCGGCATCATCAACCAAAAGGCTCTCTTCGAGGACCAAATCCGCCAATGGCAGAAAGAGACAGGCTATTTACTCTATAAACTCGATTTCGACCGACTGAAAGAACTTTATGCCAACAATTATGAGTCAACCCATGCCTATAATTACCTGATAGAATCATTTTATGGCAACACTGAACTCTTCAGCCGCTCATTAAAATACTATCGAGGAGAATACGAGGTACAAGGTCCCGAAGACAATCCCAAAAAGCAGTATATCATCATCGAGGACAACACCAAAGACTGGGACGAGGCTCTCGACAAGGAAGTGCTCGCAGCTATGCTGGAGAATTACGCCAAACATGTGGATAAGAAATATCTTCCCAATTTCTACAACACTATCAGGACCAAATTCGCCAACAACTACACGGCATACGTCGATAATCTATATAAGAAGTCGGCACTGATGAAGACCGGCAAGAAAATATACATCAACAAGAAAGGCTTCGACAAAGACCCTGGTGTGCTCTTTGGGGAGGAATTTATCGAGGTTCTGCGCGCCATCGCTGCTTCCAGCCGCAGCGTGGAAAACAGCATCCAGACACAGGAACGCTATCTCTGCGATGCCGTAGTTAGGATGCAACAGGATATGCCCCACTACAGCGACGCCAACTTCACCATGCGCCTCAGCTATGGTCAGGTGGGTGAATACATGCTTGCAGGACAACCCTCCGGCTACTATACCACACCCGAGAGTTTCATCGCCAAAATGGACCAAGCAGAGAAGATAGCCGACTATAAGGCAGAGCCCATCATGAGAGAACTTCTCTCATCGAAAGACTTCGGACCCTATACCGACAAAACTACAGGCAAGATGCAGCTGTGTTTCCTTACCAACAACGATATCACTGGTGGCAACAGCGGCTCACCGATGTTCAATGGCAAGGGTGAACTCATCGGCCTTGCATTCGACGGCAACTGGGACAGCCTCTCAAGTGACATCTTCTTCGACAAGCAACTTGCCCGTTGCATCGGCGTAGATATCCGCTTCGTCCTCTTCATGATGGATCGCTGGGGTCACGCCGACCGACTGCTCAAGGAAATTAATGCGAAATAAGTGGCGAGTTAGAAGTTAGAAGTTAGGAGTTACAAGCGTCCTCCTATACCGCAACACTGTTGCGGTTACAAATATTCAATCTTCATTTTCAATCTTCAATATAAATGGAACAGACACTGATCATTTACAATACACTGACACGTAGAAAAGAAGCATTCAAACCACTCAATGCCCCTCTGGTGGGTATGTATGTCTGTGGTCCCACCGTCTATGGCGACCCACACTTAGGACATACACGTCCTGCCATCACTTTCGACATTGTATTCCGCTATCTCAAGCACTTAGGATACAAGGTGCGCTATGTGCGCAACATCACCGATGTGGGACATTTAGAGCACGATGCCGATGAGGGTGACGACAAGATAGCCAAAAAGGCCCGCCTCGAACAGCTCGAGCCTATGGAGGTGGCACAATACTACACCAACCGCTACCACAAGGCGATGGAAGACCTCAACGTGCTGCCACCCAGCATTGAGCCTCACGCCACAGGCCACATCATCGAGCAACAACAATTAGTGCGCGAAATCATGGACAACGGTTTTGCCTACGAAAGCAATGGCAGCGTATATTTCGACGTGGAGAAATACAACGAGCAACATCACTATGGCATCCTTTCAGGTCGCAACCTCCAGGATGTGCGTGATGCCAGCCGTGAACTCGATGGCGTGGGCGAGAAACGCCACCAAGCCGATTTCGCTCTGTGGAAGAAAGCCCAGCCGGAGCATATCATGCGCTGGCCCAGCGAGTGGAGCGACGGTTTCCCTGGATGGCACTGCGAATGTACAGCCATGGGTCGCAAATATCTCGGCAATCATTTCGACATCCACGGTGGTGGCATGGACCTGATTTTCCCACATCATGAGTGTGAGATTGCACAGGCCGTGGCAAGTCAGGGCGACCAGATGGTGCACTATTGGATGCACAACAATATGATTACTATCAACGGTCAGAAGATGGGCAAGAGCTTGGGCAACTTCATCACACTCGAACAATTCTTCACAGGCAATCACCCCATGCTCGAACAGCCATACTCACCCATGACCATTCGTTTCTTTATCCTCTCGGCACACTATCGTGGTACAGTGGACTTCTCCAACGAAGCCCTCAAGGCCAGCGAGAAAGGATTGGAGCGACTGCTCAACGGTATTGCCGACCTGCAGCGAGTTCCCGTGTCGAAGACTTCCGACGAAGCCACCCACAAAGTTGCAACAGCCTTACGCCAGAAGTGCTACGATGCCATGAACGACGATTTCCAGACACCTGTGGTCATCAGCCATCTGTTTGAGGCATGCCGCCAGGTAAATATCCTACTCGACCACAAAGGCACTATCAGTCAGACAGACCTCGATGAATTAGCAGCCGTGATGCGTCTCTTCGCTTTCGACCTCTTAGGTCTGCGGGCAGAGCAAGGTAAGTCCAACAATGCACGCGAAGAAGCTTATGGCAAAGTTGTAGATATGGTGCTCGACCTACGCGCCAAGGCCAAGGCCGCCAAGGACTGGGCTACCAGCGACCAGATACGCGATGCCCTCAGTGCCGCTGGTTTTGAGGTTAAGGACACCAAGGATGGTGTCACCTGGAAACTCAACAGATAAGAGTATAGACAACAACACATCATCATCATGAAAGATCGTACAGCCAAATGTCCGAAATGCGGGAAGGAAATCTTCCGGTATGCACAGATATGCCCGTATTGCAAAAGCGAGACTAAATTTGTCTCCATCGATGACGAGCAATCACAATCTCGCGTGGAAGAAGAGATGAAGATTACCTCGGAGGAAGAATCTGCATCCTCTGAGGAAAAGAATTTGCCAGCGGCCAAAGATCAAGAGAATGCCACCGAGTCACTTGAGAAGAAAGGCAAAAAGAAGCACGAGGGACGTATGAAAAAGTACGTGGACCATCTCAAGGAAGACGCTGAGAAGGTACACGAGAAATACGACGAGAAAATCGGCCGTCGCTACTCCAAATCGACCATATTGATTTCCACTGTCATCATTCTGCTTTCCCTCACGGTATTAGGACTGTACATTGCTGTTCAAATGATGCAACATGAGACATTCGGACAGAGCACAACCATTGACCGGGAAATGAAACTGAGAATCGACAGTGTGGAAAACAGTGTATTGAAAGACTCAAAAATTCTTGCTAAGTTCCCCGATCGCAAGCGCCACTGTCTGCTTTACCTCCAAAACAATGAATTGCATTATTTCAATGGTGCCACAAAGGTAGATAGCACACTTAACCTGCCAGAACTCAACTCGCAGGCTGTGGTAGATAGCGAAGGTGGTATCCTCGACGCATATCTGAGCACTAACGAGCAATATCTTGTGATGATTGTGTCGCGCAAGCCGGGAAATACGGAGTGCGGTCTCTATCGCTTGAACATCGAATCCCGTCAGTTGGATGTCATCGACCAAGGTCAGGTAATACGCGAGAAAGATGGCTTCAAGGTGACCAGCGGCCGCCGTACTGCCATCTACGACTCCACCGGCGATAAAATCAGCGGTATGACGGGCAAGGAGATGGATGATTTCGAGGCGAAATTGGCTGCAGAAGCTGCTGCTAAGGCTGAGAAAGAAAAAGCAGATAAGAAGAGCGAAGAAAAGAAGGAAGAACCCAAGACTGAGAAGGAACCTGAACGGGAAAAAGCCACTGAGAAAGTGTCGAAAGACGCCAGTGTCGTAACCAAGCCTGTGGAACCCGTTGTCCCAGAAAAGATTGACATTAAAATCAAATGATGAAGCGTTATCTTAGTACGCTGGCATATTTATTAGGCATCCATTTGCTCGGACTGGTATTCCTTTCTGTTTTCAGACTGGTACAGTTTTTTGCATTGCATGGTATGCTGCAACCCGATGGCGATGCATCACAACTCACCGCTTTCGTCAAGGGTGTATGGTTCGACAATGTCATCGCCTGCTATCTCATGGTGGTGCCTTTGGTGGTGCTGCTATTGGCAGCAAGCATCGGCTATTGCCACCGATACTTGCGCAGGGGTGCTGCCATCTGGTTTTGTGTACTATACGGTCTGGTTTTAGCCATATCTGCTGCCAATATCCCCTATTTTGCCTATTTCTTTAAAAATCTCGATGCCTCCATCTTTGGGTGGTTTGGCTATGTAGGCACCACCACAGGGATGTTGTTGGGCGAAAAATCCTACTGGCTGTATATCCTGCTTTTCATCCTCGCGATTGTCGCCTTCGTATGGCTTGTCAGAAAAATGCGCCGACGAGCCGACAGACGTATCGGAGAGGCATTTGTCCGACAAGATTGGAAGACTATGGCAGTCTGTCTATGTATCACCGTGTTGATGACAGGGCTTTGTATCTTTGGCATCCGTGGCCGCACAGGATACAATCCCATCAAAATCAGTCAGGCATACTACTGCAACGACCCCTTCCTCAATCAATTAGGCATCAATCCTGCATTCAATCTTTTTACAAGTACACTCGACGGTATGCGTAAGGAGAATGCCGAACTGCATCTGATGCCCTACAACGAGGCGGTAAGCTACACACGCAATGCCCTAAACATCACCGGGCTGGCCGACAGCACAGCCATTCTACATCGTCATGTCAGTGCTATGGGTGAAACCATCCGCCCCAACGTGGTCATCATCCTCATGGAGTCGATGTCGGCCAATTTCTTGCAGACATTCGGACAAGAGGATGTTCTCACCCCTACCCTCGACAGTCTCTACCAGCATTCCTTGGCATTCACCCGTTTCTATTCTGCCGGCATCCACACCAACCACGGTCTCACCGCCACGCTTTACTCTTTCCCGGCCATGATGATGCGCAACCTGATGAAAGGCACGGTGACTCCTCACCGCAGCGGACTACCCACAGTGCTAAAGGAGCAAGGATACCACAACCTTTTCTTCATGACTCATGAGTCGCAATACGATAACATGAATGCCTTTTTCCGTACCAATGGTTACGACGAAGTATTTGCCCAAGAGGACTATCCGTCCAACGAAGTGGTCAACAGCTTCGGGGTGCCCGACAAATATCTTTTTAACTATGCTTTGACCACCATCAATCGTACGGCAACCACTCAGCAACCATTCATGGCCACTATCTTGACCATCAGCAACCATCCTCCTTACATCATCCCTGATGGTTTCAAAGCACGAACAAACGACCCAGAGACTCAAATAGTGGAATATGCCGACCGTTGCATCGGTGACTTTCTGGCACAAGCCCGTCGCCAATCATGGTACGACAATACCATTTTCGTAATCTTAGCCGACCATGGAAAACTGGTTGGACAAATGGACTCCGAGCTGCCACAATCCTACAACCACATCCCCTGCCTCATCTTTGGCAAGGGTGTGGAGCCAAACCTCTACGATGGTTTAGGTACACAGATAGACCTCATGCCCACACTGCTTGGCATAATGAACATGAGTTATGACTACGATGGTTTTGGTGTGGATTTACTTCGTGAGCAGCGCGACAGAGTGTTTTACACTTCCGACACGCATGTGGTGGCTCGCGACAGTGCAAATGTCTATCTTTACAGTCCGAAAATGGAAAAGGATTTCTGCTATGACCTAAGTACAAATGGTCAACTGCATCCCACAACATTCAACAATCATTTCCAACTACTCCGCCAATATGTCTTCGCCATGGAGCAAACAGCAGAGTTTATCAATAGACATGGGAAATATTGATAATTGAAGGGAAGTTAAAGGGTAGTTAAAGGGTAGTTAAAGGGACAATACTATTGAGGATTGAAAATTGAAAATTGAGGATTGAAGATTGTTTTATTTCGATATGTCGTTATATCGATATGTCGTTATATCGATATATCGTTATGTCAACACACTCCTAACTCCTAACTCCTATAGCCTTACATGCCCCTGTTCTAAGTCGAGGAGGAAGCGCTTGGCATCAAGCCCTCCGCCATACCCTGTAAGTTTTTTATCGCTTCCCACCACTCGGTGGCAAGGCAAAAGAATGCTTATGGGATTGGCACCATTGGCATTTGCAACAGCACGAGCAGATTGGGGCATACCTAAGCGGCGCGCCTGCTCACCATACGAAATCGTGCGCCCATAATGGATGTTGGACAATGAACTCCATACCATCCGCTGGAAGTCTGTGCCTATCAATTTATAGGGCACGCTGAAAGAGCGGCGCTGGCGTGAGAAATATTCTTTCAGCTGCTTTTGTGCCAGAGCGATGACAGGTGAGGTGCCATCCACAATCTCCGTTTTCAAGGTCTTTTCCAATCGCCGTAACGTCGAATCGACCTTTTTGCCTACAGCCCAGTCGCACATGTACAATTTTCCCTTGTATGAGCAGAGTATTAACTGTCCACACGGGCTGTCGTATGTTCCGCGGATAATCTTCTCTTCCATAGGCGGATTCCTTTTGTGGGTATTTTGTTTAGGTTAACGTGGCGAAGCTTCAAAGCCACTACATTTGTTGGCGAAGATAGTAAATTTTTCGGAAAACACAAAATTTCAGCGCATTATTCTTTTTATTGGGCAAAAATTCACCATTTTTGGCCGAAAATGACTACATTTGCAGTGGTAACCGACAAACCGTCAAACAATAACTGCTAAAACAAACCACTCGATGAAAAAAATCCTCGTTTCTCTCGTCTTGTCATGGATATCAGTGTTTGCCATGGCACAATACATCCCCTATCGTGAGCATGTCAATCTCGCAGGTGAATGGGGCGTATGGCTCAGCCCTTCGTCTATTAATGAAGCCGTCAGCGCCACAAAAATGCCACAGAGCATCCATCTGCCAGGCACTACCGACACCAATGGCCTTGGACATGCACCACAGTCCACCGATGAGACCACGCACCTCACACGCCTCCATTCCTTTGTAGGCACCGCCGTCTATTCTCGCGACGTAAAGATTCCCGACAGTTGGAAAGACAAAACCATCACCATCACCCTGGAACGCACCAAACCCACAGAGTTTTTTGTCGATGGTGTAAGTGTAGGCAAAAGCGACGATATCACTACAGCACAAGTATATGACCTCAGTCAATGGCTCACTCCTGGCACGCACCATATCGCCATAGTGGTGGACAATGGTGAGAGTGTACCGCCTCAGCTACTGAGCAATTCCCACGCCTATACCGAAGATACACAGACCAACTGGAACGGTATCATCGGCAACATGTTTATAGAAGCAGTCTCACCCATACATTTCTCCAACATTCAAGTGGCACCCGACGCACAAAAGCGAGAAGTGACCGTACGTATGTCGATTGTCGGCACCCCCAAAGCACACACCCATATTCTTGTGGAAGCAACACCAAAGAAATGGAACGGCAAGATACACACAATCGACCTATGGACCGTAGAAGGGAAGCAAGACTATACGGTTACCATTCCTTTGGGCGACGAAGCCCAATTCTGGGATGAGCACCATCCCGACATGTATGACTTAACCGCTACAATCGAAGGACACGATGAGCTGTATCGTGTTTTCGGGCTTGTCGATTTCCGTGTCGACGATCATCATTTCGTGGTGAATGGCCGAGAGACATTCCTTCGTGGCAAGCACGATGCCTGTGTGTTCCCTCTCATCGCCCATGTGCCTATGGACCGCCAGTCATGGCTCGACTATTTAGGCAAATGTCGCAGTTACGGCATCAACCATGTGCGCTTCCATTCCTGGTGTCCACCAGAGGCTGCCTTCGAGGCTGCCGATGAATTGGGCATATACCTTCAGCCAGAGTTACCTTTCTGGGGCGATTTCAACCCCGACGACACAAGATTGATGACCTTCCTACATAAAGAGGGCGAGCATATTTTCAGTGCCTACGGCCACCATCCCTCGTTTGTAATGTTTGCCTTAGGCAACGAATTATGGGGGTCGATAGAAAAGATGGGGGAATTTGTAGATGACTTCCGCCAGCTGGCTCCCCATAAGCTTTTCACATTCGGTTCAAACTATTACTTGGGTTATCAAGGTGTAAAGCCTGGCATGGACTATTTCACCACCTGCCGTGTGGGTGGAGAAGCATGGGGAGCATTCGACACCCATACTCGTGGTTCCTTCGCCTTCGCCGACACCTATGACGGAGGCATCATCAACCACACACACCCTGGCACGTTGGTGAATTTCGAGGGTGCCTGCGCCAAGTCGTCCGTACCCGTCATCAGTCACGAGACGGCACAATTCCAAACCTACCCTGATTTCGACGAGATACGCAAATACACCGGGGTGCTCTATCCTTACAACATGCAAGTGTTCTACAAACGACTGGTACAGGCGGGCTTAGCATCACAGGCAAAGGACTTCCATCGCGCCTCGGGACTGTGGAGTCTGCAACTCTACAAGGCCGATGTAGAAATGGACATGCGCACACCAAACATGGCTGGATTCCAACTGCTCGACCTGCAAGACTATCCCGGACAGGGCAGTGCCTACGTAGGAGTTTTAGACGCACTGATGGATGAGAAGACGTTTATGAAGGAAAATAATGGTTCTCAAGTGTGGCGGTCGTTCTGCAACCAAGTGGTGCCACTGCTCGAGACCGAACGTTTCTGCTATGCTTCGAACGAAACACTGAAAGGTCATATAAAACTTTTCAACTATGGTTCGGGCGAGGAAGAGACAAAATTCCTGGACGGGAAACTGGAATGGGTGCTTGCGGAAGAAAACGAGGAGATTATCTGGCACGGTATCATGGACATACCTGAAGACTGTCACGGCCTGGTGGATGTGGGCGACATTGCTATAGATTTAAGTGATATCGACAGCCCCATGCGATTGAACCTCTCACTCCATGCCTATATCAATGCCTCGAAAGGTGAATTCTCCAACAGCTATCCCATCTGGGTCTATCCTGCCGGCGACAATATCGAACAGCTGAAGAAAGACATTATCGTCACTCATCAATTGGATGCCACTGTGGCACGTCGCCTGAACCGTGGTGCCAGCGTGCTGTGGATGCCCGACACCACCGAATACAAAGACCATGTGGTGGGAGGACTTTTCCAGACCGACTATTGGAACTACCGCATGTTTAAGACTATCAGCGAGAACAACCACCGCCCCGTTTCACCCGGCACCTTGGGTATCCTCACCGACCCCAAGCATCCGCTATTGGCCGACTTCCCCACAGAATTCCATTCCAACTGGCAATGGTTCCCCGTGGTGAAAGCCAGTAGTCCCATGATTCTCGATAATCTTCCACAAGACTATCTGCCCATCGTTCAGGTAATCGACAATATCGAGCGCAACCACAAATTAGGTTTGGTGCTTGAATTTGCCGTAGGCAAAGGCAAGTTGTTGGTTTGCATGAGCGACCTGAAACGTGCCTCGGAACACGTCGAAGGGCGACAGTTCTACCTCAGTCTGCTTCACTACATGCACTCGCCACAATTCCAGCCACAATTCCACCTGAAAAACTGTGCCGAGCTATCCGCCCTCCTCCACAAACCCATCGTGGAACGCAAATTGGAAGAGCTGAACAACATATCACCTTATTAATATTAAATTATATGAAAAGATTACATTATTTTGGTTTGCTTCCACTTATGGCATGTCTCACTATGGCCATCATGATGGGAGGATGTAAGAAAATGAAGTTGCAACATGAAATTGACAGAGTGAATGCCAAATGCCCCATCGATGTCGGAATGGCGGGTAGAATCTACAAGGTGTGGCTCGATGACAACACAGTGGTGTTCGAAGCGCAACTCAATGCCGACTTAATGAATGTGGAGAAGTTGAAAAATAATCCAAATGTGATGAAAGAGGCATCTCTACTCAATGTCGTTGATGAGAACCAGTCTGTTGAACAGATGATTGCCGAAAAAGTCGATTTGAAATATATACTCACCGACTCGGTAAGTCAGGAGAAGCTCGAATTGCTCATCACCAGCGATGAACTCGCCAAAGCCTATCATGAAAAGAAGAACGATGAGAAAAAATTCACCTTTAGAAGAATCGACAACCAGATTGCAGTCACTCAACTTCAATTGCCTATGGCAGTCGATGAGGCCACAATGCTCATTGACTTCTTTCGCGAGGGCGACAATGCGGTATATTTGTATGAGCTGAACAGTGACATGGTGACACTCAATACGTTAGACGAGTCGTTGCCCATGATAAAAGACAATGCCAGCCATTTGTTAGCCGGTAATGACCCCTCTGTCAGTTCAATGGTCAATCTGCTCATCAAGGCCAATATGGGACTCACCTACCGCTACCGCCTTGGCAAGACAGACAAAGAGTTCTCCTTCATTCCACAAGATCTGAAGACATTGAGGAATAAGTAGATCACCATATTAATATACTTTCACCCAGAAAACTCATGCCGATCAACAGAAACACCCTTCTCAGATACAAGACCATAGACAGGATGCTCAGGAATGGCCGACGTGCCACCCTCGAGGAACTGATTTATGCGTGCAACGACGCACTCTATGAGCACAATGGATATGGAGAAGTGAGCAAACGAACCGTACAACACGACATCGAAGAAATGCGCTACTCACGCGAATTAGGTTACTATGCTCCTATCAAGGTGGTTGACCGTAAATACTACCATTACACCGACTACGACTACAGCATTACCGATGTGCCACTCTCTGACACCGACATGCGTCAACTCACCGAGGCTGTGGAACTGCTCAAACAGATGAGCTCATTCCAGGGATTCGATGACGTAGAGGATGTGGTGAACCGTCTCGAAGACCATGTGGCCTCAATGCGGTATCATGTGGAACCGGTCATCCTGTTGGAAGGCAACGAACGGCTGCGTGGACTGAAACACATCACTCCACTCCACGATGCCATCATCGACAAAAAGCCTGTCACCATCGTCTATAAGTCGTTCCAATGGAAAGAGCCACAAAGATTTCTCTTCTCACCTTATATACTAAAAGAGTTCCGCAACAGATGGTTCGTCTTTGGTAGAAGACACGACTCCCCCGAACCAATATTGCTCAACTTAGCGCTCGACCGCATTGAGGATATTGCCGACGCACCCAAAAAGGAACGATACATCAAGAACAAGTCTTTCCACCCACAGCAGTACTTTAATGACATCATCGGGGTGACACGGATGGCTGAAGACAAAGTGGAGCATATCGTATTTAAAGTGCCCGCCAAAGAAGTGCCATACGTCACCACAAAACCCCTCCACCAGAGCCAAAGAGAAATCAACCGCTTGGAAGATGGTAGCACACTGTTCAGTATTGACGTCATCCTTAACTTCGAACTTGAGCGCGACATCCTCGGCTACGGTGAGAACATCACCATCATCTCACCCGAAACCCTGGCCAACAAAATTCATAAAAGACTCAAAAACGCCCTTAGCAAATACGAAAATGTAGAGGGAGATTAAAATCCATACTGGATAAAACGCGACGAAGAAAACTCATTGTGGATTTCCGTTGGTAGACGATACCACTCCAACTTTTTCTGCAACCACTTCGCCCATTTCACGTCATTGTGATTGTAGGAGATAAATACGTAGTTTCGCTTTGTCGTTTCCATGATGAGATGATTTTGTTAGTTGCCAGACTTCTTAGTTTTACGATTCAAGAAAACAGCATAGAGCAGGCAAACGGCAGCTGTAAATGCTAAATAAGCATAACAATAAGGTAAGGGTATCTCTGGTGGAGTAGTATCCATTCCAGAAAGAGCAATTATCAAAGTTGGATAGCAAGAACCTAATAGAAGTAGAAGTGGGAAAATGATAATTATGGGACGAAAGCCGGCATCACGCAACCTGCGGATAGCGACAGCCAACGTAGGAAACAAACAGAAAAGAAGGAACAGACCTAAGATAACAAGAACAGGAAGGATAATTGAACTAAGCCAATTGAGTGGATTGGAAACCGTATCCGGACCCGCACTATAACGAATGAAGACAAGCAATGCAGCCACTCCGAACAATATCCCTGAGACAACTGCGACAAACAATGCCCAATTCCAGAACTCACTTCGCGTAGCTTTCCCACCAAAACTACCGTACTTGCTAATGCAAGTCTTAACATGTACCCAGAATGTTTTCATCGTTCCACTTGTTTCTATACCTATTACTATAACTATTACGTTGCTCTCTTATTGTCTTTCACATACCTAAAAAACGCCTAAAAATAGGCGTTTTTTTTGCTGATTTGACAAAATGATAAGATTATTTCACGAAATGATAAGAGAGAAGAGGACTTTTGCTCCTACCTTTGCATCGTCAAAACATCGATGATATGCCCAATGCTAAATACCAAAACTCTGCAATGGAATATGCCTTATGGTATCAGGAGCACCTGCTCCAGATGGAAAGTTTTTTGGGGAAGAAAATTGAGGCAAAAATCGAAACAATCATCAACAGAAAATTCAATGAATACATCGAAAATGTAAAAAACGAGAAATATTCAAACAAAAACCCTTAATTAAATTATTTAAAAAAGTATTATTAACAATTATGAAAAAGACTATTTTCAGTTTCGCCATCGCAGCTATAGCTGCTGTAGCAATGGTATCATGTGGTAATAAAACAGACAAAGCTGCTGCAAGTGAGGCAACCGCCGAAGGCGAACAAGCTACAGAGCAGGTGGCAGAGCAGGAGGATGCAAACACGCTGAGCACAGATGCTTTCAGCATGAGCACTCCCGAGGATTTTGAAATCAATGGCAAACCTGAGTATTTGCAGAAGAACCACGAAATCAGCTTCCGCACCAAGGCAGGTGTTGTGCCCACCTATGAAATCAAAATCAATCATGATTCCAACATTACCTTTGACGTTCGTCAGTCTGACATCGCCAAGCTGAACGCTATCGACCCCATCAAAGTAGGCGAAGTGAGCTTCCAAGGCGGTTGGCAACCTGATGGCAAGAGCATCGTTCTCTATGCTGACCTTGGCGACAAAGGTACTGCAAGAGTTTTCATGCCCAAACCAAGCGGTGTAAATGCTCCTGACGATGCTGCTGTCATCGCTAAGCTGACTGAGCTTCTTTCAGCTCTCAAATTCAAATAAAACATACACTCAACTTTTGCAAGCTCCAGTTTCTTATGGTATTAAGGTAGCTTAGCTTGCAGATTCTTCATTTTCACCTGCCCAGCAACGGTATTGAAATACTGTTGCTGGGCTATTTTGTATCTCGAGGTCAACAGCAATCTTGTGTTTTGTTAAAATGGCATAAAATCTTACCTTTCCTCTTTAAAAAAAGAGAAAAAGTATAAATTCAGACCAACTTGTCAAAAAAGATAATATCTTTGCATCGACTAAAAGACAAAAAGATCATGAAGAAATCGCACATCCTCTTTCTGCTGGTTTTGTTTACATTTAATGGTGTTTTTGCACAACAACCAGCCGATTTCCACAAGATGTCACATCATCTTGCATCGCTCTACAGCAGACACCAAACAGGTCGAAATCATCAGGCTCCACAATCCTCCTACACATCTGTCAGCGTACTGATGACACTCACCAATGGCGATATGCAGCAATTAGCCAAGCAGTATGGGTTGGAAGTCATCGATAGTATCGGCCGCATCTACATTGTCGATGTGGCTTATGGCACGTTGGGAGTTCTCTCTAAGGACCTCCGCGTGGAGCGTATAGAGGCAGAACCGATGGTGCGACAGGCGATGGATGTGACACCCGGGCAGGTGAATGCCACAGCCGTCTATAGTGGTGAGTCATTGCCACAGGCATTTACTGGTGAGGGTGTCGTCGCTGGCATTTTTGACAACGGCTACGATTTCACTCATCCTGCTTTCCTCGATGACAACGGACAATTGAGGGCCCGCTACTACTACGACTTCTGTTGGCAGAATGAAGACGGAACAAAGGGGCATGCCATGACCACCACCGAGGAAATAGCCGCCTACGGAGGAACACATCATCCCAACGCCAGTTTTCATGGCACCCATGTCATGGGAATCATGGCAGGGCATGACGTCAATGGCAAATATCCTGGGATGGCTCCCAATGCTGATATCTACGCGGTGCATTTCAATTCGTATCCAGAGGATTTCGAAGCCACCGACGAGCAGACTTCTGCTAACTGTGTGTTAGGCTTTAAATACATCTTTGATCAGGCTGAAAAAGAAGGTAAACCCTGTGTGGTGAACTTCAGCAATGGTGAGAGTTATACGTTAAGCGACCAACGTCAACTGGAAAGTGAGGCTTTGCTCTCGATGATAGGTCCCGGACGCATCATCGTGGTCTGTGCAGGCAACGATGGCAACAGAACCTCCTATTTAGAGAAACCCACAGGAGAGATACATGCTGGAGCAGGTATGGTTAATGGCGTGGGTGGTGGTGACATTATTGATATGGACATTATCACCCCGGGTAATCAGAACGTACGCCTCGATTTCCTTGGCCTGAGGCTTGCAGGTCTTACTATTGATAAAACCATAAGCTTCAGAACCGACAGCGTGCTGGAACTCTCGGGTGATACTTGTTCGCTCTCCACCACCTCCATATTGGGCGATATCAGCGTGAAAGTGTGGAAAAGTGACTTTGTGGATGAGCGCGGAGACGTTTTTCATGTGCATGGTCAGCTACCCTCTCCTATCTACATGGTGCTCTGTGGCGCTCTCTTCTTACTTACCAGCGATTCTCCGGCATGGGTCTATTCTGATATAAAATACTGTCCATTCATCAATCTCACAGGAGTTGATGCCTATTGCTTTGCACAACCGGGTCATTCCATCTGGTGGCCAGGTACGCTCCCAGGACTCATCACCGTGGGTGCCACTGGCTACAAGTCGTCGTTCCGGAATATCGATGGTAATATGAATACCGACATGGATGAGTTTGCCCCAAAGGAAATAGGAGATATTGCTCTCTTCTCCTCAAAAGGGCCAACCTATGAGGAACAGATAAAACCCGATGTGACGGCTCCGGGAATGAGTATCAATGCAGCCTTCAACAGTTATGTGGAAATCACCGACCGACTGCGCAAAGAACTCACCGACAAAGTCTATTACAATGGCAAGACATACTACTACACAGCACAAAGTGGCACTTCGATGGCTACGCCAGTGGTGGCTGGAGCCATCGCTCTCTGGCTACAGGCCAATCCCGAACTGACAACGGAACAAATCAAGGATGTCTTCGCACACACCTGTACCCATCCAGAGCAGGATATGGACTATCCTAACAACACCTATGGCTATGGGCAGATAGATGTTTACAAAGGCCTGCTCTACATTCTTGGCCTGCCTAATTCCATTCCTGAATTGTCGCAGCAGCAACCTGCCAAGGCGCGTTTCTCTCTTCAAGGACGTCGATTGAGCGTGCACTTCACCGCTGAGGTTCCCGACTCCCCTGCATCCCTTTTCATATACTCTACCGATGGCCGCTTGGTGCGTTCTATGCTCCTCGGTAACGACCATACTGCAGACTTGAGCACATTGCCTGCGGGACTCTATGCTATACAGCTCAACACCAACCACCAACAGACCACAGGTTCCACCCTCATACGTCTGAAATAGACTTGGCCACACGTTGTTGCTGACTTGGAATCCAACTTGGTGGACACACATAGACTTCAGGAGATTCTTCAACGAGAAAAAATAGAATACTGAAGTTTCGCAAGTCCTCAACTTCTAGGTTATGAGGTCTTTAGGTTAATATGTCGTTATCCATACATATATCACCTTAAAACCTATAAGCGTAGCGACCTCAAAACCTCAAAACCAAACGAAACTGGAGCTTGCGAAAGTTGAGTAGAATATAGTATAAAGACCGACTTATAATATCATGAACATCAAAATTCACAGAGGTCTTTTAGAAAAAATACCACAAGAAGAAATCCTCCTGATATACTCTTCATGGGATGGCTACTACAAGATACCTGAGCAAGTAAATCACAATCCCAAGTATGAGGAATTCAGGGAAATGTTCCACAATGTCGTGGATATACATACTTCAGGCCATGCCGACAGGCAGACAATCGAGAGGGTAATAAAATGCGTTAACCCAAAAGAAGTTATCTGCATCCACAAGGAAGCAGATGCTCACTTATAGTTAATCCAAATATGAAACTCGAGTTTCATCAGCAAGGCGGGCAGGAGGCCCCCGCATGTTGGTCGTTTCTAGTTCAAATGATAAACGAGGAGAAATTATCCATAGAAAATAAAAAGATATGAAAAAATTACAGATACTACTGATGGCTCTTCTGCCTTGTTTATGTTATGCCCAATTTGAGGATGCCAAGTGGATTGGCAGCGAACAATCAGTGCTGTATGCCGATTACCTCCCACAGTTCAAAATCAGCTGGACCATGCAATTGGACAAGGCATCGAAATCGGACAGGCTGGCTCTTCTTTTCGGAGGCAACGACCCTCGCCTGATGAATCGCAACATGAACATACTGGGCGTGGAGAACGACGTAGATAAGTCGTATGTCAAACTTGAGCTTGACGCTACATCCACCCGCCTGAATGTATGGCGCATCGGCTATACAACCCATGGAAAGGAACTGCTGAAATCGTTCGAACTGGGAACTCTCGACACCTACGCACCACACATTGTTGAAGCGCATTGCTGTCTGGGCAGTGCCGACATCTTACTCGATGGACGGAAACTGGGCGATGTGGTGCTGAATCCGATGGGAAAAGGCGGTGATTACATCGCCTTTCCACAGCTGGCACAGATCGGTTACGAGATGGAAGCCGGCCAGCGGGCGTTCATCCACAAAGTGGAAGTGCGCAACTACCGCTCGCCATACGGCATCCTCTACGAAGACAAGAATTTACGGAAGATTGGTAACAAGAAAAAAACTGTTGTGTATCTGACCAATCCCAGTCATGGAGCCATGCCGGAACTGCGGTGCCAGTTTGCGCTGAAGCAGAAACCCGTGAAAGAGGCCACGCTCACTGCTACAGCCAGAGGCATCTACTGTGCGGAACTGAACGGGCATCAGGTGGGCAGCGAATATTATGCGCCAGGCGTATCGCAGTACAACAAGACTCACTATTACCAACAGTATGATGTCACGGCAATGCTGCAAACAGATAACCGCCTGCATGTCAGGTTAGGAGAAGGCTGGTGGGCAGGAAGCCTTACCTTCACGGGCGGCAATTGGAACTACTTTGGCGATCAACTCGCATTCATGGCGAGACTGCTGGTAAGATATGAGGATGGTGACTCTACTGTCATCACCACGCAGCCCGACAACTGGGAGGTATGCGACCGTTCTAAGGTAGTTTACGCCAGCATGTTTCAGGGGGAAGTCTATGATAACAGAATTGAATCCAGCGGATGGAAAAAGGCTTGTGAAGCCAAACTTGAAGGGCATCTGCCAACCGAGGGTGGCGACACGCAACCCCAAGTATGCGACTATAGCGGTTTCCATTTGCTGCCGGCCAAGACTTCCGTTGGATTGTACACCGTGCTGACTGCCCAAAATGTTAAAGAGATACGGCCAGGGGTCTATGTCTATGACATGGGACAGAACATGGCCGGTGTGCCGCGAATCAAGATGCACGGTTTGCACCGGGGGCAGACCCTGAAGTTCCGATATGCTGAAGTGCTCTATCCCGACTTACCTGAATATGAAGACAAGAAAGGCATGCTGATGCTCGAAAACATCCGTGCTGCCATGGCACAGGACATATACGTTGCCAGTGGTGACACCTGTGAGGTGTTCGCTCCCGACATGACCCTGCACGGTTATCGGTACATTGAGATAACAGGCATCAGCCAACCTCTTCCCACAGCCGACGTCGAAGGGCTGGTTATCAGCAGTGTTGACCATTTCACCACCGACTTCGAATGCAGCAACCCGATGGTGAATCGTCTCTGGCAAAACATCCGATGGTCTATGCTGTCGAACTTCATCAGCATTCCCACCGACTGCCCGCAGCGCAACGAACGTATGGGATGGAGCGGTGACATCAGCGTGTTCTCACGCACGGCAGTCAACATGGCCGACGTGGATGAGTTTCTCAGGAAGCACATGCAAGCCATTCGCGACGTGCAGACGGAAGATGGCCGATTCCCCGACATCGCACCCATAGGCGGTGGATTCGGCGGATTGCTGTGGGGCAGCGCTGGTATCACCGTGCCATGGGAATGCTGGCTGCAATATGGCGACCTCGACATACTGGCTGATCACTATGAGGCGATGGCTCGCTATATTGACTATGTGGACAGTCATTATTTCGACCCCACGACGGGACTGTTGGTGCAGCAGCGGCAGTGGGGCGACCTGGGCGACTGGCTCGGACTGGAAGACGAGAAAAACGACAAGACGCTGCTCTTCGAAGCCTACTATATCTACGACCTCTACATTATGCGAAAAACGGCCCTGCTACTCAACAAAACAGCAGATGCCGAACGATATCAACGGCGCTTGGAAGAGCGAAAGCTATTTTTTATCGACCACTATATCGACACCGAAACGGGTATGACCGTATTCTCAACCTTCAATCAGCAACGCAAGGGGCAGCCCATCGATATCCAGGGCTCCTACGTACTGCCGTTAGCTTTCAATATCGTAGAGGGCGAGTTGCGCCAGAAACTGGTAGAGCGTTTGGTTGCCTGCATCGAGCGTGAGAACACCACAGACAGAGGCGTGCGATGCCCGCCCTATTCACTGATGACGGGCTTCATCACCACGGCATGGATAAGCCGAGTGCTCAGCGATGCCGGACGTAGCGACATGGCCTATCGCTTGTTGCAGCAAGAGGATTATCCCTCATGGCTCTATTCTGTGACCCAGGGTGCGACAACCATTTGGGAACGCCTTGACTCCTACACCCACACAGCCGGCTTCGGTGGCAACAACTCCATGAATTCATTCAACCACTATTCCTTCGGAGCTGTAGGCCAGTGGCTCATCAACCGTTGCCTTGGCATTGAACGTGATGAAGAGCACCCTGGATTCAGTCACTTCATTCTTCGTCCGGAGCCTGACCCCACAGGCAAAATGACGTACGCACGTGGATACCTTGACACGCGCTACGGGCGTATCGAAAGCTGTTGGCAGACAAATCCCGACAGTTCTATCAGTTACACTTTTACTATTCCCGAAGGCACGTCCGCCACACTACTACTGTCAGGGAAAACGCCAACAGAATTGAAGCAGGGCAAGCATCAATTTACTTTTCCCATTTCAAAAAGTGAATAGTTTTTGGAAAGTACCATATTTTGTGTATTGAAAATCAAGGACTAACAAGTTTGCTTTTAATGATTTGGATGGCGCATGTATGAATACAATAGTATAGACTAAGAACAATATGATAAAAAACGTTTCGCACTCCCTTTACTCCTTTCCTCCGTAGACATATAAATACTGGGGCTGCCTATCAGTCCCAAAAGTCCTAAAAGTCCGTAGAATAGATAAGGATGCCCTGGGGCAGGGTGGTTGTGAATACTTCTTAGGTGGCGCATTGACGAAATCAGGAGCGCAACAAATAGCGAATGGGAAAAGATGCCCATCCATATTGGCTCGTTGTCATTTAAAGATATATAAATAACATTTTAACTTGTTTTTTCTAAAACCTCTGCCACGATTTGGCGTAGCTTAAGTGTACCTTTGCAGAAAAACAACAATAATATATGGCGAATAACGAAAGAGGGCAAAGCCTAATTACCAAATATGTCTGGGTGATAGAAACAATCTATCGCAAGCGGAAGATTTCGTTCAAGGAACTGAACGAGCCAGGACACCATGAACAATTCTGCCACAACCTGTGGCAATATCGTTTTTTCAGAATTTGCCACAACTTGTGGCAAATTTACAATTTGTTCGTTATAAAGCAGATAGAAACTTTTCATATAGCGTAAGTTTCGTTCAGAAAAGCCATCTGTTCGAAGGGCCTCCTTCAAGTCGCGGCTAAGTGACGGATAGAATCTACTGCCATAATGATTTTCTGCATCACGCTCCACAATATCCTTACCCAAATCCCAGTAAAATCTGAGTACTTCTTTGTTTACTTTCACTGCCGCTTTAATCTGACTCTGGCGGTAGCGTATGGCCAAGGCCCTTAGATTTCTTCTTGAAGATTTGTAAAATTTTGACCACAAAGATACTAAATAGATATTTGATTCAAAAAAACCATTCAAAAAAGGCTTTATTTAACGCAAAAAGTGAATATTTTTTGGCTTTTCATTCACCTTTCACTACCTCTGCTTTATTAGTAATGATTGTGTTTGTTTGGCTAACGTGAGTACAAATGACTATTTGGAATCACATCTAAGCACTTTGAAATCTAGGGTCAGCGGGGTTCCCCTGTTTTCCCGGTCAAAACGAAAAAGGAATTAGCATTGTGCTAACTCATTGATTTTGAGACACCTCAGGATGGGCTTGAGACTTGTCGCCTCGCGACCCTTCGACCGATCCGTTGCTGTCGCTGCAAGCGGGGCAACGGGTAAAGTGAGGGAGAAAACCTTGATGAAAGCCCATATACGGGGTCAGCGGATAAACCTGGTTGGTGGGCTGCCCAGTTAAGAGTATAGCTTTGTGAGTCTGTACATGAAGAATTTGATGTCCGTGACTCCTCTGAACTGTGTTCTGAAAGCTTTGATTTTTGCGTTGAACGACTCCGCTGATGCGTTGGTGAGGCGCTGCTCGAAATAGTTGATGATGGTGACGTTGTGGTTCTCGAAGGTTTCGAGCACTCTGTTGAACTCCCTGTCCCCGAACTCCTCCACCTTGTTGAACCATCTGGCGAGGTTCAGCCTTGCCTGTTCCGGCTTGGACTTCCTGTTGAAGATGTCG
>OMXV01000024.1 GCA_900315075.1 uncultured Prevotellaceae bacterium | reverse complement strand
GCAAAATAAAAGCCCTCAAAATTCTCCGCGGTAGAAATGCGTTGCAAAGGTAAGCGGATTTTTGAGAACCACCAAAAAGCAAGTCCGAAGTGTTAAAATTTAAAAGCAGTTGATATACAGAGCTTTATCTCTATATGTTTTTCATTGTTTATAGTTGTTTAGAGGTCTCTAAATACAGTTCTCGAAAATTGAGTAATTGGATGAAGTGACACTTTCGGGCATTGTTACCGAAGTCAAATTTGTACATCCAGAAAAGAGACTGACCCCAAGTTCGGTGACGCCATCAGGTATCGTTACCGACTTCAGGTGTTCACAGTTGCCGAAAAGCCATCCAGGCAAAGCCGTAAGGTTGGATGACAGTCTCACTTCCTCCAACTGTTTACATTCATAAAAAGAGATGTGGCCCAATGATGTCACCTCGTCGGACATGGAAATATTCACAAGATGTTGGTTGTAGGCAAAAGCACCACCCTCTATCTTTGTCACGCCTTCTGGTACGATGTAAGATGAACGATTGTCTGCGGGAGGAAAAGTATAGAGTCTGGTTTTCTCCTTGTCAAACAACACGCCATCGACGGCACACAATATAGGATTACTATCTTCCACCTCTATGGATTCCAGTGCAGTGCATCCATTGAAGGGATTCCCAATCAAGATATTAAAATCGGCAGTTTTGATAGTTTGTGGTATCGTCACTTTGGTCAAGGTCGTATTGTTGGTGAAAGCCTCTGCGTCAATACCTGTCACGGTATAATCCTGACCTTCATAACTCAATTCTGATGGGATATGCAATTCACCAGCGTAATCGCTTTTTAGCAATGTGGCATTACGTAAAGTTTTCCGCAAGGTGTATGTGATATGATCGATAGTGGCAGATAGCCTGATATCCTCTAATATCAAAGGTTCACCATCATTCAGTTCGACTTGCCCTTCATACCACCAACATTTCAGGTAAAAACTGTTTGATTCCAACCCGCGAACAGTGAATGATAGATTAAAGTGACATATGCAACGCGCAACACCATGCTCAATAATTGGGGTTACATTGATGGACAATGAAGGTGAGTCATCACCAATTTCACTGATGTTGGAATTCACCTCGAAATCGTCTGTTCCACAATTACTTTCATAGTTAAGCAGTTGCACCGACAAGATGCTCTCCTCTTTTTCCAGGATAATGGTCGGTGTCGAATTTCCATCTGCCTCGTTGCTTTGAGTCCTCGAAGTGCAGCCACTGAACTGAGTATCAGATACGGGCAACTCCTGCCCTCGTGCTTCAATGATACTTATTGTCATTGTCAGAATCACCGACAGTATATAGTGTAATGCTTTAGTATTCATATTTTTATGGTTATTTGGGAGGGGGGTAGTAGATTATAGAATGAGGAAATTTTATTCCTATTGACAGGAGGTTGTATAACAGAGTCTTTATTCGCCACAAAAATATAAAAAAAAAGTGGAACTTCCAACGGAATGTACCACTTTTTTATTTAAGTACTATCATCTAATTATGATCACCTACTTACATGGCGAAAGGTAAGAAGTAAAAGGTAAGAGATTTGAGAATACTCCAGCCGCCTCAGCGTCAAACGTCTTTCGATACATCGATGGAGTCGACAGTTGCCATTGGGAATCAATGTGATGAAATTCCTACGTGGAAAGGAGTATGTGGAGGTCCTTTCGGAACTTAATATGGTTTAATCGTAATCTCTCTATCAATTGATACAGGCTTAACCCTGTATTCATCCAGCACATATACACAGGTGCAACCTACGCCAGTCGTTTCGTAATCAAGATTGAAGGTATAGCGGTCAGGCTGTGGCTGTAACTGATAAGTGAACTGACTCTTGGTAAGATTGTCGGTAGTGAACTGATAGGCATTGAAGTTGAAAGGAGCATTCATGGATATCTGCACTCCTTTGCTGTCCTTGTTCAACAGCCTTACATATCGGTTGTCGGTGCGCAGGGCATGGTCCTGAGGCAAGAGATAAGGCTCGTACATGTCGGCAACAGTCTTGGTCCAGACACCTATTTTATAGCCAGTCTTACGGTCGGGGTAGTTCTCCTCTGGTCCACGGCCATACCAGGTGATGCAGTCAAAATCATTTGCCACCGTAGTGGTGAAACCAATGCGTGGGAGGACTTCGGGCAGTCTGCCATGCGGACTCAGATGATTGTGGATTTTGACCGTACCGTCGTCGTAGAAACTATAGGTGTAGTCAAGCGTGTATCCCGCCAATTGTACCCCTTGTATGTATAGGTCGAGAGCTCCGTAGGATGATGCGCCCACTTGCACAAGTTGGCAGACGTTGACCTTTGTCTCATACTGATTTTGTGTCAGTTGTATAGCAGCCGGACGGACGCGCAGTTGGTTCACCCCTCTTGAGTAGAATAGGGTAGAAACCATGCCGCCATAACCCTCTGCGTAGCCGCCGTTGACACGGAAGGCATTCCATGAGTCAAATTCGTTGGCGAGTGGAGCACGCCAGAGATTGAAAGTAAGGGGCGATTTGAGCACAGGCTTTCCATCGATTTCTATCTGCTCAAGGTTGCCGGTTTCCTTGCTGATGACATAACTGAAACCCTTGCCGCTTATCTTGATTTGCTTGTCGTCTTCTTGTGTGCTGATGTTCTTGGAAACCAGCTGTGGTGCAGGAGCAGGGATGTTCCATGTTGAGAGTTCCAGTTGGTCCCATGCCACCTCATGACCAGCCTTTGCCCATATTTCGTCTTTCTTCAACGTAGAAGTTATCGTGATGCGATATTCCTTTCCAGGTACAATAGTTGGTTTGTGATATGGAATACGAACCACCTGTTGCTGCTGCGCTGGGGTGGAGAATTGGATGTCACCCTCTTCCACGACTTGCTCATCGGCCATCAAAGCCCAGTGTGAGGCATACTGCGATAAATCAGTGAAGAACAAGCGATTTGTCACTTCTACTTCTCCCGTTTCAGCATTGAGCAGACGAATGCTTATGGGTTGTGTAGTCCATTTCATCTGTTTCATCTCAGGCTGCACGGTGCGGTCTGGCCAGATACTGCCATAGGTTCGCATGTTTCCGCCAATCGTGTAGAAGGTGCCTACGTCGCCATTCTTGTCGAACGTGAGGTAGAGCACGGCGTCGTCGGCGCGTCCCTCACCATCGGCCAAACATTTGTCGTATATCGCAACGTTGTCCATCTCAGCATCGGCTGTGTAGATGGTCTGTGGGTCTTGGGCGTGATTGCCGGCAAATCGGCCAATGTTGATGGGGTAGGGGAAATTGCTCAGTACCCCTCGTTCACCTCCACCGCCACCACCACGACGGTTGTTGGTGGGCTCGGTAGCTACAGTTGGCTCTGTGCCTTTCAACTGTCCGTCGATGTAGAGTTTCATTTCCTTGCTATCCCACGAGGCAGTCACATGATGCCACTTGCCTATCCAGTCGGCAGGCAAATCGACAGTGAGTGCATGCTTCACACCTGAGTGTAGATAGAATTGCAGTTTGTCGCTTCCTTTCTGTACAACTCCAAATTGTGTGTTGCCTTTCGTTACGTATGGAGCTCCTTCATAGATTCCGCTCAGTTTGCCTGGTTTGACATCGAAACTGATAGTCAGCGCTTTCCCTGACAACTCGACATTGTTGCTGCGATATACTTCTACCCACTCGTCGTGTCCGTTGAGGCACAACACACCTTTTTCAACCTTGGCATTGCCCATCAGATGGACAGGAGTATTGAAGGGAGAACTGTCTGTCAATGGGCGGATATGGTCAGTGAGACCAGGGTTGACAAAATCCCAGATGGCACCACCCATCAGACGGGGATGCCGACGTATGATGGCCCAGTATTCGTCCAAGCCGCCGCCGGCATTGCCGGCTACGGAGAGATATTCATCCATGAATGACGGACGGGGGTCTTCGCTCTCGGGAACCATGGCTGTGTTCATTTCCAATTCGTATGGGGCAGGGTAGCGCGGGCCGATGATATCTTCTCCGGGATGAGCGTATGCATTGCCACCATACATGAAATAACGTGTGGGGTCGTACTTCTTTCCTTCTTTTACCACTTCGGTGATGATTGGTCCCTCGCCGCTCTCGTTGCCAGCACTCCAGAATAATACGCAAGGGTGGTTACGGTCGCGAAGTACCAACTGGCGTACACGCTCAAGGTACATGGGAAGGAACTTCTCGTCGTTTGAGATATATTCTGTGGCATGAGCCTCATCGCCAGTTTCGTCGATGATATAAAGGCCATATTCGTCGGCCAGTTCAAGATACTTGTTGACTGGGGGGTAGTGTGAGGTGCGAACGGCATTGAAATTGTGCTGTTTCAGTATCTCCATGTCCTTGCGGATGGTTTCCTCATTCATGGCATGTCCCAGTTCGGGATGTTGCATGTGTGTGTTGGTGGCATTCACTTTGATGGGTTGCCCGTTGAGGTAGAATGTCTGATGCTTGATTTCTGTTTCCTTGAATCCCATCTTGCTGCTAATCTGCTGGATGGCATTGCCCGATTCGTTCAGCAGTTCGAGCTTCAGTTGGTAAAGCACAGGGGTCTCACATGTCCATTTGTCGGGGTTGGTGACGTTTGATGATAGTTCGAGCGATTTCTTTCCCTTGCCATTCATTGTAAAACGTTCGGAAAGCATCTCTTTCACTTTATTGCCTTTCGAGTCGGTCAGCGTGGCACGCACGGCAAATGTATTGTTTGTGTCCTCGTATTTCTTAACATCCACCTTTACCTTAAGTAAAGCATCCTTAAATTGGTCGTCAAGGTCTGTCGTGACAAACCAGTCGAACAGTCGGGTCTTGGGGGTGGCGTAGAGTGTCACATCGTCGAAGATACCAGCCAGGCGCCAATAGTCCTGACCTTCCAGGTAGTAGCCGTCACTGTATTTCATCACACATACGGCTAAGGTGTTTTTTCCTAGTCGTACGTAAGGTGTCACGTCATATTCTGCTGGTTCCTGACCACCTTCATTATACCCCACTTGTTGCCCATTAATCCATACGAACGAAGCACTTTGGGTCTTTTCCATCCGAAGGAAAATTTGCTGTCCTTGCCATGCTGAGGGGATGGTAAATGTTTTGCGATACGCTCCTGTCGGGTTGTATTCCCTGGGTACATAGGGCGGATTGGCTTTGAACGGGGCTGCCACATTGCGGAACAAAGGGTCGCCATACCCTTCCATCTCCCAGTTGCTCGGCACATGGATAGTGCGCCACTTACTATCCTTGAAATTGTTGGCGAAGAAATTCTGCGGCACTTCCTCGGGTGTGTTGGCGAAGAAAAATCGCCAGTTCCCATTGAGCGACAGATGCTGGTCGGCCAAGTAGTAGGCGTGTGCTTCCTCTTGGTTCTCTTCAAAGATTGAAGTGTTCTCAATGTAATCATAAATGTGCTCTAAATACTGAGCATTCATGTGTAATGAACATGCTGTAAACAAGCAGAGGATTAATCTTTTTATATTCACGGTGTTGATTTGAAATGGTTAGAATCTAAATGATTAGGATAATGTATTACTCACGTATGCTGTTTCACAATTGATACAATTGTTTTTTTGTGCAAAGATATTCAAAAAATTCAACATAAAACGGAAATCCAGTTGTTTTTTTACTGCAGAAATCATGGATTGCAACGCTGAGCGGCAGCCTTACCAGCCAGTCTTCCATTGACAACGATGTCGGCCACTCCGTTGCCACCAAGACGATTGGCACCATGGAGTCCACCCGTTACTTCACCTGCAGCGTATAAGCCAGGTATTGGTGTGCCGTCAGCTTTGAGTACACGTGTCTCAGTGTCCACACTCAGACCGCCCATTGTGTGGTGGATGGCTGGTGTTACCCTAACAGCATAGAATGGGGCTGTTTCCAGTGTGGTAGTCATCTCTGTGGCACTTCGGCCGAAATCATCATCTACGCCTGCTTTCTGCTGCGTGTTGTAGCGAGCAATACTTTCTATAAGAATTTCTGCAGGGATGTCAGTAAGACTGGCGAGTTCAGCTATGGTATTACCTTGCATAAGCAGGTGTTGGTTGGCATACGTCTCGATAGATGCTAATGACTTGCGTACTCCTTCGTCGAAGATGAGGAAAGCTTCACTGAACTGCTGGTTGAGAATGGCAGCCGATACTACGTCGCGCGTATCCATCTCATTGCAGAAACGCTTGCCTGTATGGTTTACGAGGATGGCACCATTGCCACGAACGGCTTCTGTGATAAGAATGTGGTTCACTGCTTCTGCAGTAGGATGGATTTGTATGTTTGCCATTTGGATAGTAGCACCGCCGAGGGGTATCACCCAGTCGAAGGCATCACCTGTTGCACCTGGATGGTTCAGAGTGGCAAATCCACTGAGTGAGGGTTTTAAGCGCATTACCATTTCCAGATTAGCCCCAAAACCTCCAGTAGCGATGATGACGGCCTTCGCTTTCAATGTGTAGGTACTGCCATCGACATTTAGTACTTTCACTCCTGTAACTGTTCCATTCGAGGATAGCAGCCCAACAACTTTATTGGATGTGCGGATTTCGATGTTCTGATGGGCTGTAGCCTCTTTGAGTACCTTCATCAGATGGGGACCTATGGCAGTGCCGCCTTTGGGGCGGTGTGTACGTTTTACGCTACTACCAGCCATGAGGCCTATGTCACTCAGGTCGGCACCCATTGCCGTCAACCATGATATGGTGGCTGGTGCATGGTCAACGAGGTTCCGTACCAACGAGGGAATGTTTTCATATTTGCCGCCTCGCATAATGTCATCGTAAAACAATTGTTTGCTGTCCTCTATGCCGAGTGTTTTCTGCACATCAGTCTCTGCCGCATTGATACCCCCAGTGGAGTAGTTGGTGTTGCCACCGATGATACCTTGTTTTTCAAGAACGACGATTCTCAAGTCACTTGCCTCAGCTGCAGCCACTGCCGCCGAGAGCCCGGCACCTCCGGCTCCCACAACCACGATGTCGCATGAACTGTCTTGGTAGTTTTTGGCATTACTCGTTTCTTTACCCATAGCTGCCAGAATCGCCATATTGAGGGCATCGACAACACCCGTTGAAGTTAATGTGGCACCTGTCACGCCATCCACTTCAACGCTCATCACATCCTGTTTGCCGACGGCATTTCCAAGAATTGTATTGATGGCATCTTGTGCAAACACCGATTCAGACTGGCTGACAACGATGGCTTGGACAATTATTCCGTCCTTTACAACGATTTTCGCAATGATGTTTCCGCTGCGCCCCTCACCGCTGCCTGTCCATTCTCCATCACGCAACCCTTCTATTGTAGGTTCTGGAATTTCATCGTCGTTGTTCGAACATGATGTAAACACCATAAGGCCGCAAAAAATCAGGATGGCGGAGAGCATCCATATTTTCAACAGTTTCATAATCTTTCTTCATTTCTCTGGTTAGCATAAACAGCAGAGAGCTGTGAATGCGAAACTATCATCTTCTGCACACGATAATCACTTTGCTGCAAAGGTAATTCAAATTTTACGATTATGCAAAATAAGATTATTTTATTTGACAAAGAAATAGTGGCGCTGTCAATTCTTAATCATCTTCTTATAGAGGTTGATGGCTCGGACCATATATTTGTTCATCTGGCTGCAGACCTGAGGCATCAGGCATTGATAGCCCACAAGGGCATGGAGGCCAATCCTGCCATCACTGATATTGAATTGGTAACGGCTGTCACGGGCATCTGGGAAGACAGTCATGGTTGCCATACCTCTCTTGTCACCATAAGTCATCAATATCTCTTCTATTTCCAAGGGATATCCATTGGCATCGAATCGGATATGTGTGAGCAACCTTTGAGGTTGGTTCAGGAGTTTTGACTCCAAGACAGAAACAGTCGATTTTAATCCTTGCTCTCTGCAAAGAGAGTGATAGACGGTCTGAGGAGCTTTGTCGTAAGATATTAGTGCTGCTTTCGCCGTCCTACTGAAATAAAAAGGTCTTTCTGAAGGATTCTTTCCGATATTGGTGATATACTTTTGGTCATCATACTTCTGTGTCATCAGCATCATATATTTTTTGATGGACTGCATCCACGGCGTTGATATGGTGGCAAAAACCTCATCAGCGGAACATCCTTTGCCATCTGTATTCCCTTATAGGTGATGGTGCATGTCTGGGTATAGGCATCCCTGCGCTTGTAATAAAATTTCAGAAAGTCGTGCACATAGCGGTCAGTCTGTTCCGTCTTGACTTCCTCATCCACTTGCATCTGGAATTGCGACAGGTCGGCATTGGCTGCTTTCAAACTGGCACGCAGTCCTTCTTCAGAAAATGAGAACACTCCGTTCTCAAACCCCATCAGGGCATTCTTGACCTTCCCGATATAGCCCTTTAGCTTTTTGTCGGGGTCGATGGTTGAGAAGACTGTTTCCCTGATTTTCTCCACTGTGAGGCCCTGACTTTGGTGTGCAGTCCATTGTTCGGGCCATGTGGCACGTCTTTTCTGTATGTCTTTCTCATTATGTGCTATTTTTCGCATAGGCTTAAGATTTTTAAGATTTTATTTTCTTTGTTGGTCCGCTTCCCATTTTCACGATGCAAATATAGTGAAAACCACAGACATAGCAAAACATCATTTTCATACCATTCTTTTATTCATTTTCTTATCATTTCTGTCCGTTAGGGCACTTCCGCTTTTTTATTTTTCGAGCCAATTCTTGATACGATCCTGTGGCTGATCCAACTGTAAAAACAACATGTCACAAGACGATTTATCTCCTAAGAAATGAGCAAATATAGGTAATATATTCACGTTGGTCGATGGATATGCACTGGCAGAAGGCGGTGTAGCGTGATTTAGATAATCCTTTCATAGTAGGTCTTTGTGGTTCAATAGATTGAATTTGTAAAAGTAAATAAAAAAATGGTAATTTGAGTCGCCTGCGGCGAGAAATTATAAGAAAATCTGTAAGAAAATGGTAAGAAAATTATATGGGAAATTGAATTTTCTTGAAGGAATTACTATATTACAAACAAAGTAAAAAACTCTCACTGATATGAAAACTAAAATCATCACAACCATCCTCTACATCACAGCCGGGCTGACGGGTATTTTATTGGCTTACCTCATCTGCTCCTATGTGGACAGCAAATTCGGAGAAGACAACATCTTTCCATTCTTGCTGATGCCTGTCATTATCGGCATCCTGGAATCCATCACTGCAAATATGAAGAAATGACACGCAAAGGCTTACCAACGCCTCGGCTGAGTCGTTCAATGCGAAAATCAAGGCTTTCAGGACACAGTTCAGAGGAGTGACCGACATCAAGTTCTTCATGTATAGACTCTCAATGCTATACTCTTGACCGGGCAGCCCCGCCAACCAGGTTTATCCGCTGATCCGGTTTATCCGCTGACCCCCTATATCATGGTTGCTTTCAAGGCAAAGTATGGCTGATTTTGCAACAAAAGTGACGAAGATCCACTGTCAAAAAAATGAGGGAGTTAAGATTGTTCTTAACTCCCTCATTATAAGTCTTTTAACCTTGTACACCCGCAGGGGCTCGAACCCTGGACACCCTGATTAAGAGTCAGGTGCTCTACCAACTGAGCTACGGGTGCAACATCTATTTTTCAGTGTATTTCCGAATTGCGAGTGCAAAGGTAGTCTATTTTTTTTATACCACCAAACTTTTTCTCGCTTTTTTATGCTCAAATATTAAAATGTGTGAATTTTGAGCAAAAGATAGTCGGGCATATCGCAAAATATGCCCGACAAATATTGTGTATTTACTTGATTAAGTCCACTGAGCGCTTGAGGAATGCTGCCAATGCTGCACCTTTCAGCATACCGTTCTGCAAAAGGGCAAGGTCGATCAACTGGTGGATGATGTTATTGCCTTTTGCATACTCTGCAATGATGGCGCGTTTTTTCTCCTTCTGCTCATCGATAACCTTTTCGGTGGCTGAAATGTCATCTTTCTCCTCTTGGGTTACTTCCTCTGCCTTTTTCTTGCCTTGTTCCTGACGGAGGACAGCCAAACGAGCTTCCTGACCACGGATTTCACCAACAACGGGCTTCAGCTGTTCGCTGCATTTTTCCTCCTCATCGTTGAGTACTTGCAAAATCAGTGGATGGTCGCTGTTGAGCACCACATTGTAGCTGTCGGGCATTTGGGCATAGAAAGCCATGCCACCCTGGAAGCGGCTCATGTCTTTCATACGGCGCATGTATTCGTTTTGGGTGATGAACACAGGTTGTGCTTCCTTTCCCAGTGACTGCACTTCGACGAAGAAGTTTGCCTTTTCCATCTGTGGCATCTGTGAGCGGAATGCCTGTGACAAATTGTCACTCTGGTCTGCGCTGAGCTCAGTTTCCTTGTTCTTCTCCTTTACAATCAAACGGCTAATGATGTCGGCATCCACACGTGTGAAACGACTCTTCTCGAATTTTTGTTCGAGCATGTTGATGAGCGGTGAGTCGAGGTCGCCGTCAAACAGCAGCACACTGTAACCTTTTGCCTTGGCATCTTCTATATAGGAATATTGCTCCTCTACATTGTTGGCGTAGAGATAAACAAGCGTATCATCCTTGTCGGTTTGGGTATCCTTAATGAGAGTTTTGTATTCCTCGAAGGTAAAATACTTGCCCTCAGTATCTTTCAGCAGTGTGAATTCCTTGGCGCGGTCATAGAAATCCTCTTGTGTAAGCATACCGTAGTGGATGAAAATCTTCAAGTCGTCCCATTTCGACTCGTAGTCTTTGCGGTCGTCTTTAAAGATGCTGTTCAGTCGGTCGGCTACTTTCTTGGTGATATACGAAGAAATTTTCTTTACGTTAGCATCGCTTTGCAGATACGAACGGCTCACGTTGAGAGGAACGTCTGGTGAGTCGATAACACCATGGAGTAGGGTGAGGAACTCTGGAACAATACCTTCGACTTGGTCTGTAACAAACACTTGGTTGCTGAATAGTTGTATCTTGTTACGCTGCAAATCGATGTTTGACTTGATGCGAGGGAAGTATAAGATTCCTGTCAGCGTGAAAGGGAAGTCCACATTCAGATGAATCCAGAAAAGAGGATCATCCTGCATGGGGTAAAGTTTACGATAGAAAGATTTGTAGTCTTCGTCTTTCAGTGTGCTGGGTGTCTTGGTCCACAGAGGCTCGGTGTCATTGATGATGTTGTCTTCATCTGTTTCCACATTCTTGCCGTCTTTCCATTCGGTTTTCTTGCCGAATGCCACGGGAATAGCCATGAATTTGCAATACTTGTTGAGCAAAGACTCAATCTTCTGCTTCTCGAGGAATTCCTTGCAGTCGTCGTCTATATATAAGATAATGTCTGTGCCACGGTCTGCCTTTTCAACGTCGTCAATCTCAAATTCAGGGCTGCCATCGCAACTCCACTTCACTCCGTGGGCATCATCGCGATAACTGCGGGTGATGATTTCCACTTTCTTACTCACCATAAAAGAGCTATAGAAGCCCAGTCCGAAGTGGCCGATGATGGCATTGGCATTGTCTTTGTATTTCTCTAAGAAGTCGTTTACGCCAGAGAATGCGATTTGGTTGATGTATTTGTCGATTTCCTCAGCAGTCATACCGATGCCTCGGTCGCTGATAGTGAGCGTCCCTTTCTCTGTGTCGATTTTCACACGAATGGTGAGGTCGCCCAATTCGCCTTTGAAATCACCACGCTCAGTCAGTGTCTTAAGCTTCTGAGTGGCATCAACGGCATTTGAAATCATTTCACGAAGGAAAATCTCATGGTCTGAGTACAAGAACTTTTTGATGACGGGGAAAATGTTCTCGGTTGTAACCCCAATATTACCTTTTTGCATGATAAAATATGTTGTTTTGTTTAATTTCCATATTTCCTCTGCAAAATTTGTGCCAAAATCGATTTCGGAATGGATCTTATCTAAATAGCAGCTGGGCCACTATGGGTATGGTAATGACGGAAAAAAGGGTGCTGATAAATATGATTTCAGTGATGAGAGTGGAGTCTCGGTTGTATCTTAAACAGAGAATTGTGCCGTATGTCGCAACAGGCATGGCGATAATAAGGGTGTTGATGTTGACGACAAGTGTATCGAAGCCGAGTAGGCTGAAGAGGGCATACAATAGCAGAGGAATGATGAGCAGCCTGAATGCAGTAATGATATATACTACCCGTGAGCCGAGCATTGTATGCCAGGATAGTCGCGACATCGACGAGCCAATGATGAGCAATGCTCCGGGTACTGTGATGTTGCCAATCAAAGTAATGGGCTGGCTAACGACATCGGGGATATTGTCAATGCTCAAGGCTACAATAATAATGGCAAGATATGCTGCTATCATTGGCGAACTTACCAGTACTTTTGGCTGAAACAGTGGCTGTCGCCTCTCTCCTTTGATTAGCATCACGCCTATGGTAAACACTGTGAGGGTATTTACCACATTGAGAATGGCGGCATAGAACACTGCTTGATGTCCGAATATAGCACCGACGATGGGATATCCTATAAATCCCACATTGCCAAACATCAGTGCAAACCCTACCAATCCTCGTTCTTCCTCCCGTTTGGTAAGCAATCGTGGCAGGATCCAGGCTATGACGGTCAGCAAGGCATAGGTGAGTAGACTTATACCTAACAATGGCAAAATGAGGCTTCGGTCGGGGAGTGTTCCACCCATCGTTGACGATAAAATGAGAGCCGGACATGTGATGTCGATAATGATGTTGGAGAGACGTCGGTCCACTTCTCCTCCCATATACTCCAACTTGCCTGCCACATAGCCTACAATGACGATGACAAGGAGTATCAGCATGATGTTGATGTTATCCAATGTATGATAATCTTATAATTCGGCCGCAAAAGTATAGCTTTTTTGTGAAATACCGATACTTTTGCCATGTTTTCTATGCATACATCACCTCAAAACCTGTAAGAGAAGCAACCTAAAAACCAACACGCTATGCTACCAGATGAAACTGGAACTATGCGGATAAAGTTGCCTGTAATATTTACCTCAATCTATACAAACCACAAAAAATCCTAAAAAATCTATAATTCTTGAATTTTTTGTATATAAAATGTGGACTTAATTAATTTTTTTTCTAACTTTGCACTTAGAAATCGCATATAGCGGTAAAAAGGCAATGAAAAGCCGTTTCCGGCAATGATAAACACTCTTTTTTATGATTCATGAGCGCCCTTTTCTAATTGGGTGTGCTGATACCATTTAAAACTATAAGAGCAGCACTATCATTCTCATCATAGTAATGAAAAATAGCATTTGCCTTTATATGAAGAATAATATTCATCGCCTTCGGGCGGAAATATATAAAATTCATTCAATAGGTAGTTTTTTTAAAAGGTTAGCCCCGGCATTTGTAGTGATACTATGTGCCGGGGTCTTTTTTTGGGGGTGAGAGGTGAGAGGTTAGGGGCGAGTGGTTAGAAAACCACTACACCCTTTTCAGTATTTCGAGTAGGTGTCGCCATACCATATCCACCGTGGGGATGTGAAGACGCTCATCGGGTGAGTGAACACCGCGAAGAGTGGGACCAAACGACACCATGTCCATATTCGGATAGCGTTCAGAGAACAGTCCGCACTCCAGACCGGCGTGGATGCCAAGCACCTTTGGCTCCTTATTGAATAATTCCTTATAGGTTTCTACCACAATACGGGTCAGTTCGCTATTGGGGTTCATCTTCCAGGCAGGATAACCGTCGCCCTGCACCACTTCGGCACCTGCCAACTGGAACTGTGCCTTGATGGTGTTGGCCATGTTGCGGAGATTGCTCATCACATTAGAGCGTTGGCTGGCTACCACGGTGATTTCCTCTTCTGCCGATTGCACGCTTGCCACATTGCTGCTCGTTTCTACAAGCCATGAGATTTCTTCATCTTGACACATGGCAAAGACACCATTGTCGATTGCTTGCATACAGCGGATGAAGCGACGCGAATCATCTTCAGGAAGCACAGTCTCAGCCTCGCAACTTTCCATGGCAAACTCCATGACAGTATCTGTCACGTGATATTCCTCTGCCACTTCTGTGGCGAATATGTTCCATGCAGCACGCACTTCCTCTTTTTTCTCCTCGGGTACAGCAAATACTATGATGCCGTCGCGTGGGATGGCGTTGTGCAACTTACCAGAGCGGAATTGTGCCAGACGGACACCATATTTCTCGTCCATGTTATAAAGGAAGCGAGCAAGAATCTTGATGGCATTGGCGCGCTTCTTGTTGATGTCGTCGCCAGAGTGACCGCCACATAGACCCTTCAGTGATGCTTGTAGGAAGAAATAGCCTGCTGGGGCATCTTCACGGGTAAAGTGGAAATGTGCCTCGGTGGTGATACCACCGGCACAGGAGACGAAAATCTGCCCTTCATCCTCAGAGTCGAGGTTGATGAGCATGTCGCCCGACATGAAACCGGCCTGAAGGCCAAAAGCACCAGTAAGGCCCGTTTCTTCGTCGCGAGTGAACAGACACTCAATTGGACCATGCTCGATGTCGTCGCTGTCGAGAATGGCAAGTTCTATGGCGCAACCAATGCCGTCGTCGGCTCCGAGGGTTGTGCCCTTGGCTTTCATCCATTCACCATCGACGTAGGTTTGGATGGGATCTTTCAGGAAGTCAAACTCGATATCTACAAGTTTGTCGCATACCATGTCCATGTGGCTCTGCAGCACGATGGTCTTTTTACCCTCATAACCAGGTGTGGCTGGTTTGCTGATAAGCACGTTGCCTGTCTCATCGACCTTGGTGGGGAAACCGTGGCTTTTGCCAAATTCAAGTAAATACTCAATCATCTTTTCCTCGTGCTTTGAAGGACGGGGGATAGAATTAATTTTTGCGAATTGGTCAAATACACATTTTGGTGTTAGATTTGCATTCTTCATAAATGAGTTTTTTATAAGGTGGTTATTGATGATTTTACATCTAAAACTGCTTAAATCGGCTCTTTACGACTAAAAAATTGTAAAAAAACAGCGTTTTCTTTTGTTTTGACGTTGCTTTACGCTAACTTTGCAGTTCGTATGGGAAGGGTCGTTCAGACATCTTTTGATGTACGGATTGCAAAGATAATGCAAAAAGCACAAACGGCAAAAATAATATGCCATTTATTTTGTCGCCCATCAACAATTAATAGAATATGTTATCATGCTGAAATTGTTTATTGTCACACTGGTCATAGTCGCCCTGGCTGTGGCATTGCTGTGCGTGAAGGTGATTTTACGTCGAAATGGTCGGTTCACATCACCGCACATACACGATAGCAAGGCAATGAAAGACCGAGGCATACACTGTGTGATAGACCAAGACCGAGAAGCAAGGGAAAAATAAACAAGTAGCATGACTCTTTTAATGAATCATTAAATAATAATAATATCAAAACAAACAAAATGAAGACCAAATTCTTATTTCGTAGTATGGCTTTAGCAGCCGTCGCAGCATTTACCTTATCCGCATGTAACAAAGCAGACGAAAAACCCACTTCTGAGAATATGAAGACCGTGGAGGGTAGTATGAAAATCGCATACGTCGAGGTGGACTCTATCATGGAGAAATACACTTTCTGTAAAGAATATAAAGCAATATTAGATGCTCGTAGCAAAAAAGTAGAAAATGAACTTGCCGCTCAGCAGCAAAATCTTGAAAGGGCTGCTCAGGCTTTCCAGAATAAGTTGCAGAACAATGGGTTCACAAGTAGGGCAGAGGCAGAGAACCAGCAGGCTGCATTGGTTCGTCAGCAGCAGAATCTTGAAAGTTCGGCTCAGCGTCTTCAAAGTGAACTTCTTCAGCAGACCGATGAATTCAATAAGGCGCTGCATGACAGTCTTCAGCATTTCCTTGAGGTTTACAACAAGGATAAGAAACTGTCTATGATTCTCACCAAGCAGGGTGACAACATTCTCCTTGCCGATAAGGCTTTTGATATCACCGACGAAGTGATTGCTGGTCTGAATAAGGCTTACAAGCCGAATAGCAGTAAGGCTGGTGAGAAGAAAGAATTGAAAAAAGAAGAGAAAAAGGAAGAGAAAAAGGAAGAGGTGAAAAAATAACCTCATCTGTCATGAGATGACACGCAAACAGCGATACGAGACGATACTCAACTACTTTCGCAACCAAATGCCGGAAGTGACCACCGAATTGCAATTCGGGACACCCTTCCAGCTTTTGGTTGCCACTGTTTTGAGCGCACAGTGTACAGACCAGAGAATCAACATGGTCACACCTGAGCTTTTCAAGAGGTTTCCCGACCCGCAGGCAATGGCACAGGCTGAAGAGTATGAGGTCTATGAGTATGTCAAAAGCGTCTCTTATCCCAATTCTAAGACCAAGCATCTTGTGGCATTGTCGAGAATGATTGTCGAGGAATTCAATGGACAGGTCCCCGAGGATGCCGAACTGTTGGAAAAACTACCTGGTGTAGGTCGAAAGACGGCCAATGTCGTGCAAGCTGTGGCATTCGGGAAAAGCACGATGGCGGTAGATACACATGTCTATAGGGTCAGTCATCGTATGGGGCTTGTGACACGTAGGGCAAACTCTCCCCTCAAGGTGGAGAAGGAACTCACGGCCAACATCCCCGCCGAAGATATACCAAAGGCTCATCATTGGTTGCTCTTGCATGGTCGATATGTGTGTACAAGCCGCAAGCCACATTGTGAAAAATGTGATTTTGCCAACTGCTGCCCAAAAATAATGGACTTTCCTACATTGAGATAAATCCTTGCTATGAATACAGACAAAATCCTTGGTTTCCTGCGTGAAATCAGTGCCAACAACAACAGGCCATGGTTTGCCCAACATAAAGAGGAGTATCTGGCCGCTAAAGAAGATTTTGAGGCTGGTATAACCATGGCCATTCCAAAATTAGCCGCCTTTGACCCCTCCGTGGCACATATCAAAGTGAAAGATGCAGTGTACCGTTTTTATCGTGACACCCGGTTCTCGCCCGACAAGTCGCCTTATAAACGACATTTTGGGGCGTATATCGCAGCCCATGGTAAAAAGGCATTTCATGGTGGATATTATATACATCTTGAACCAGGTGCATGTATGTTGGCTTGTGGTTGCTATTATCTACCAAACAATATCCTTACGGCATGTCGCAACGAAATCATTGCCAATGAGCAGCAATGGCTTCAGATTGTGGAAAATCCCAGTTTTGTTCAGCTTTTCGGTAAGCCTGGCGCACATGAGATGACCGAAGAACGAGGATTCGGTATCGCTGCACTGAAGACAGCACCCGCAGGTTTCCCACGCGACTATCCGTATATGCCTTATCTGAGAATGAAAGACTATTGTTGCTGGAAGCAAGTACCCGACAATTTCTTTGATGGAGACAAGTGGATAGATGAGATGATGGAAGTTTTCACAGTGGCACGCCCTATGATGGATTTCGTCAATGCAGTAATCGACGATTATGAATAGATAGCTTATCGTATAATGATAGTTACAGATAATTTTGATTACCTACTTATTAAATTATTCAATTTACATCAATGGCCTTATTAAATTATTCAATTTACATCAATGGCAAATAAAAATCAACAGGGCTCAGGGAAGCGCAACAAAAATGTAGTTGACGTTGCTCCTGCTAAGAGTGTCAAAAAAAAGGTGATTTCGACGCTTACGGCAGTAATTGTATTAGGCATTGTAGGTCTTTTCTGCTACATGTTTTTTGGCAAAAACTATAAATCCAATGCACAGGAGTTGAAGACTAATAGCATTTTGGTTTCACGTTTGGCCGGAATTATGTTGTCTGATTATCAGCAAAACTGGGTCAAAGTCGAGACCGAGAAAATAGGTATCAACGCTAAGGGTGAAACAGTATCCACATCCAATCCATCGGATGCTCTCAAATGGAGAATGCAAGCTTTCAAGGATAATGGTTGCATGGGTGTGCTTGACTCGCTGATGGCTGTCATCAACAATAATCATGAAAAGATGGACGTCCCACCGGCAAAATTTAAAAATTTGGATATCTCGCTCACCGACCTCTATGAGAATGTGTCGGCTTTGTCGGAACTGGTTCACAATCCCGGCGATTCGCTGGTTGATTTTTCAAAGAAGGCAGAACAATTATTGGCTGATGTGAGCAGAAACATAGAGATAAGCAATGCTGATATAGATTTCATTATCGACTATAATGAAATTAATACTATTATCTCACAATTTGATTCATCTATCAAGGATAAGCAGGTGGTGGAGCAAATGCTGAATCATGGTTCGGCTAAAATGATGCAAGCCGACGCTATTAAATACATCCTCCAGGGGTTCAAGGCTTTGCCAGATGGGAAAGGTGTCTTATACAAAGAGATAACAAAGGGTAGTGGCCCGAAAGCCCTAGAAACCTCAAATGTGAAACTCCATTATGAAGGAAAACTTATGGATGGAACAGTCTTCGATAGTTCTTACAAAACTGGGGAGCCTGTGGAGATGCGACCATTTCAGACTGTTCCTGGTTTCGATCATGCGCTTACAAATATGCAGAAAGGATCGAAATGGCAGATTTACATCCCTTATTCTGAGGCATACGGTGAAGAAGACCAAGGTTTGATCAAGCCTTATTCTAATCTGGAGTTCACTATCGAGGTGTTCTCGATATCTAACGATGAATAAATGTGTGATTAATCTATAGATTATGGGTAAAATAAAAGGACATATAGCTATACTTGTAGCCAACATTATCTTTGGCCTTGGAGTGCCGGTTAGCAAATTCCTGTTGGATGAAAACAATCTATGGGTAACCCCTATGACCTACATGGCCTCAAGATGCCTGGGTGCAACGTTGATTTTCTGGGTCGTTAGTTTTTTCTTGCCTAAAGAACATGTGGCTTGGAAAGACTTGCTTGTCATCATGGTAGGTGGACTGATTGGTGTAGTGGTTTCACAGACGCTTACAGCGTGGGCATTAGTATATACCACACCGGTATATTATTCACTCATTGCCACACTGACACCTGTCGCCACGATGTTGATGGCAGCGATGTTTATAGGTGAGAAAATCACTAATTTGAAGTCCTTGGGTGTCATTCTTGCCATTCTTGGCGCGGCGCTCATGGTGATTGTTAATTGGAAAAACGAGGGTGGCTCCAACGACCTCCTTGGCATTGCGCTCGCTATTCTAAGTTTGCTCACATGGGTGATTTATCTGCTCATCACCAGGAAAGTGTCGCAGAAATATACGGCTGTCACCCAGATGAAATGGGTCTTCCTCATTTCAAGTATCGCTGTGATGCCATTCGCATGGAGTGAGTTCCCACAGACCAAGCTTTATGGTGGGCAATTTGCATGGGATGCCGCTTTGGCCATGGCATTTATCGTGGTTTTTGCTACGGTGATGGGCTATTTTATGATTCCCTACGCATTGAAATTCCTCAAGGCTACTACGGTGAGTATTTATACCAATATCCAGCCTATCGTTGCCTCGTTTGTAGCTATTATTTATGGAATGGAAGCCCTCACTTGGGATAAACCTCTCGCTGCCATTCTGGTGCTCGTCGGTGCATATATCGTCACAATAGAGCCTAAAAAGGAAGTTGACAAGGAAACAAGTTGACGAGGTGACAAGTTTACGAGTTGATCGCTGTATGATGTAGGATAGAAAACAAATTATTCGTTTTAAACATTATAAACAAAGGAAGGTATGCCAAAAAAGACATACCCTCTTTTGTGTTATTTGATGTAAATGATCGTGAGTAGCAATTCCTCCTCTTCTGCTGACGGAGAATTCACTCTTTACTTTTTATAGCATTCAAATATGTTATCCACAAACGTTTGTGGCAGTTTGGGCGAGAGCAGGCTTACAATCCATACGATGGGGAATCCGCCCACCATGGCAATAGCGCCACAGTTGATGGGATTGATTGGATTGCCGAGGAGCATATTGACCACGGTCAGACCGACACCCCAGATGAAACATGCCCATACCGAAGCTGTGGTCACACCGCGCCAGTAGAGACCTAACATGAAAGGTGCGAGGAAGGCTCCTGCCAGAGCACCCCACGAGATACCCATAAGTTGGGCAATGAATGTCGGCGGATTCAATGCTATCATCAACGAGAGGGCAATGAAGAACATTATCAGCACACGCATGACCACTACTTTTCTACGTTCTATCTTCTCAGACACTTCATCGTCGATACTTCCTTCCTGAACTTCGCCAGGGACAGATTTCTTATCGCGGTAGATGAGGTCGAGTGTCATCGTTGAAGAAGAGGTCAGTACGAGAGAAGCCAATGTTGACATCGATGCCGACAATACCAAGAGCACTACAAGGGCGATGATGAAGTCGGGTAGGGTGGCAAGCATCGAAGGAACAATAGAGTCAAAGTCGAGCCGACCGTTGGGAAGCGTTTCTGGAGTAGGGAATAAGCGACCGAAACCACCAAGGAAATAGCAGCCACCTGCTACCACTAAAGCAAAGAAGGTGGAGATGACGGTACCACGGCGTATTGCCTTCTCATCGGTGATGGAGTAGAATTTTCCCACCATCTGTGGCAATCCCCAGGTTCCTAATGAGGTTAGAATGACCACACCTAACAGATTCCAAGGGTCGGGGCCAAATAGGGAGGCCAATTGACCGTTTTCGGCGGGGTTGGTGTCACTGGGTATTTTTGCCATTTCCACCATGGCGTTAGTAAGGCCCCCTTTCGAGTTTAGTACTGCAAATATCACTGTCACAATACCAAAGAGCATGATGATACCTTGGATAAAATCGTTCATGGCAGTTGCCTTGTAGCCTCCAAGAATTACATAGATGGCGGTGAAAATAGCCATAAAAATGACGCAGTATTCGTAAGGGATGCCAAATCCCATCTCAAACAGTGTGGATATTCCTTTATAGACACCAGCTGTATAGGGTATGAGAAATACGAAGGCAATGACACTGGCCACCACTCGTAATTGCTGGCTGTTGAAACGGGTACCGAAAAAGTCGGGCATCGTGCGGCTTTCGATGTGTTGTGTCATCAGTTTTGTGCGACGTCCAAGTACAATCCAGGCCAAAAGTGAACCTATCACGGCATTGCCGATACCTATCCACGAAGAACTGATACCATATTTCCAGCCAAACTGTCCGGCGTAGCCTACAAACACTACAGCCGAAAAATAGGAGGTGCCAAAGGCAAAGGCTGTCAACCAAGGACCTACGGCTCGTCCACCCAGCACAAAACCATCCACTGAGCGGGCTTGTTTACGGGAATAGAATCCCACAAAAATCATTAAGCCGATAAAAATGATTGTTAGTATTATTCTGATTATCATGAGTTTATGAGTTTATTAGTTTATGGGGTTTTGAAGTGGGATTGTTGTGGCAACGGCAAAACCGTCGCATACAGAAAAAAGAGTGGAGAGTGCGTCAGTTTTCAATCTTCAATCCTCAATTTTCATTTGTCAATCTTCAATCTTCAATTGTCAATCTTCAATTGTCAATTGTCAATTTTCAATTTTCAATTTTCAATCTTCAATCTTCAATTTAAAAAGCCACTTGCACTTGTGCTTGGAGCCAGTTGTAATCATCCTGGTATTCGCTGAGGGTGCGTGTATATTGTAATTGGAGACGACATTTTTTGAAGAACCAGTATTGCAGACCACCTGTGAGTTGGGTCTGACCATAGTCCATGTTGATGTTGTGGTCGTAGTAGTCGGCTGAAGCTATTATGTCAACGCCTTTGCCTAAAGCCACGCTACCTGTGAGATAGCCACCGCGGCTGGTCACATCGCCATCTTTACCAGCCATGTATTCGCCACGAATACTGATACCGCCAGATGCAGAAGCTTTGCCAGCCTCGGTGGGATGTTTCCATTCTGCACCGATGCTCACACGGTCGCGACGGTAGTCATCGCCTAACTGCACTCCGGGGTTCCAAGCTGCCACGCCCACGGCATGACCTTTGCCTTTTTGAGCGCTACCTACGATGCGTAAACCCTCAATGGGGCGGAAATCGAGTTTCACAATCAAATCCTTGGCATTATTGCCGTCACGGCGGTTAATACCCTGTCCATTCATCACTGCAAGTTCATATAGCAGATGTGATTTGAATAATGAACCATATACCATCAAACCCATGTCACGGCCATAGTTGACACCATTGAGTGGGTCGGGGCCTTCCCCGGCGAGATAGAGTGCCGACTGTGAATAAACATCCACCAATTCGAGCATGGTGGGGGAGAGGGGGTTCTCCATCGAGAAACTGTGTTTAAACTGGCCGAGACGCACAGTGAGTGACTGGTCTTTGGAAAAACGATAGTCTGTGTAAAACTCTTGTACTACACTTGAGAAATCGTACATAAACAAAAACGACCAACGTTCTGTAATCCGCGCTTTTGCCCAAAATAGCGTGCGCTTCAGATTAAAGTCGTTGACGTCTTTACCACCTTTGTCCTGCCAGGAATAACCACCCTGTGCATAACCGTGAAGTTCAATCCGACTGGTGAAGTCTTTCACCCAGTCAGGGCTACTGCTTGTTTGTTGCCCCATGGCAGCCGTGCTGCTGAACAATGCCAGTGCCGCCGACAGTGTCCAAGCCTTGACACGCTTGCCAAACGAATAAGGATTTGTTGTTCTTAATAACATGTTTTTGTAAAATTATTATGTTCTATTAATTGTTTCGGCTGCAAAGATACTTATATTCTTTCAAAAAGTCACACAATTTGACAAATATCTATCAAATTGTGTGACTTTTTCTTTGTTTTGCTTACGTTCGAGTGAATTTTTGTGCTTCACCTCTATCATGTGACCATTCCTTCAATCTTCTTTTCGTGATACATGACAGGTTATCTGCATATTGACCCACATCAAGAAAAGTGTATATTCTATGAAAAATTATACAAAATGTTTGGCTGTGTGCCCACACAGTTGTAATTTTGCATCGTCAAACGACAAGAAAGAGTAATAATATAGAATATTTAAAATATTAGCAAGATGGATATTTTTCTGATGACAGTGAATTTTCTCGGTGTTATCGCAGAGATTAAGGAAAAGACAATGAAGGCTTTCGGTATGTAATACCGGCAATTCCAATAAGATTTGTTTTCATAAGATTAGTGGTTAATAAGAAGTAGGCCGCAGCTCTCGAATGAGGGCTGCGGCCTTTCTCTGTTTTTTTAGGATTTAAACCTTAGATTAAGGGAATAGCAAATAGCTTGTATCTTGTCAACTTGTCAACTTGTCAACTTGTCAACTTGTCAACTTGTTTACTTGTCAACTTGTTTACTTGTTAACAACTTTTGACTATACTAATCCACGTCCGTGGCAATTCTTGAATTTTCTGCCGCTTCCGCAGGGACATGGGTCGTTTCGACTTGGCATCTTTTCCTTGCGGATGGGCTGGCGACGTTGTTGCTGTGCGCTCTCGCGAGTGTCCTGGCTGGCGGCAGCCTTCTGGTTCTGGTCCACCATCTCATCGCCCTTACTCTCCTGGTAGCGTTGTGTGTGCTGCTCGGGGGCAGCTTCTTTCACTTCCTGCTCCTCAGCCAACTGTGGAATCTTTCCACGCATGAGCACTTCAGAGATGCGGTTGTTCATGTCATCCACCATGCTGTCGAACAGTTTCACACTCTCAAGTTTGAAGATGAGCAATGGGTCTTTCTGTTCATAGGAGGCATTTTGCACACTGTGACGCAATTCGTCGAGTAGTCGGAGGTTTTCTTTCCAACAGTCGTCGATGATATGGAGCGAGAGAACTTTCTCAAATTGTTTCACCACCGACTTACACTCTGTATCGTAGGCTTCCTTCAAATTACAAGGAATATTCATCATGCCCTTGCCATCAGTGATGGGTACGTTGATACGCTCATAAACCTGTCCCTGCTCTTCATACACTCTCTTGATGATGGGCCATGACACAGAACTGATGCGCTCGGTACGGCGGGTGAAATTTTCCATGGCGACACTGTAGGATTGGTCCTCAAGTTTTTCGCGCGATTTCTCCATGAACTCATCTTTAGTAAATGGAACTTCCATCGCAAGCGTCTTGATAAACATTTCCTTACAGCCATCGTAGTCGTTATTGCCAATGATATTGACCACACGGTCCCAGATGACGTTGGCGATATCCATACCGATACGCTCACCCATAAGAGCATGACGGCGCTTCTCGTAGATGACGGTACGCTGCTTGTTCATCACATCGTCGTATTCGAGCAGACGTTTACGAATACCAAAATGGTTTTCCTCCACCTTTTTTTGTGCACGCTCAATACTGTTGCTAATCATTTTGTGCTCGATACGCTCGCCCTCTTCAAAACCTAAGCGGTCCATCATCTTGGCGATACGTTCGGAAGCAAACAGACGCATCAGCTTGTCTTCGAGGGATACATAGAACACAGATGAGCCTGGGTCGCCCTGACGGCCGGAACGACCTCGTAGCTGGCGGTCCACACGACGGCTCTCATGTCGCTCGGTACCAATGATGGCAAGACCACCGGCTGCTTTCACTTCGGGTGTGAGCTTGATATCGGTACCACGACCAGCCATGTTGGTGGCAATTGTCACAGCACCTAACAGACGCTGCTCTTCTGTGACCTGCATGGGGTCGATATTGGCATATTTCTTTTCTTTTTCTTGCAGCCTCTCGTTGTAACGGATGGCATTCTGCTTGTCGGAGAAAGCTCTTTTGTCGGCAGCTATCCACACAGTGCCTTCAGATGATTTACCTGCTTGTGCCACGATGTCGGCCTCGCGTTGATGGAGCTTGGCATTGAGCACATTGTGGGGGATATGGCGCATATTGAGCATTCGCGAGAGCAACTCACTGATTTCCACTGAGGTGGTACCGACAAGGGTGGGGCGACCACTGTTGCGCATATCTTGTATTTCTTCGATAACGGCATTGTATTTCTCACGTTGTGTCTTATACACACGGTCATTCATGTCGTTACGAATCACAGGACGATTGGTCGGGATTTCCACTACATCCAGCTTGTAGATGTCCCAGAACTCACCAGCCTCGGTGATAGCCGTACCGGTCATGCCAGCCAGCTTATGGTACATACGGAAATAGTTCTGCAAAGTAATTGTGGCGTATGTCTGGGTGGCAGCCTCTACTTTCACATGCTCCTTAGCTTCCACGGCCTGGTGTAAGCCATCGCTCCAGCGGCGGCCTTCCATGATACGACCGGTCTGCTCATCCACAATCTTCACTTCGCCGTCGATGACCACATACTCATCGTCTTTGTTGAACATCGTGTAGGCTTTCAGCAATTGCTGTAGCGTATGGACGCGCTCACTTTGTACGGCGTAGTGTGCCATCAATTCGTCTTTCTTAGCCACGCGCTCTTCATCGCTAAGACCAGTCTCGGCCTCGAGAGCAGACATTTCTGTAGTGATGTCGGGAAGCACAAACAACTGTGCGTCGTTCACTTGACGAGCAAGCCATTCCACACCCTTGTCGGTGAGATCGACAGAGTTTAACTTCTCATCGACCACAAAATACAAAGGCTCTATTGCCTCGGGCATGCGACGGTTGTTGTTCTGCATATAAATCTCTTCGGTGGCAAGCATTCCAGATTTGATACCTTCCTCGGAGAGATATTTTATCAAAGCCTTGTTCTTGGGAAGTGACTTGTGGGAGCGGTACAGCGAGAGAAAACCTTCCTGAAGCAGTTTGGGATCGTTGGTCTCACGGCCTTTTGTGATTTTTTGACGTGCCTCAGCTAAGAAGTCAGAGGCGAGGCGGCGCTGCACACCCACCAATTTCTCAACCAATGGCTGATATTCTTCAAACATCTGATCGTCGCCTTTCTCCACGGGACCAGAGATAATCAGAGGTGTACGGGCATCGTCGATGAGCACGGAGTCAACCTCATCGACAATAGCATAATTATGAGCACGCTGTACAAGGTCGTTGGGGGAGATAGCCATGTTGTCACGCAGGTAGTCGAAACCAAACTCGTTGTTGGTACCAAAGGTGATATCTGCCTGGTAAGCTTTGCGGCGTTCATGTGAGTTGGGGCGGTGCTTGTCGATACAATCCACCGACAGTCCATTAAATTCATAAAGTGGACCCATCCACTCAGAGTCACGCTTGGCAAGATAATCATTTACTGTCACCACATGCACACCATTGCCGGTAAGTGCATTCAGGAATACTGGCAGGGTGGCTACGAGGGTCTTACCTTCACCAGTGGCCATCTCGGCAATCTTACCTTGATGGAGCACAGCACCACCAAACAACTGCACGTCGTAGTGGACCATATCCCACTTCATGTCGTTACCGCCGGCTATCCAGTGGTTGGAATAGATAGCTTTGTCGTCCTCGATACGTACAAAGTCTTTTGTGGCTGCAAGCTCGCGGTCGAAATCGGTGGCTTGAACAACAATTTCCTCGTTCTCTGTGAATCGGCGGGCAGTCTCCTTTACAATACTGAAAACTACGGGAAGGACCTCGTCGAGGGCCTTCTCGTATATCTCGAGTATATCCTTCTCAATCTTATCTATTTGGTTGAAGATAGGCTCACGCTCGTCGATTGGAGTGTCTTCAATCTTTGCCTTTAGTTCAGCCACTTTTGCTTTCTCTTCCTTGGCGGAATCCTGCACGTATTGTTGTATCTCTTTCGTGCGGGCTCGCAATTGGTCGTTGTCCAACTTCTGTATCTCGGGATATGCGGCTTTCACCTTCTCGACAATAGGCTGAATCAGCTTCATATCACGAGACGATTTGTTGCCGAACAATGACTGTAATAAATTTGTTAAACCCATTTCTATGTATATATGTTCAGTTTATATATTCAAAAAATCGTGCAAATTTACGCATTTTTTTCTGATATGACAAATAATGTGTCGCTTTTTGGACTTATATATGCTCAAGTCGCTTTTTCAATATGTTTCGACTGATACATCTCAATAGCAAAGATAGTGCCAAAATCATCATTCCTTCGGCATAGCATTGTAGGAGACGACCAACGAGGAACAACACAATCAGGATCGTCCATATTTTCCACCACCAGTGTATTTCATGTTTACAAGCCCGCCTCGCTACAGCGTATGCGAAAATCAGAGTCAGTGGATTCATGACAAGAATCTGTAGGTTGAGATTTACAGTGGGGTGGCTCGAGAAAATCATCATTGTCAGGATGATACCACAAAGTCCTGTGAGAATCATCAGCAGGGCGTCGTATAGCCAAAACCAGCGTTTACATACGAATTCAATGACTGTGACCAACACTGTCAGTATTAGGAGAATTAGCGCACACACAAATGGGCGCAACGGAAAACCTTCCTCTTGTTCCTGAATACCAGGGGCAACAACGTAGAATTTTTCTTTCACTAATTTCTCATGACTACCATCAGCAGAGACCAGCTGCATACAGTCGAAGTCGGCACACAGGTTGAGAGGTAGAAACTGGCGCTCGGCTTGTGTAGTGTTGACATCTGACTGAAAGCCGAGGAGTATGTCGTTGCCCCAGCGCGCCCAGGGGTAGTCGGCGTTATAATCATGAATCATGCTGCGATAAGTGGCAACGCTGTCAACAATGGGAGGCTGTACGACCTGTCGCTCAAGATTGTCAATCAGCATATCACGGGCACGGGTTGTACAGTTGTCATAGAAATAATTATACCGATATTCTCTGTTTTCAGGGAGATAGTTTTCACGCAAGGCAGCGAGAATCTTCATTTTCTCTGCATCTGTCAGATTGAGCACTTGCTCGATGACACCACTGCCATAACTACGGTATTCGGAGCAAAACAGACTGAATGGCACAATACCCATGCAGTAGTCTGTGCGTCCTAATGCAAAACGGAGGAAAAAATGAGGGGTGTTGAAATCAAAAACTCCATAGTTGACAGCGATGTCTTCACCCGTACGAAAATCCTGCACACGTATGGCCGTATGACCATACAAACTGTAGATGGCTGGATGAGGCTCGCAAGTAAGCAGGCTAATTTCCAAGGAGTCTATGGCTTTTGTGCTTTCGCCACAACATTCTGTAGAATAGAAAATGGTGGCGATACAAAGCAAGAATGTCAATAATAATGCTTTCATAAGTGCAAAATTAATCTAAAAAAACGAATCTTCATGCTAAATATGCGAAAAGCTCGCTATTATTTCGTTTTTTTTCAATAATTTTGCAAGCTGTAAATATTCGATATCATTATATGTGCTTTATTAGCACCTCGTTTGGAAATATGAAAAAAACTTTCTTTTTCGTGTTTGTTATGGCAGTGGTTCTCGACACCATGGCTCAAAGCGGCACAAACTCACCTTATAGTCAGTATGGACTGGGCACACAAGCAGAACAGGCTACAGGATTTAGCAGAGGTATGGATGGACTTGGCGTCGCATACAGAGATGGGGGACAACTCAATTTCAAGAACCCAGCATCATATTCTGCGATGGACTCACTGACTTTTATCTTTGATGTGGGAATGTCGGGACAAATCACCAATTTTGAGGAAAACGGGAAGCGACTTAATGCCAAGAATGCCAATATAGAATATGCTGTGGCTGGATTTAGAGCCTTTAAGCATGTAGGAATGAGTTTTGGACTTCTACCTTTTACCAATGTAGGGTATAGTTATTCCAGCACCAACAAAGTGGGTGACATCAATGGCACAACTTTCACCAATACTTACAATGGTAGCGGTGGCTTGCATCAAGCTTATCTTGGTATAGGTTGGGAACCATTCAAAGGTGTCTCACTTGGTGTCAACGGATCGTATCTTTGGGGAAATTATAATAGGTCGATTGTCAACAGTTATAGTGATGAATACGTCAATACACTTTCAAAATACTATTCTGCTGAAGTGGCCAGTTATAAATTGGACGCAGGCTTGCAACTATCGTTCAATTTCTCAAAGAAAAGTAATCTTACCATTGGTGTGACCTATGGACTGGGGCACAAATTAGGAGCAGATCCAGAATGTAGGGTTATTTCACGAAACTCACAGACATCGGTGGCAGATACTGCATTGTATGTCTTAAAAGACGGGCTGAAAATACCAACCACTTTGGGAGCGGGATTGATGCTCAACCTGAATGGGAAATTGAAAGTCGGGGCTGACTATACCTTGCAAAAGTGGGCCGAAGTGGGATTCCCACAATATAGAGTGGTGGGTGATACACCTTCCTATCAAATCAAGGAGGACTATTTCAACGACCGACATAAGGTCACCATCGGTGGGGAATATTGCAGAAAACAGGATTCCAGAAAATTTTTAGATAAGGTAAAATATAGAGTTGGTGTCTCCTACGCTACACCTTATTTATATATTAATGGAGCTGATGGACCGAAAGAGTTGAGTGTCAGTGCTGGTTTCGGCATTCCTATCGTAAATGTATGGAACAATCGTTCTACACTGAATATCAGTGGACAATGGGTGAGGCTTGACGCACCAGGACTGTTAAAGGAAAACACTTTCCGTATCAATGTGGGTATCACATTCAACGAAAGGTGGTTTAGTAAGTGGAAAGTGGAATAACACCACCATTATGAGGCATTTGCTGGGAGTCGTGACTGGAGTGTTTGCTTTCCTGACTTTCTTCGCATGTGAAGAAGGGGTGGAGCATACTGCTCCTGCCATAAATGAAAAGGATTCGGCTTCTGTGATGATATCCTATGGTGTCAACACACTGATATCCGACTCGGGCATTACCAAATATCGCATTGTGTCAGAACAATGGGAGGTGAACCAAGCACGGCAGCCTTCAAGATGGATATTCGAAAAAGGCATATTCTTCGAACAGTTCGACCTTGCTATGCATATTCAGTCGTATATCCAGGCTGATACGGCATATTATTACGACGTGATGCGTCTGTGGGAATTGAGAGGAAGGGTGAGGATACTCACAAAAGCCGGAGTGAAGTTTAGCAGTGAGCAGTTGTTCTGGGATGAGCGTTCACACGAACTTTATTCAAATAAATTTTCCCATCTTATCACCCCTGACAAAGAATTGCAAGGAAATAGATTCAGAAGCGACGAGAGGATGACAAAATACTCCGTCACTTATACGAAGGGGTATTTCGACAAAGCAGAGATAGATAAATCGTCGAAAGACAAACATTCAAAAACATCTTCCGACACTGCAAGGCATTACGGCCGTCAGCCTGCACAACCCCGTAGAAAATGACAAACGTTACACTCATCATCTGTATATTGATCGCAATGGCATTCTCTGCATTCTTTTCAGGGATGGAGATTGCTTTTGTTGCAAGTAACCGTATGCTTGCGGAGATGGATAAGGAGAAAAGTGGACTGTCGCAAAAGTGTATTGCCCTCTTCTATCAGCACCCCAATAACTTTGTGAGTACCATGCTCGTGGGAAACAACATCGCACTTGTGGTCTACGGTATCCTTATTGCGAGGTTTTTTGATAGCACTATCTTTGCTGGTTGTTCACCAGGTTTCACTGTGCCTGCCGACACCATCCTCTCCACTGTCATAGTCCTTTTCACAGGAGAGTTCCTACCAAAGACACTTTTTAAGAATCTTCCTAACAAACTTCTAAGCATCTTTGCCGTTCCAGCGTTTATATGCTATGTGCTGCTTTGGCCTGTCTCGAAGTTCGCTACATTCGTCTCGAAAATCCTACTGAGAGTGGTGGGCGTGAAAATGAATAAGGAGAAAGACGACGAATTGTTCTCGAAAGTGGATCTCGACTACCTTGTACAGTCAAGTATCGATAATGCTGCCAATGAGGATGAAATTGACGATGAGGTGAAAATCTTTCAGAATGCACTTGAGTTTTCTGAGATAAAAGTTCGCGATTGTATGATACCGCGGACAGAGATTGATGCTGTATCAGAGCATTGCGACATCAATGAACTCAATCAGAAGTTTGTGGAGAGTGGACATTCGAAAATTCTTGTTTACCAAGACGACATCGACCATATTATTGGGTATATTCATTCATCGGAAATGTTTCGAAAGCCTGCGAATTGGATTGACGACCTACGAACATTACCTTTTGTACCAGAGACCATGGCGGCACATAAGATGATGAAAATCTTCATGCAGCAGAAAAAGAGCATTGCTGTGGTGGTGGATGAGTTTGGAGGGACAAGCGGTATCGTTTCACTCGAGGACATTGTGGAGGAAATCTTTGGAGAGATAGAGGATGAGCACGATAATGTCAACTATGTGGCTAAGAAAACTGGCGACAATGAATATCTGCTGTCGGCAAGACTTGAGATTGATAAAGTCAACGAGATGTTCGACATCGACCTGCCCGAAAGCGATGAATACATGACCGTCGGAGGACTTATTCTACACTATTATCAAAGCTTTCCAAAACTCAACGAAATTGTCACATTCGATAAATTTCAGTTCAAGATAATCAAAAATACAATGACAAAAATCGAACTTGTCAAGCTAAAAGTGACTGAAAAATAATAATTTTCACTGGAAAATTGTGTTAATTAACTTTTTCTTTGTAATTTTGTACGCATTTTTGGAAAAGTGCGTATTTATAACGGTTTAATAGAGTATAAAAACATAATAATAAATATTTAAAAAGTAATGGCAGCATTAGGAAAAATTAGAAGTAAAGGTGTATTCCTTATCATTATCATTGGTTTAGGCCTTTTTGGTTTCATTGCCGGAGATATGTTCCGCTCATGTGAATCGACTAATAGGGCGGAAAGCAATAAGGCGGCAGTTGTGTTTGGTGATAAAATCGACAGACAAGCTTACGCTGAATTTGCTGATAGGTATGCCAATGCAAGGAAGATGATTTATGAGAGAATGGGAAGACAAGCAAATGAAGAGCAATTAAGAGACGAGGCTTGGACTTTCTACAAGCAATATAAATTGGTTGAGCATGAGTGCGCAGAGTTGGGACTGACTGTTACCGACCAGGAATTAGCCGACATTATGTCTAAAGGTGAGAACCAAGCACTTCAACCTCTGATGTATATGGGCTTTGTTGACGAAACACGCAGCAAGTTCAATTTCCAGGAGTACAAAAAGTTTATGCTCGAAGGAAAAGATGGCTTCAAGACAATAAGAACTCAAAACGCTGCAATGGCTGAGCAATATATGGAGCTCTACAATATGTTGCTTTTCTATGAGCAGGAAGTGCTAAAGAAACAAATATTGATGTCGAAGTTTGAGTCACTTGCAGAGGCATGTGCACTGCCTAACCCATACGAAAGTCAGTTCGCATATGATGCAGTCAATACTGAGAGCGATGTGCAGTTGGCATACATTGACTATAACACAATTAAAGATGAGGAAGTGCAGGTTAATGAATCTGAACTTAAGGAAAAATATAATCAGCTGAAAGAGAATTTCTACATCCCCAATGAGACCAGGTCTGTGGAGGTTTATACAATTACGAAAATACCGACAGATGCCGATCGTAATAACCTCAACGCTAAGATGCAAAAGATTGCTGAAGACTTGAGAACCTCTGAGAATACCGACAGTGTTATCAGAAAGAATAGAGCTAAGAGCTATGGGGTGTATGTCTCAAATAAAGCATTCAATTCCTATCCTCAGTTGAAGGCAAGACTCGACTCTATTCCAGTCGGTGGTGTCGCAGGGCCAGTTGTTGATATGAATTCAGAAGGAAAGCAGGTGTTTAGCGTAGTGAAATTGCTGGGCAAGGCATCTAAACCAGATTCTATTGAATTCAAAGGTATCGTCTTGGTTGAGGGACAGAATGGAAATGTCGCTCCAGGGAAGAAAAATACTACAGCTGATAGTATTGTCAATGTCCTGAAGAATGGTGGAAATTTCGAAGAACTTGCTAAAAAATTTGGTCAGGAAGCCCAGACACAATGGAACACATCCTATCCATACGAGAGCTATGATGGAATTTCGACCGATAACAAGAATTTCCTCCAACTGCTCGACGAAATGGCTGAAGGTGAAATCAGAACCTTTACCCCACAGGATGGTTCTATCCAGATTATTCAAGTGACGAATAAGAAGAATATAACCACTAAGTATGATGTGGCTATTGTTCGCGAGGAACTTGATTGTTCAGATGCAACAAAAGAAGAGATTGAAGGAAGGTTTACTAAATTCTTAGCTGAGAACCGTACTGCTGCAGAGCTGTCGAAGAAAGCCGCCCAATTTGGTGTTGAAAGAAGGGAAATCGCACAGTTGGATACAGAGAGAAATGGTATTTTTGATGGACAGATGGTTATACCACATTCTGAAAAGGCTTTGAATTTTGCTTTCTCTGCTAAGGAAGGTGATATTTCAGATATTATCTCTTGTGGTCAGAATAATGAAATCTTGTTGGCGATTGCGCTTACAGGTATTCATGACAAAGGTATTCAGACATTGGACAATCCAAGTGTGAAGAATTATATTACAGCATTGGTAAGAAGAGACAAGAAGGCCGAAAAGATTTTGGCTTCCCTCAAAGATGTGAAATCTATTGAAGAGGCAAAGGCAAAGAATGCTACCATTGTGGATTCAGAACACGTCACATTGGGTAATCCCATCTACAACTTACCAGGTTCTGAGCCTGCTCTCAATGGAGCTATTGCTAAAACACAGGCTAATCAGTTCTCTTCCCATCCTATTGTAGGTGATAATGCTGTTTACGTATTCAAGGTAACAGAGAAACGTACTTTGAATCTGGATGAGCAGAAGAAGAAAGAGATTGGTAGTCAAGTTGCACGAAGAAATCAGCAATATCTGCAATATTTTAAATTCAGGGATATTCAGAATAATGCAGAAATTGAAGATAATAGAAATATTACACCAAACTAAGACATTCATCAAGTCAATTGAGGGATTTCCCCATTCGGGAAGTCCCTTTTTTGAAAGTGGATGTTGATACTATACGAATAGAAACGAGAATACTTTTTTTCAATTAGAGTATGTACAAGATTGTCATTCTGTGGATGACTGTTTTTGCTTTCTGTTTGTTCTTTTGCTCTTGTGGTGAGTCTGACAAACAAAGAAAGGAAAGAGTAAGGGCAAGTCAAATCTCTGACTCCTTGGCACTGAAAGTGGCTACACTACCTACATTGGATTGTCTGCCAGTGTTTATCGCTGCTGACAAGGGGATGTATGCCTCGAATGGTGTGGAGGTGAAAATCATACCGTTCAATGCGCAGATAGATTGCGAGCAGGCCTTGCTCAACAAACAGGTGGAATGTACTGTCACCGATATCTTTAGGGCAGAGAGAATAAAAGCAAAAGATCCAGGTGCTGCATATATTACCACAACAGGTGCATATTGGCAACTTATATCTAATCGTAAGGCCAGAATCACAGAAATCCGACATCTAAGCGAGAAAATGGTGGCAATGACCCGTTATTCCGCTACTGATTACTTGGTTAATGTTGCATTAGATAGTGTACGTACTGAAAACAATGTTTTCCGCATTCAAATCAATGATGTGAATGTAAGGCTGAGTATGTTGCAAAACAATGCCATGGATGCTATGATGCTCACCGAACCGCAGGCAACTACTGCCCGCTTGGCTGGTAATCCTGTGCTGATGGATTCGCGACAAAAAAGTATTTTCCCCGGTGCTTTCATCGCTGCTGGTGGACTAAATGATGAGCATCGAAAAAAACAGCTGGAGACTTTCACCAAGGTTTACAATATGGCATGTGACTCCATCAATAAATATGGGATTCAGCATTATGCCGACATTATCAAAAGATATTGCCAGACTGATGATGCCACAGTGAAAGCATTGCCAAAAATGTTATTTGAACATGCAGCCCAACCCAAGGCTTCGGATTTGGCACGGACTAAAAATGTAAAATGGCGTACAAATTAATCATAAGTTTCTCATGGATAGAAAGACCATAAATCAGGCAGCTGCCTTTTTGAAAAAGCAACGACTTGCCAAGGCCGTTGAGTGCATGAAACCTATCTTGCAAGACTCTGCCTATGCCTCTATACACGATAGACTCAATAATATTCAACGCGAATATCAATTCATGCAGGAGTATATGGTACGTGGGGTGGCAGATCCAGCACGCGACAGGCTATACACCAAATTGCTCAAGAGGATGCATCAGTTAGTGTCTGATGCAGACATGATTTGGCTTATCAACAATGATACCTACATGGCTGAGGCAAGGTCAAGGTTGTCGTATATCGATGCTAATCCTGACATTATCCGGCGCAAATTGGAAGGTTTTGTCTCTGATGTGGCTTTGCTACAGTTTTCTCAAAAGGAAGATGAGGCAGATAAATTATACCATGACCATGCTGATTACATGACATTGGTATTTGACTATCTTCTGCTTTCTAAACAATGGAGTGAGGGAGAGGCTACAGACTATGAGGCTTTGCTTATTTCACCAACTATAGATACTAATGATGCAGCGCATATCGTAAGCGCCATTTCCTTGTCATGCTATACCCATTTCGACATTCGTAAATTTCGTACCCTGATGGCCATCTATGAAAAAACGACAGAAACAATTGTCAGACAGAGGGCACTTGTGGGATGGGCTTTGTCGCTCAGGGGAAACCCAACGTTATATCCCGAAATGAGGCAAATAGTTGAAAAGGCATGTGAAAATGAAGACACTTTGCAGCAATTGGTGGAAACTCAGATGCAAATGTATTTCTGTCTGAATGCAGAGAGTGACAATGATGCCATTCAGCGAGATATCCTTCCGACACTCATGAAACACAATAGTTTTGAAATTACCCGGTGGGGAATTACAGAGAAAGAGGAAAATACACTTGAGGATATTTTGCATCCTGATGCCGAGGAAAAGGCTATGGAGGAGATGGAGAAAACATTTCAACGTATGCAAGAAATGCAAAAGAGTGGGTCGGATGTCTATTTCGGCGGTTTCTCACAGATGAAACGATTCCCATTCTTTTATAATTGGGCAAACTGGTTCTGTCCTTTCTATATCAAACATCCAGCCTTGGCTGTTACGATGAAGAAATTAAAAAACACAGCACTTTTGACAAATTTGCTTGATAATGGCCCATTTTGTGATAGTGATAAATACTCCTTCGCTATTGCTATGAGTTCTGTCATTGATAGATTACCCGATGAAATCAAGTCGATGCTTGGAAGTGAAGAGATGTTCGGACCGGTAGGCCAGCAGACAGATGTTCATTCAGAAGCTGTTGTCCGCCAAATGTATTTACAAGATTTATATCGCTTTTTCAGATTGAGCGACAGAAGAAAACCATTCAGAAATCCATTTTGGGGACAGAATGGTATCAAAGCCCTTTTTATGGCTAATCCTGTTCTTGTGGATACAATCAGTGAGAAATATATCGTCAGACTGGGCAAATTCCTCTTAAAGCACAAACGTATCGATGCTTTAAATCTCTTGTTGGATGTATTTGATACAGAACAGAGAAATGCTGAATTCCTCACACTCAAGGCTGCGGTACTCATGAGAGAAGGACAAGTGGAGCAAGCTATACAACTCTTGGAAAAAGCACATGCTATAACACCAGATAATGTGAAGACTTATGCCATGTTGGGACGTTGCCAGATGTTGACAGGAAAATTTGAGGAGGCCATGGAGGTGTATCATCATTTGAGCGAGATAATGCCCGATAACCGAGGATATTTGCTCAATAAATGTATCACAATGGTAAATTGTGGGCATGGTGAGGAGGCTACTGCCGAACTTTACAAACTCAATTTTGAAAATCCTGATGACATCGATGTTTCGAGGGTGCTCGCATGGGGGTTGCTCTCATGTGGAAAAATCTCTCAGGCAGAAAGGGAATATCAGCGGCTGTTGAGCCAAGATAAACCATCGGCAGAGGATTGTCTAAATGCTGGATATTGTAAATGGATTAGTGGCCAGGTAGAGCAAGCACTGACACTCTTCAGACAGTATGTCGGGTTGATGCGTGAAACACGTGGCAATAATCAAGAAGATATAGATATGGCAGAGGTCTTCCATCGTGATAGTGTCATGCTGATGACCAATGGACTGACATCGTCTGCATTGCTGATAATGGCTGACATGGTGGCGTGATTTTTTTCTTTTTTCATGCAAGGTTTTTCATATACCTGCGTTTAAAAAGAAAGTCTCATCATATTCATTATGTTTAAGATGCCAAAACAATATAAAAAAATATATATAATGGCCGTGATGACTTTTGTCATGACGGCCATTCTCGTTGCATGTTCAGTTGACGACGTTTCTGAACAGATGAATGATTCAACTTATCAGAATACTATAGTTGAAATAAATGGTTATAGGATAAGATGGATAGCAGACAAGAAGACTGTCGGTCATACTACGGCTATTATTACAGGATATGTCCATGACATCAATCAAAAAATGAGTGGATGGACATTGCCAGTGGAATATATCCTCACGGGGAAACTGCAGGGAAACGACCTTGATGAGGCTATAGCATACGCCAATGCTTACCCCCAAACGTCAGATGTCATGCTGTATTGGGTAGGTGTTACAGATACATCAATAAGATTTTACCGAATCAAACCTTATACAAGTGACTATTCTTTGGTGTTTGATATTTCCTACCAAAACATGGTCAAACAATGTAAACTATATATAGACCCCATTGATTCTGCATTGTCTATGGACGAAAAACAAAACAATCTTTTGGGTATATTAAAAGTGGACTCGATGGAAATATCTGGAGGAGGAACGTCTTTGATGGATAAGAACGGATTTTCTCTGACTTTTTCTGGAGAAAGATATTAGACTTGACGTGAACGACGAATCGCAGATACTCAAGAATATAGCTAAAGGCGATACAAATGCCATGGAAATGCTTTATCGTCAATATGCTGGCTACGCTACTGCCGTGGCACGAAGGTATGTGCCCAACACTGATGACATGAGGGATGTACTGCAGGATAGTTTCGTCAAAGTCTTTACAAATATCAATAAATTCAATTATCGTGGTGAGGGGTCTTTGAAAGCATGGATAATTAGGATTGTGGCAAATGAAGCCATATCGATGCTTCGGAGGACTGCTAAACTGACCTTTACCGATGAGATTCCAGACAAGTTGATAGGTGAGGAAGAACCTGAACTGGACTATATTTCACCGGATATTCTCAACGATTTGATAGGAAAATTGCCAACTGGTTATAGAACAGTGCTAAATTTGTTCGTCTTTGAGAACAAAAGCCATAAGGAGATAGCAAAAATCCTTGGAATAAAGGAAGACTCGTCGGCGTCGCAGTTCTTTAGGGCAAAAAAGATGTTGGCTCACATGATTAAGGATTATAAAGTTAGGAGGAAAGCATGACAAATAACAATAAATGGATTGATGAATTACGTAAGAAGATGGAGAGTCATCAGGAGGCTCCACCTGAAGGACTTTGGGAGGATATCGCAAAATCTCTATCTCAATCACGTGTGTACCCGACAGAAGATGACGAAAAGAAGAAAGTGGCCAAACATACTGTATTTGGTCGTAGGTGGTGGGTCGCTGCTGCGGCTATCACCTTAATGCTAATAGGTGGCGGTATGTTTTATTGGATGGCTAATCAGCAGCAGGGAGATAATAGCAGTGAGATGATTGCTAAAAATGAGGCTAATCCCACTGAGACTGAGCAGCAAAACGATTCATCAGATAATCGTATAATTGAGGATTCTGAACATTCCAGTGAATCAGAACAATCTAACCATTCCAGTACCCATGGTCATTCCAGTCCCCTTGATCTTCCTAATAATACCAGTAACCTTGGCCTTTCTGGTGAATCCGGTCTTTCTAATAATAACCTTGCTATTTCAGAAGTTGCCAATGATTTAAATGTTTCCAATAATCCCATTAATAAATTCGACAATAACTCAAGTAAAAATCCCGGCAATAATCAGAGTGATAATCCGAGTAAAAATCCCGGCAATAATCCGAGTAATAATCCCAGTAATAATAGCAGCAATAATCCAAGTAATAATTCTGGCGTTTCTGATAATCCAATCGTCTCTTCTGAGCGTAATATCATAGCTGAATTGGATCGTGAGTTTGCAAGCGAAAGTTCTCAAGGTCAAAAGATTGCAATAGGCCTCTATGCTGCAAACAATATACAAGGAATCAGCAACAAGGCGAATGTTGTGGATTACGCCATGTCGAATACTTATATGGGAGATGTCTATGGTGACTATTCTTTGAGTTCTATGAGGAAAATGGTGCTTCAAGACTATTATGAGAAAAAGCACCATTATCAACCAGTGTCCGCTGGATTGACGGCGAAAATAGGACTTACAGATAGGGTTGCGATAACCACAGGTGTGGTATATACTTTGTTACGTTCTGATTTTACCACCAATGTTGGCTCTTCATCAATAGAAAGGAAGCAGACATTACATTATTTGGGCGTTCCCGTGGCTTTGATGTATAAATTATGGGAGTCGGGTGGTTTTTCGTCCTATGTATCGGTTGGTGGAGAGGCCGATTATAATATTGCAGCTCGTATGACTACCGAAGGTGACAAAGTACAGATTAACAGGGATAAGCTGCAGTGGTCGGCAATTGCTTCTGTTGGTGCACAATATGATTTCTCATCCTATGTCGGACTTTATTTCGAACCAGGTGTGAAATATTATTTCGATAATGGTAGCGATATCGTCAATGTCTTTAAGGATAAAAAGACAAATATCAATGTTCAGTTTGGACTTCGTTTCAATATAAAATAAAGAGACGCAATTGCGTCTCTTTATTTTATATGGCGTATTTTTTCCGAATTTATGAAATTGAAATGTGGAAAAATGCTCTATGAATTCATTGTCATTAGGAACTCTTCGTTGGTTCGAGTGCGAAGCATGCGGTCGTGAATGGTATTCATGGCCTCCACGGGGTTCATATCCGAAATATATTTGCGCAAAATCCACATGCGGTCGAGTGTGGTCTTGTCTTGTAGCAAGTCATCACGGCGTGTGCTTGATGCCACAAGATTGACAGCGGGGAAGATACGCTTGTTGGAGAGTGAACGGTCAAGCTGCAACTCCATGTTGCCCGTTCCCTTGAATTCTTCGAAAATCACCTCGTCCATTTTTGAACCAGTGTCTATAAGGGCGGTGGCAATAATTGTCAGCGAACCACCACCTTCAATTTTACGTGCAGCACCGAAGAAACGTTTCGGCTTCTGAAGTGCATTGGCATCAACACCACCAGTCAGCACTTTGCCACTGGCAGGAGATACAGTATTGTATGCACGGGCAAGTCGGGTAATGGAGTCGAGGAATATCACTACATCGTGACCACATTCCACCATGCGCTTGGCTTTCTCAAGCACAATGCCGGCAATTTTTACATGGCGCTCGGCGGGCTCATCAAAGGTAGAGGCAATCACTTCTGCGTTTACTGTTCGTGCCATGTCTGTTACCTCTTCAGGACGTTCGTCAATAAGCAACATCATCAAGTATGCTTCGGGATGATTAGCGGCAATGGCATTGGCGATATCCTTCATTAAGATGGTTTTACCTGTCTTGGGTTGTGCTACGATGAGTGCACGTTGACCCTTTCCAATAGGCGAGAAGAGATCTACCACGCGAGTAGAAAGATTTGTTGTCTCGCGGTCACCACACAATGTGTATTTCTCTTCAGGGAATAATGGCGTGAGATGCTCAAATGGTATACGGTCACGTATTTCTGCGGGTTGTCTGCCGTTGATTTTATCTATACTACAGAGGGGGAAATATTTCTCGCCATCATGTGGTGGACGAACATGACATTCCACCACATCACCTGTTTTCAGTCCATAGTGCTTGATTTGAACCCCTGACACATATACATCATCTGGAGAGGATAGATAGTTGTAGTCGCTTGAACGTAGGAAGCCATAACCGTCAGGCATGATTTCTAGAACCCCATTAGCTAAAATCAGATTGTCGAAATTGTAGTTGGGGCGTGCTACAGTTTCGTTACGCTGTTGAGGTTGGAACGTCGATGGTGTAACAGGAGTTACAGGCGTGGTGGGATTGTCGAAAATGTCGTAAGTGGGAAGTGCCCCTTGGTCTTCTATGGGAAGATCAACCATGATGATGAAATCTGTTCCATCGCCGGGGTCATCGGCCCAAATACCATTTTCAATACCTTCCTCTTGCTCAATAGCCTCGTTGTGAGCATTCACCTTAGCCTGAAGTTTTGCCAGAAGGTCTTCTTTTTCCTCATCATCCTCAGATGCTTCAAAAAATGCCTCAGGCACAGTATAGTTCTCGGGGGTTGCGTCTTCTTGAGCTGCAATGGCACTCTCTTCAGTTGAATCAGATGGTGATGTGGTATATTCAGCATCATCTATGGTTGCCGTTTCTTGGTTGGCTACATCCGCTTCTTCAGTTGCATTAGTCGCCTCTTCGGCTGCTTTGGCTGCTTCTTCGGCTTCACGGGCGGCACGTTCGGCTGCGGCTATTGCTTCTTTTTCGGCTTTCGATTTCCTTCCACGTTTTTTGGGCGCTGGGGCAGGCACAGACTCTACAGCTATTTCTGCAGATGACACTGCTGTTTCATTTTTTGATGTCTTGGAGTCTGGTATCTCATCCTTGAATAGAGGAAGTGGTTCGTTGGCTGCAGATTTATTCTTTTTCGTATCGAAATTTTCTCCATCTTTGCCATTAACTGAATACACGCGGTCGGTTTCTTTCTTGGCAATACGCGTACGTTTACGTTTAGGAGCAGCGCTGCTCTTACTGCCTTCTACGATGGCTTGCCGATCGAGAATGGAGTATATAAGGGTCTCTTGAGAATCACTGGATTTATGGTCAGCACCTATCTGGTCTGCGATACCAACCAATTCGGCGATATCTTTCGATAATAAATCGTCTTTACTATACATAAAAAGTAGATGTGTTTGATTGTCTATAAACGACTTTCTAAGATACGAAAATCGTCGTGTGTTGAAAAAACTGTGCAAAATTAGTCATTTTCAGCCATTTTTCATTCAATTCTTTTGAAGGATTTTCGCACAAAGATGAATTTTAACTTTTTTTTGCAGGCAAACGCTTTTTGCCTGTGCGCGGGGCCTCAGCTGTATCGTCTGTTTTGACATATACCTTTTTTATGATAAGTAAGATATTTGTAGGTAATTGGTATTCTTTGTCCAAATTATGTTTTTTTTTCTTATCTTTGCATTCTGATTGGTTTTACGTATGTTGGTATAGAAATGCTTATTATAGGTTGTCTTCTCAAAATACTTATATCATATTGAGAGTCGATTACCTAATATAATGGCAGAGAAATAATTGAACTAAGAAGTAATATAGATATAATGATTGCTAATTCTTTCATATTCATAGTATTGTTAATATTGTTGCCTGATATTATCATCTATCAACATTACTTTCGCCGACCAGGGGTTTCGATATGGGTTAAGATGCTATGGTGGGGACAGACCATCCTCATGCTGGCGTGTACTGTTCTCTTGGCTACTACCCGTGATTTCACGCCACATCCCCAAACTCCTCTTAACATATTCCTTTTCGTTGTAGGTGTGTATTTGATACCTAAAATGCTTTGGTCTTTTTCAACTTCATTTGGCAGATTGTTGCAAAAACGATTTCACGGAAAGCATAATTGGGGAGGCATTTTTGGGTGCGGCCTTGCTTTGATGTCTATATATGTGACAATATATGGATCAACTATTGGTTTTAATAAATTTGAAATAAGGCGAGTGGATTATGCCTCTGCCGATTTGCCTAAGGGGTTTGATGGATATCGCATCGCAGTCTTCTCCGATGCACATGTGGGGAATTATGAGAAGGATAATCGTTTGCTCAGTAGCCTCGTCGATAGCATCAATGCCCTCCATCCTGATGTCGTTTTTTTTCTTGGTGACTTGCAGAACACTCAGCCAAGTGAGATTGCTGTTCACCAGTCCGTCTTGTCGCAAATTGAGGCACCAGATGGGGTCTTTTCCATACTTGGAAACCATGATTATTCATGCTATATAGGTGGCACACGTGAGGAGAAAATGGCTTCCGAGAAGGAAACCATTGCCATGGAAAGGCAGATGGGGTGGAGGCTATTGCTCAATGAGCATACCATGCTTTATCATGGTGGCGACAGCATCGCCCTCGCGGGAATCGAAGGTAACGAGGTAATTGTCGCTGATGACAAGGATCATGGAAGGGGAATCTTTGAAAAGGCTGTTGAGGGCATACCCGAGGGGATGTTCACCATAATGCTTATGCACAATCCCGAACATTGGGGCGTAGATATTCTTCCCAATACCAATATCCAGCTTTCATTAAGTGGTCATACCCATGGTGGACAGATTAGTCTCTTTGGCCTGACTCCGGTCATGTTTAACTATCCTGAATACAATGGCATGTATGAGCGTGATGGACAACATTTGTTTGTCACGGTGGGGGTGGGGGCAATGATTCCTTTGCGCTTTGGGGTAACAGGCGAAGTGGTTCTGTTAACCATGCATTGCCAATGATTTCTTTGGCCATTTTCATGTGGTGTGGTGAAACAGAAAGGTAAGTTTTATATATTATGCTTTGTAAAGAAATAAGAAACTGGTAAAAAATAGTCCCCGAAAGACTTTCAACAAAATTCTTTGTGTTTTCCATTATTATTGCTACTTTTGCAAAATCTTTTGCTGCATGTTGTAATACGCCATTACATGTAGATAATAAACTCTATATCATTTGTAATCGTTCAATGACCTGTAAATAATGGTAAACAAAGGGAAGGCAAAATCCAAAACTATAAAAAAAATACTAATATGCACCAACCATTTCTATCCGGAGACTTTCCGGGTGAACGACGTGGCATTTCAAATGGTTGAACGTGGGTATGATGTGACAGTTTTAACAGCCATTCCTGATTATCCCAAGGGTCATTTTTATAAAGGATATGGTTTTTTTCATCGACGCAGCGAAAAGGTAAATGGAGTAAAGGTGATTCGTGGTGCTATTATACCGAGAGGAAATGGTGGCTCTTTCAGAATTCTCTTGAATTATCTCAGTTATTTTGTTTCATCCTTTTTCATCAGTCTCTATTTGGGACTTTTTAAAAAGTTTGACAAAGTGTTTGTTCACGAAACATCTCCAGTGATGATAGGCGTTCCCGGTGTCATAGTGAAGAAATTATGCCATGCAAAATTACTCTTTTGGGTGCTCGACTTGTGGCCGGAAAGTTTGCAGGCTGCAGGTGGTGTTCAAAACAAGCGAATATTGGCTATATTTGAAAGACTAACCAAATGGATATATCGTTGTTCGGATAAGATTTTGATTAGTTCCAAGGGATTTGAGGAGTCTATTGTCAGTAAAGGAGATTTCAAAGAGAAAATTGTCTATTTTCCAAATTGGGCAGATAAAACCATGGTTTCTGAACATGAACATCAACTTCCATCGTTTCCGGAGGGCTTTGTTGTCATGTTTGCTGGGAATATGGGTGAAGCACAAGACTTTGAACATATCATGGAGGCTGCACAACGTTTGCAGTCATGTCCAGATATTCATTTGGTTATCGTGGGCAACGGCAGAAAAATGCAATGGACCGAGTCATTCATCCAAACTCATTCTCTTGAGAAGAATGTGCATCTGTTGGGGCGGTATCCCATAGAGATGATGCCTTCGCTGTTTCAAAAGGCAGATGTGATGCTTGTTGCACTAAAAGATGTTTCTATTTTTAATCTTACCGTTCCGGCAAAGTTACAGGCATATATGGCTGCCGGCAAACCCATAGTCGCAATGATGAATGGTGAAGGACCCAAAATCATTGCCGATGCTAAATGTGGTTGCTCTGTGGCTGCGGGCGACGCTGAAGCATTGGCAAAGACGATTCTGAAAATGTCTACAATGGATAAAGGTGAGTTGGCAGAAATGGGCAAAAGAGCCAAAATGTATCAAGAAGAGCATTTCAATATCGAGAAATGCCTCGACCATTTAGAACATCTGCTCAATGACCAGCAGGACTGATGTCGTATATCTTGTTGTACAGTTCCACGACTTCTTTTCTAAACGAGGATCTATATTTCTCCACCAAGTCTTCGGTTTCGGCCTTTTCATGTTTGTTTTCATAAACCATCTCCATTAAATTGAATAAGGATTGATGGTTGCCACTCTCAAACATGAGATTCTTATCCAAAAGAGGATTGCTCTGAAACATTTCCAAATCAGAGGTAATCACACATTTACCCAATGTGACCAATGTAGATACCACTCCGCTATTGGTTCCTTTGATATATGGGAGCACTATACATTTGGCTGATGAGGCCAACGAATAATACTGTTCGTCCGACAAAAACTGAAGTTTGAACAATATGTTCATATCTTTATATGGTGCAGTGTCAAAGCCAAACGGTGCATGGCCGGCTACACATAATTGTGCGTCAGGATGTTTGTCATGGAAAAGTTTCCAGGCCTCCATCAACACTTCCACTCCTTTTTCTTTTCGCAAATGACCTAAAAAGAGAAAGTCGCATTTATTATCAGTAGCTGCATGTTGATGAAATAGAATATTCATGTCCATAATGGGGAAACTATGCCTTAATATCTTTTGTGTTGGGATGCCAAAAGAGTGATGCAACTCTTTTGCAGAGTTCTGATTGTGTGTCAGTAGATAGTCTGCCATCTGGAATGCTTTCTTACGCATTTTTTCTTGTTTCGACAATGTCTGATAATTATTGGCAAATGGCATGACATCATGACATGTGAGAATTAATTTGCATTTAGTCGTCTTCTTTATTAATTTCAAAAAAAGAAGTACAGGGGTGAAAACACCTATAAAGGAATAGTTGACTATTTGGGGCTTGCGTCTGAGTATTTTTATATAGATGACAAAGAGTGCATAAATCAGCTCTATGTATCGTATGGGGTTTCTCAGTTTACCGAGTTTGCTGCAATGCCCCAGTTCTGTCCATTTGAAAAACACCTTTCGTCCGTAGTTGAAAGGATAGTAATGACTGACAAATACTTCTTGCTCAAATCCCTCTGATTTGAGCGTTTGATAAATTTCATCCAAATATAAGCCGGCGTTTCCTGCCGTTCCCCAGTATATATGATAAATCATGAATTTTGATTGTTAATGCATTGTTTGTAAACATTCAGTCTCTGCTGATACATCTCACTCTTTTCTTTCTTGCCAAAAAGTCGGAAAAGCATACTTGCCATTTTCAGTGACGATATGTTAAGGCTGTCGGCAATCTTGTTATAGCGAGTGGAATAATGTTTGTGGAAATATACAGAACGACCAGTGAAATAGCGCTCGCTTCGCACGATGGACTCGTGGAAACTCTTGCCCTCTAAGTGTATGATTTCTGCCTGAGGGACGTTCTCGATGAGGTATCCTGCTTCAGTAACTTTTGTGCATAGGTCGGAGTCCTCATAATACATGAAAAAAGAAGGGTCGAAACCTGCCACCTCATCCCACGTCTGACGCTTGATCATAATGTCGGCTCCTGTTATGAGTGCCACTGCCATTGGCTTTCCTGAATGATTAAACCAGGAATTTTTACCATAGCGAAGTTTATAGTAAAAATGCCCAAAAACTGTGTCAAGTTCAGAGAGTATGGATGGCTTAATCATGTCGTGAGAATGTATGGGAACCATATCGCTGTCGTATAGATTGCCACCGCAAATTCCAGTCTTTGGATTGGCTTTTATATGATTGTGCAAGATGGTGATTGCATCGTTCAGCAATATAGTATCTGGATTGAGCAGAAACAGATATTCTCCTTTTGCAACATTTGCGCCCGCATTATTGGCACGACCAAACCCCAGGTTGTCATTCAGTTCAATTAAATGGAAGCGAGTGTCTTGGCGTAGGGAACGTAGATTTTCTTCTCTCGACCCATTATCCACGACAATGATCTCATAACTGATGCCATGAGTATATTTGGCTATTGAATCGACACACTGCAAGAGCAAGTCCGAGGTGTTGTAATTTACAATGATTATCGATACGTCCATTACTTCTGTAGTTTATTGCGAATCCTTTTCTTGTAGATCAATTTGTAGCGGTAATATTTGATGATGGAACCATAATCCAGCGAACGAAGCATCTTGTAAAGTTGCCAGTTCTTCATCTGCATCGCTTTGAAATGCCGAATCCTATACATGAATGTGATTTTGTTGAGGTCTTCTGCACCAATGCAATTTCCCTCATGTTGTCTATACAGTACCATTTGTTGGCGAATGGGCTGGATGAGCCCTCCTTTTCTCAGTGTGCAAGCAGTAATCCAGGCATCGTGCATGATGGCATGAGTGGCAGGGAATACAATGGCCTCTTTTGCTTTTTGGTTGAAGAGCATGGCGCATCCTGTTACTGCTGTCGAGGCTGCCATTTCATCAAACGTCGTGATAAATTCCGGATGTAGGCAGATTTCTTGCCAGAATGATTCGTAAATGATATGGAGATCTGTGTCTGTCACGTGCAAATCCGTATAGACGATGATCGGCTGGGATGGATGTTGGGATTCCATCTGTTTCATCTTCTTGTGAGAAACAACAATTTTCTCTGGAAGCCACACATCATCTTGGTCGCAAAACATGTAATAATCAGCGTTAACCAATCGCAAAAGTGAGAAAAAATTCTTCATGGCTCCTCGTTGGCTCTCATAGTCCAAAATATGAATGTTGTCATATTTCTCCGAATATTCTCTCAGTATGGCAGGGGTTTGGTCTGTGGAGCCATCATCGTGTATGTATAGCGTCCAGTCACGGGAAGTCTGGTTGACCAAAGAGTCTAATTGCTCTTTGATGTACCGTTCTCCGTTGTAGGTGGCCATCAGTATGGCGATAGGTGTAGGTGCTTTTATTTGATCCATATACCTGTTGCTTTTTCGTTAAGTAGTTTGTCGAACTGGATGCGGTTGACAATCAGTCCGGGGATGTTGACAGCGCACATCACGGCCATAAACCATATGATGTCATTGGTAAGATGGGCGATGAGGTATGCTAAGGGGATGAACACAATGGCTGCCGAAGCGGTGAAAATCAGTTGCAGCCACAGTTTGCCGATGCCGTTGATGAAATAACTGTATCTCATACTCACTATCAATATGAATGTGTATGTGGCCATGGCAATGCTCATCCTGATGTCGATCACGGTTTCTTTGTCTATCCATACCTTATAGACATAGTTGGAGACAAGCACCATCACTATCATTCCCACGAAGATGCCAAGGGTCATCAGGTTGAGTTTCTTGTTGGCACGGCGTATCCAGATCATATCACCACGCTCGTAGGCATCGGTGGTGGCATTCCAGAAGGGCATGCAAATCACCGTGAAGACCACCAGCATCAGACTGAAATAACGGTAGGTGATTTGGTAGGGTGTGACCAGTTCGGGTGAAAACAGTTTCGAGATAAGGATGTTGGCTGTCATGAAAAGCACTATGCCCGAGATTTGCAGCACGAAGAATTTCACCCCCATGCTCATCACACTCTTAGCCTCGTTCATGTTCACCAAGCGGAAGCTGGGGCGCAGCCGTGGATACTTATAAAAGAAAGTGATAGGATAGGCGAGCAGATAGACGATGAAGGGGGCTGCGGTGTTGACCAAAGCAATCCATATCAGAGAATGACTGCCCGAGAGATAGACAAAATAGGTGCCTATAAAGGCCAGCGTCTGCCCTAAACAGATCAGCAGGTTGCTCACGGCTGGTAATTGCAGTCCCATGTAGAAATTGCCGATCAACTTGAATATAAAGGTGGAGCAGACAAAGACCACGGTCACAATCAATATGGTGTCAAGACTGCTGACCATACCGTGTGAGACGTTCAGGAAACCATACATGTCGCCGAAATACACAATCAACAGCAAAATCAGCATCGCCGGCACCATGATACAGGTGAGCATGGCGAATGTGGAGGAGATAAGGCTGCGGGCGCGCTCAGTGTCGTCGTGTGCTAAATAGACTGCCAACTTGTTGCGCAGGCCGTTGCCAAGGCCGATGTCCATATTGTCTATCCAGAGCATAATGCTGCTGATTGTAAGCCACACTCCATTTTTGTATTCACCCAAGCAATGGAGTGTCACGGGAACCATCAAAAAAACGACAATAGCCGACCATCCCTTGATAAGAAAGGACACTAATATGTTTTTCACCAACAGTGTCGAACGTTGATGACTTGAGTTGGTCGCTGCCATGATTGTTATGATGTGTTTTGACGTATTCTATTAACATATAAACCGCTAAATGGCCTTAATTATTGTGTTTTTTCTCACAACAAATAGTTTTTTTGTCATCACCTTCCAATTTCTGTTAAAAAATAAGGGAAAGTTGACCTAATAAACGAAAAAATCATTATCTTTACACGCAAAATATCAGTGCGAGAACTCTCAAACTCACAAACTCAGAAACTCACAATATGAAAAAATTATTGATGATTATCAGCTCTTTATTGTTGCCATTCACCATCATGGCACAGGAGGCCACATTCAGCAAGGCCGAGCTGAAACAAGTGAAGAAGATGGTGAAGAAAAAGTCATTGCGCGTGCCAATTCCGTTTGCGTTGCAAAGCGACTTTGATTGCGTGGCGTGTGTACGCAACATGTGGAATCTGAGCGAACAAGAGGTGGCTGTCGTGGTTGACAGCATCACGGCAAGAAACAAGGAGAATGAGTTCATTCTCCAGCGTATCGACAAGGCTGTTGACGAAAGAACTGCTATTGATGTGAAAATGCAAATTCATCGTGAACAACTCCGCTCCGATGCTTTCAACATCAATTTGGTGCAGTATCAGGAGATACAGGAAGCCTCACGCAGAACAATGCCAGAGGCTGAACTTATTTTCATCGAATATAATTATGGTGGGATGCGTTTTTATCCTCTCATGCCAGCCAGCATCACAAAAATCGACGACCAGAAGGCACGTGTGGCATGGGGAGGGCACTTCAACGAGAAATCGTTTGAGACTGATGCAAGTATCCTGAAAGAATATTATCAATACATCAAGGATCATTATTTGTATAAACTGGTCTCCTCCTACGACGACCATTCGTTCGACAATCTGCCCGACCTGGGAGGACCCTGGGACAAACTTGATGGGTCGGCATGGCATTTTGAGGCAAGATTTGCCGACGGCACCTACATCAGCGTGGGAGGAAATGACTATAGAGGTGAAAATATGTACAAACTACAGACCAAGTTGGAAGATTTGATAAAACAACATATAGGAACTAACGAATATTAGATATGAAAACATTTCACAAAATCATATTTGGCAGCCTTTCGGCCATACTCACTATCTTAGGATTTGGCTCATGCAAAACCACTAAGATGGCACAACACCAACGTGTACGTCAGTTACAGGCCACTATCGACAGTCTGGAGGAGGTGATAGAAGATCAGAAAAGAGTGATTGAATACTATATGAACATGAATAGTAACAGAGAAAGGCAAAAAACTGTCTATGGAGGGCCTAATATGATGGATAGAAGGGTGGTGGTACCAGACGATAGCGAAAAATGAAATACAAAGGACTGTCGTTGAGGAAAAGAATGGGGCTGGAAATCGAGCGCCTTCTGCATAAAGACTTGATTTCCAAACATCCTTTGACGCAACTCTTCTGGGAATGTACACTACGCTGCGACTTGAAATGCCGACATTGTGGAAGCGACTGCAAAATGCAAAACGAGTCGCTCGACATGCCTTTTCAGGATTTTGAGCGTGTGCTACACAGCGTGGCGAAAATCTATGACACACACCAGGTGTTCATCATGATCACGGGTGGGGAACCACTGATGCGGAAAGACCTCGAAGACTGTGGGCGGCGTATATACGACCTTGGTTTTCCTTGGGGAATTGTCACCAATGCCCTTCATTTGACCGAGGAGCGGTTTTCGCGGCTTGTGGATGGTGGTTTGCATAGTATGGCTGTAAGTCTCGATGGATTGGAAGATAATCATAATTGGATGCGGGGCAATGACCTCAGCTTTAAAATGGTTGAGCAAGCCATTGAAATGCTTAAAAAACAACCTCTTGTCATCTGGGACATCGTCACATGTGCCACAGAAAAGAATTTCGATGAATTACCAAAACTGAGAGAATGGCTCGTGCAACATGGAGTGGAGACATGGCGATTGATAGATGTTTTTCCCATGGGGCGTGCAGCTCATGATCCTCAGATGATACTTTCCGACAGACATTATCGACAAATGCTTGACTTCATCCGTGAGACGGAAAAAAAATATCCCAATCTGTCGCTTAACTACGGATGTGAAGGCTTTGTGGGTGAATATGAATTTGATGTCAGGCCACGGTCCTTTATGTGTCATGCCGGAATCACTGTGGCAGGAATACTGGCAGATGGTAGCATCTCGGCATGTCCGAGTATCAGGGCTGATTACAAACAGGGAAATATCTACGAGGATGATTTTGCCGACGTATGGCAGAATCGCTTTAAACCCTATCGAGAGCGTGATTGGATGCATACAGGGAAATGCGCAGAATGTAATATGTGGCGATATTGCAACGGTAATGGGATGCACTTGCGCGATGAGGATGGAAACCTTCTCCAGTGCCATCTGGAAAGAATGATTCGAGGTGGGTGTTAGTCAGGCATTATATCGACATAACTTAATGCCGAAATATCAAGACAATAAATATAATATATTTCATATTTTAAAATCATAAATCACAAATTTCAAATCTCAAACCTTATTATATGAGAATCTTATTAACATTTGTTTCTTTTCTATTGACATGTGTTGTAATGGCACAAAGTGCTTCGATAACAACCACCCAAACGTCCTACAATTATGGCGAAACTGTTGTCATACAATATGAAGGCGCGGCAAATGGAGATAAAATATTGTTTTACCAGGATCTTTCAATGCTTCCACTAAAGGTCTGTTTTTCTCTCTCTGAGCCAAACGGAACCTGCAAGGTTGAATCATTGCTCGAACCAGGTAGATATAAAGCACAGATAGTTGATGCGGCAGATGTGGCTACTGCTGAGGTGCAATTCATCGTGAATCATGCCACTTTACCGACCGGTGGGAAAAAGATATTTCTCTTCAGCGACCCACATGTGATGAGTCCAGATTTAGTGGAAGCCCCTAATTCTCCATCATATATTCGTGATGTGGCAGATAGCCGAAAATTGATGGCATATAGTGCTGAATTATTTGATGCTGTCATCGACTCTATCAAGACCATGAAACCCGATTTGGTTATTATCCCCGGAGATATGTCGAAAGATGGCGAATTGCTCAGTCATCAATATGTGGCACAGCGGTTACACGAACTTAAGGATATGGGTATTCCCACGTTAGTCATTCCTGGTAATCACGACATGGAGTGTAAGGTGGGTGTTGTCTATAAGGAAGATAAACCATATTTGGCAGAAAATGTAACTATACCACAGTTTAAGGAGATTTACAAAGATTTCGGATGGGGGGAAGGTTCTGATTGCGATGATAATTCGCTCACATACGCTTGTGAACCCATCCCAGGTCTGAGGGTCATCGGAATAGATGACTGTAAGACATATAGTCGAGGTTGGACCAGTGAAGGTCAGGGCGAGTATGGATGTATTCCGTCACATACTTTGGAGTGGATTCTACAACAGGCCGACAATGCTGTGGCTAACAATAAAGTGCCCATAGCTGTTATTCACCATCAGATGCTTACTCATTTTATAGGGCAGGATGAGTTTCAATCAGCTTCATTAGACCAGGGTGATAGCATTGCCAGAGTGTTTCTCGACCATGGCATCCGTCTTGTTTTGACAGGCCACATGCACATGCCCGACATTTCGAAGGTATGGAATCAAGAACGTACAGATTCGCTTGTGGAAATATCATCGGGGTCGCCAGATTCATATCCTTGTCAATATAAAATCCTTTCTCTCGACGATAATGTTTATACCATGGAAGTCGAGACAAGATATATTACGTCTATTGCATCAATCGAGGACGTGCAAGCTTATTCAAGGCAACAAATCTCTACATCGCTGAGAGGAAGCGTGAGAAAGTTGGTGAGAAGTTATTTGCCTAAACTCCAACGTGTTATCAACCAATATTCCAGTCTTGACCCTGCTTTGGCTGAGGTGTTGTTAGATATCCCCATGACAACCGACGAACTTACATCAATTGTTATACAAGCTTTCAGACCAGTGATGGAGAAGGTGATTTTCACACATTGTGAAGGTAATGAAAACTTGAAAATTGCAGAAGAGGAACTGGTTGCAGAGTTTAACGATGCCTGCTGGGTGGCATGCGACTTAGTATTTGACAATCAAGATGAAGATACCAAGGCATTTATGTTCACGCTTATGCAATCACAAATGCAGAGTAGGAATGTTGAGACGATGCTCAGAAGTATGATGTCGGATTTGGCGTATTATGGACAGCCTGACCAGTCTCAGGACAACGATTTATACTACACTGTTCATCTACGTCATGATCCCAGTGGAATCCAGCCTGTCACACCAGTTTGTGTAAACGATGGTGAGATAATATACAATCTTGCAGGTCAAAAACTATCTCACACACAATTGCAACATAAAGGAGTGTATATCATAAAGAAAGATGGACAAACTAAAAAGGTCATGATGAAATAATATAAAAAATGAGGATATGCGAATATCCTCATTTTTTTATGATATTATCAGAAATCTGAAACCTCAAATCACACGGTTTGATTAGTAAAGCTTAAACCGATATCCTACTGTCAGCATGACCACATGCTCACGAGCGCCTTGCAAAGCTTTTTTGCCACGGGCAGTTTTGGCAAGTTTTTGCAAGGGGAAGCCATAGTAGGCTTCAAACATCAAGTTGTCCAATTCATAGCCTACACCACCAATAATATGGGCTGAACGCTTGTGGAGGTCTTTTTTGATGTCAGTATCCTGGCCGTCCAACGTACATTTCGCATTGATATGCACGCCCGTCATCAAACCAACGTAGGTGTCGAAGCGCTTCACAGGATAATAACGAAGCTTGTAAAGCGTATTGATGTAGTCAAGACGGTATTCGTATGGACCACCTTGGTGCTCTTGTGAGAAAGTTTGCCAAGCATCGCGAACACCCTGTCGGGTATAGGCAAATTCAAGACTCATACCAAAATGGTTGTTGAAATATGTCTGGATAAAACCACCAACGTATGGTCCAAACATTGTCTTTCCATCGTAAACCGTCAAATTAGATGCTACACAACCAAGAGTAGGACCAGCATACATGTCGAAGGGATCATGCCATTGCGATGACTGCTGCCAAATTTGAGCCTGTACGGTAATACTGCCAGTCACAACCAGCATCAGCGAAAGAATCAGTTTTTTCATAATTATTCCAGTTCTATGTTGGTTTGCAGACCATATAAATAAGCACTGCGCCCCAATTTTTCTGCAAAGGTAATATAAAAAGGGCGCAGTGCAAAAAAAAACTTAATATTTTTGTCTTTTCAGCGTTACCGACGTTTATTAGTAGGGCCTAAATGATAGAGCATCCTGACTCCTTCAACACACTTTCACATTTCTCGATGCAGGAAGGCTTGATAACAAATCTAGCTTTGTCGCCTATCGAGAAGGCATACATGTAGTTGATGTCTATGCCAGCATTGGCTATGCAGTCGAGCACCTCGGCTAGTGAACCAGGACTATCAGGACATTCCACACAAACCACATCGGTCAGGATGACGGCAAAATTAGCGTCATTCAACACCATTACAGCGCGTTCTGTGTCTGTGGCTACAATACGAAGAATACCAAAGTCGGGTGTTTCGGTCATCGAAAAGGCTTGCATGTTAATCCCATTCTCGCCAAGTACTTTCGCAACCTCACCGATACGACCTGTCTTGTTCTCCAAAAACAATGATATCTGTTTTGTCATAATCTTGTCTCTTTATAGTTGGGGTTAATGTAATTTTCTGTTGTCTATCACTCGTTTCGACTTACCTTGGCTGCGCTCGATACTGCCGGGCTCCATCAGTTTCACATCGGCTTTGATGGAGATGACGCTCTTCAACTTATCGGCAAGGCGTTTGCGCATTTCAAACATCTGACCAATATCATCGCTGAAGTAGTTCTTGCTTACTTCCACTTGTACCTGCATAGTGTCGAGGTTGTTCTTGCGATCTACAACAATCATGTAATGTGGTGCAAACTCTTGCATCGACAGTATCACACTCTCCACCTGTGATGGGAAGACATTGATACCGCGAATAATCAGCATATCGTCGGAGCGACCCATGACTGGTCCCATGCGCACAGATGTACGCCCACAACTACATTGGCCGGGCATCAGATAGCAGAGGTCGCGGGTGCGGTAGCGAAGCAGTGGCATACCTTCTTTTGTAAGGGTGGTGAACACTAGTTCGCCCGTCTCACCAATTGGCAGCGATTCCAGTGTCTCGGGATTGATAATCTCAGGGTAGAAATGGTCTTCACAGATATGGGAACCATGCTGTGCCTCACATTCATAGGACACGCCAGGGCCACAAATCTCACTCAGTCCATACAAATTGTAACCTTTCACACCTAAGCGTTCTTCTATCTCTTTGCGCATCTGTTCCGTCCAAGGTTCTGCGCCAAAGGCACCGAGGCGTAATTTCAAATCTTCTTTCTTGATACCCATCTTCTCCATCGTCTCGGCAAGATACAAGGCGTATGAAGGAGTGCAGGCGATGCCTGATACACCCAGGTCTTTGATGAGTTTTAAATGCTTCTCCGTGTTGCCTGTGGAGGCTGGCACTACGGAAGCGCCAATACGTTCCACTCCATAATGCGCGCCAAGACCACCTGTGAATAGTCCATAACCATATGATACAGAGAAGGTATCACCACGAGTCACACCGTAAGCGGTCAAAGCACGGGCCATACCCTCTGCCCAAACCTCCAAATCTTTTCGTGTATATCCCACAATAGTAGGATTACCAGTGGTTCCCGATGAGGCGTGGATACGTACAATTTCCGACTGTGCAGCCGATTGCAAACCGGTGGGATAGTTGTCGCGTAAATCTTGTTTCGTGGTGAAGGGAAGTTTCACGATGTCGTCGATACTCTGGATGTCGGATGGGTCGATATCCATTGCTTGCATCTTCTCGCGATAGAAAGGTACGTTGCGATAGACGAGTGCCACCAATTTATGAAGGCGTACACTTTGCAGATTGTGCATCTCGTCACGGCTCATGCACTCTTTGTTCTTGTTCCAAATCATTGCTAATGTAAATTATTCTTGTTTGTTAATTTGTTGCAATTATTGCTATTATACTATTTATTCTGTCTCCAATCTGGCATGATGTTTACGATATCCGCTGGCAGTCAATACGGCGACTAAATCGCCTTCTTGGTCTGTCACACGCACTTCCACGTAGGGCAGAGTCTTGTGGTTGAACAACTCATGTGCCTCAGCGGTGAGAGTGGCACCTGCAACGATGGCCTTTAAAATTGTGATATTGGCTGATACGGTGACGGTGGGAAGGCCGTGCGAGTTGGTGGCGCAGGCAAATGCCAAGTCGGCCAGCGTAAAAATCACCCCTCCCTGACAGAAGTCGGCTCCATTCAGATGCCGCTCATCCACCACAACATGCACACGTCCGTAGCCTTCGCCGATTTCATCAATCACGATGCCGGCATTCGACGCGAAACGGTCGCCCTCAAAATACTCTTTTAACGTCATTTCAGTAGTAAAAACGCTTGTATTGTGAAAATTTGTCGCAAAATTACTACTTTTTCTTGACTTATGGTATTTTTTTGAAAAAAAATATGGAAAAACGAAAGGACATACACCATAACTATCATATTCCCTTATTTATTCTTTCGTTATTCCTACATTCTCATAAGGTTCTTCTTCAGAGAGGTGGCAGATTTCTGACCGAACAATTTAATGTTGACCTTGGTTTTTGTGTTGGTGACACTTTGGGTTGACTTGTCCAACAGCATGCTAATCTGACCATTGGAGAAGTTCAGTCGGCATAACATACAAATCTGTTTCTCAAGTTTTGTCAAGGCATCATTCGTCAGGATTCCTTCATAGAAGGTGGGGAGACTCTTGGCAAACATCCCCATAAGGCGTTGCCAGTCGCCATCCGTCGGCAACTTAGCGTCACGATTCCCCTTGGCCATTTCTTGAAATGAGTGTACGATGTCGCTTCCCATAATCGCAGCCTCTTTATCATGGTTTGGAAGTTCCTCAAACTTTTTCTTGTATCCATCGATTTGTCCGAGGAGTTTGGAAATCTCCTCTTGTTTCCTCTGTATAGCCTGTTCTTTATCGACTTCCAACACCTGCAACTCTTGTATTATCTGTTCATATTTGCTCACAGCGGTCAGATAGTCGGAGTTCATCTGACCTAATTCCTTTTCCTTCGATAATCTCAACCGTTTGTATCTCTGGTAGAAGAAAAAGAAGAGCAAGACAGCGAGGAATAACACAATGGAAACAACTAATTTCATCCGCCACTTGGTTTGCTCAGCCTCCAACGCTTTCTGACCAGCCATTTTCTCTTGCCTACTATAATTATATAAAGAATGGGTTGCAATCATAGCATCCGACTGGTCATCCGCCTGAATACTGTCGAGAGCCTGCTCGCACAAAGTTGAATATTTCATTATCGAGTCAACATTCCTTCTCTCATGATACACGGCGTGAAGACCTTTATAGGCATCATAGTTCCTGTTGCGCTGGAAATTGAGAAGTTTCCTGAAGAAATACTCTGCAGAATCCACCCTGTGGGTTTCCATATAATACAATCCTTTGCTGTAGTAGTATTTCTCCCTACCAGAAGCAATGTTGCCATCATCATCAAAAAGTCCAGATTTTCCTTCATACTCCTGCATCATCTGATGGGCACGCTGCCACTGCCCATTTCGCAGTAAAATCAGGATTGCTGTAGGATAAATGGACGCAGCCTCTTCTGGATACCCATAAACTGTATATAGTCGGTGACACTCCTCCGTTAGTTTTAGGCAATTGGCAGTGTCATTTAAATGGTAATATGATGGTATCTGCAATTCTTTCCCCTTAATGGACGAGAAAGTGTCATGGTCTCTTTGGGCGAAATGGCTGTAGCGTTCCCAACTCTCTATTGCCTCTTTGGGAAGGTGCTGGGCATTGAACATAGTTGCCATCTGTCCATAGACACTGCAAAGCGTATAAAAATCACAATCCGTCGCCATAGTATCAGCACACTCCACAGCATCCTGGTAACAGCGTAGAGCCATCGGTGCCTCGCCCATGTCGCTGTAGGCACGGCCTAACAGATAGTGGGCTGTCATCCGCTCGTTGGATGTGCCATGGTGGTCGAAATAATCAACAAGTATCTTATGCAAACTGTCTGAATGGAAATCAATATAGCACTTGTTTTGTGCTGACAACTGGAGCAACAGCCATTGCATCCTTGTACTTTCGGAGAAATCATCAGAATACACCTCCATTGAATCCAACAACCTCAAGGCGGAGTCCGGATACTCGTTGATTATTGATCTCACGTTTTGAAGTGCCCGTTCATGGCTACGCTGACCGGTACAGGCAATAAGAACATATAACACAAAAATGGGAAATAATACCCTAACAGCTCTCATATTGTTATTTTAGTATATTTACTTATTAGGCAAAAATAAAGAAATATCCTTTATCAAACATCTAACTCCTAACTAACAACTCCTAAGTCCTACCTAACTTCTAACAAACCTCTTAATTGCTTAATTTACACGATGCAAAAATAAATAGAATATGTGAAACACCCTCATATCAGCAAAGAAAAACACATAAAAGTTAACAAAGAGGTATAAACATGTACGGAAGTGTACAAAAAGTGGCCATCTTGGTGTACAAAGGTGTATTCATTCCTAAAAAATCAGTTGGAGCATAGACAAA
>OMXV01000056.1 GCA_900315075.1 uncultured Prevotellaceae bacterium | reverse complement strand
TAATTGGAATACTGTCCGCAGCGACATTTGCTTTTGTCAGATTCAAAAATGCAAATGCAAATACAATAAGTAAAAATAGTTTTTTCATAATAATGACGTATAAAATTACACGGCAAAATTATGAATAGAAATGATTAACATCAAAAAAACAGCGGGAAAAGAGTACACAAAGAGTACACATTCCCAATAAAAGTTTAGAAATCAATAATTTACAAACTTTCAAGATTCCTCAACAAAGCCTTGGCATCCTTTTTTCCGAATAGTTTGTAATTAGCCGATGCCTTTGTGTTTGAGACTCTTTGTTTGGAGGTATCAAGAAGAATTGCAAGTTCGCCACTTGAAAAGTGAAGCATTGTAAGCAAACAAGAACATATTTCCTGCGGACTGAGATCGTTGGAAAGAACAATTCTTCCATATAGTGAAGGATTGGTATATTCTATCGTTTCCATCAACAACTTCCAGTCTTTTTGATTTGGCAACGTCGGAGGGACGTGTGGAATAGACATGGCTTTGAACTTTTTCACAATCTCACTTTTGGACAAGGCCAGTATCTTCATGTTAGGAGAGAGACCCTCATAGAGGCTTTCCATCTCATCCAGTTTGGATTTTAGTTGTGCTATCTCTTCCTCCTTTTCTCTCTGGGCTTGACTTTTGTCGGATTTAAGACTTTCTGCTTCATAACAAGCCTGTCGATAACTCAACATCAGGTTGGTATATGCAACACCGAGTGATTCTATCTTTTCCTTCTGCTTTCTTTTGTATAATATAAACAGATAGGCGGTGATTGCAAGGATAAGCAGAAATATTATGAGTAACAGCCTTGACTCCCATTTCGACTTCTCTGCCTTGACAGCCATTTCTTTGGACGCTTTCTGCAAACGGCTGTATTTGTTATACGCTGCCGCTTGTGCAACTGCATCTGCTTGATTCTCATTGATGATAGCATCACAACTCTTTTCAAAAAGCAATGCATATTTGGATATGGAATCATTGTTTCCCTTATTTCGATATAATGACAACAATCCTTTGTTTGCCTTGAAATCATGGTTGTAATGTGCGTTTTGTAACTTCCTGAGAAACTGCTCAGCGGAATCATTTTGATGAATACCCAAATAGTATAGTCCTTTGCTATAGTAATAGCCTTCCCTGCCTTTGCTGATGTTGCCGCATGAGTCGAAAAGGCCAGATTCTCCCTCAAATATCTCCATCATCTCTCTTGTCTTATTGTAATTGGATCTAAGCAAATGAATGTAAATGGCAGTGGGAAACACGCTTGCAGCCTCTTTCGTCATACCATGCTTTAAGTATTCCGCCCTGCATTGTTCTGTGATGCGAAGACAAGCAACGGTGTCGCCCATATTATAAAAGGGACCTATGCTCATCTCTTTCCCACGAATGTAGTTACATTTATCGTCACTTTTAAGGGCGAAATGGCTATATCGCTCCCATGCTGTCAATTCCTCGCTTGGCATGTACTGTGTCCGATAAATCATAGCTATCTGTCCATAGATACGGAAAAGGGATTTGAAATCACATTCCCGTGAAGTGGTGTCGGCACAGGCTACGGCATCTAAAAAACTCTCAAGGGCGCATGGTGCCTCACCCATGTCATAATATGCACGTCCTAACAGATAATGTGCCGTCATACGCTCATTGGGCGTTCCATGACTATCATAGTATTTCACCAGTTCCAATTGTAGGCTGTCGGAATGGAAAACAGTATCGCATTTGTTCTGTGCCGTTAGGCGCAGAAGTTGCCAGCGTCGGAGGTCGTCGCAGGAAAGGGCTTTTTCGTATGGAACTATGGAATCGAGGATGGCAAGGGCAGAGTCGGGATTTGTTTTTATCAGTGAATCGGCTTTGTCCAAAGGCTCATCGTACTTTCCCTGTCTTGTGCAAGTTGTCAATACCAGTATGGTGATAAGGAAACAACTCATCACCGATATCCGCATGGAAAACTTGTTTGTAGCGTTCCGTGTGGAATGCAGAATGTCATACTTTTTATTGTTGATGTTGTCGTTTTCTTCCATAGTTGATTTTTATGCAAAAGTAGTGTATGGCGAGCGAACATCTACCTTCGGCCTGTAGGAGTGTCCGGTTTGATACTCATAGACACTATCAATAGACTTCTGTAACGATAGAAGGCAAGGTGGCGTGTTTGTTGTTAGGTCCCTTTAGATATCTCTTCCATCTTCCCCGCATTATTCAGTGCTTTCCAGATGCTTTGGCGGGCTTCGGGGCTTATTTTCTCTATTTGTTGAAATAGTCGGCGCATGGCATCGCGGTGGGAGTCGTGCTCAAAAGGGCATAATTTTTCCTGTTTTTGAAAGCCTTTGAGCAAGGCATATTCCTTGATGTCCTCTTCTGTCTCCATGCAGAGAGGACGAATGACTGTGAGTGGCATCTTCCTCATCTGTAGCCGTGCCGGCATGGTGGAGAAATTGCCCACAAAAAAAGTGTTCATCAGGGCGGTATGGATAATGTCGTCCTGATGATGTCCAAGGGCAATTTTATTACAACCTAATTCCTGCGCAAGATTAAACAATTCCTTACGCCGATACCACGAACAGAGGAAACAAGGTGAACGTCGAGTGTCGGTGGAAGCATCAAAGGAGGTCGTACGTAGGTGTAGTTCCACCCCTCGTGACTTGCAGAAGTCTTGCAAATAACTTGTGTCCGACTTGTAGGAAATGTTTTCCATGCGCACGTGAAGAGCCGCCACACTATAATGTTTTGGGGCGACATTCATACGACTGGCAAGCATCTCCAATAAAAACAAAGAGTCCTTGCCCCCAGAAAGACCGACAAGTATCTTGTCGCCCTCGTCGATCAAGTGATAGGTGGCGACAGCCTTCCAGAAGCGGGTGGTCAGTCGCTTCCGCAATTTTTCCTCCGATGTGGCCTCGGGCATACGCTATTTCTATTTCATGAAGACGAGATAGACGGCGCAGATGATAAAAAAGAAGGCGAGTAGGTGGTTCCAATGCAGGTTTTGACCTTGGAATAAAATGTTGGCAATCACGGCAAACACGCCAAGGCTGATGCACTCCTGGATGACCTTCAGTTGTACGAGATTGAATGGTCCACCATTGCCATTGAAACCAATGCGGTTGGCGGGCACCTGACAGCAATATTCAAACAAGGCGATGCCCCACGAAAAGGCAATAACGCCAATCAGGGGCCAGTCACGGCTGACCCCTGATTGTTGCAGTTTCAAATGTCCATACCAGGCAAGCGTCATAAAGATGTTGCTGGTGATGAGCAGGATGATAGTATAAAAACCGTTCATTATTCGGCGCTTAATTGTTTGTGCATATTGGCAGCGGCAGCACGGCCGTCACCCATGGCTAAGATAACTGTGGCACCGCCACGTACGATGTCGCCTCCTGCAAAGAGACCGTGATGCGATGACTGCATGTCTTCACCCACGGCGATGGTGTTCTTGCGGCCTAATTCCAAACCGGCTACACTCTTGGGAACCAGTGGGTTGGGGGAGACACCGATGGCTACAATCACTTGATCCACGTCCAACACCTTCGTCTCACCTGTTGGCTCCGGACGGCGACGACCGCTGGCGTCGGGCTCGCCCAGACGCATCACTTCCAATACAGCCTGTTGCACGGCACCTTTCTCGTCGCCGCGATATTCCACAGGGTTGTGCAGGGTGAGGAATTCAATACCCTCTTCCTTGGCATGTTTGACCTCTTCCAGACGGGCTGGCATCTCTACCTCGCTGCGGCGATAGACCAATGTCACCTTCGCGCCAAGGCGCTTGGCGGTGCGGGCAGAGTCCATGGCGGTATTGCCACCGCCTACCACCATCACACTCTTGCCAAGGTTGATAGGGGTGTCGGTGGTAGGATTGGCAGCGTCCATCAGGTTGACACGAGTGAGATACTCGTTCGACGACATGATGTTGATGAGGTTTTCTCCTGGAATATCCATGAAGTTGGGCAGACCGGCACCAGAACCCACGAATATGCCTTTAAAACCATTCTCTTCCAACTGGTTGATACTAATTGTCTTACCTACGATACAGTCGGTCTGGAAATGAACACCCATCTTGGCAAGGTTTTCGATTTCCACATCTACGATGCGGTTGGGCAGACGGAATTCGGGGATGCCATATTTCAGCACACCACCGATTTCGTGCAGTGCCTCAAACACATACACATCATAACCAAAGCGGGCCATATCGCCGGCGAAGCTCAGACCGGCAGGACCAGAACCTACCACTGCCACCTTGATGCCATTGGCTGGGGCCGTCTCGGGTACCGACATGTTGCCACTCTCGCGCTCATAGTCGGCAGCGAAACGCTCCAAATAGCCGATAGCAACTGCGGGCTCGTTCATCTTCAGGTGGATACACTTCGACTCGCACTGCTTTTCCTGAGGACATACACGGCCGCAGACAGCGGGCAGTGCAGAGGTGTTCTTCAGCACCTTGGCTGCAGCCAAGAACTGACCACGCTCGATGTTCTTCACAAACGAGGGGATATTGACACCCACAGGACAGCCTTCGATACAAGTAGGCTTGGCACAGTCGAGGCAACGCTTGGCTTCGGTGAGAGCCTGCTCCTTGGTCAGACCAGTGTTCACCTCCTCCAAGCGGGTGGTGGCACGGTATTCAGGGTCGAGCTCTGGCATGATGACACGGGGAATGGCTGTGCGCTCCTTTGGCTTCATTGTGGCACGCAGCTGCTTACGCCATTCAGCATTGCGGTCTGTAAGAATTTCGATGGTGTCATTGGTGGGGTCGTCGTCCATCACGATGTCGGTACTCTCCACAACTACTTCGTCCTCTACACTACCAAGATGTTCCTCGAAATGCTCCATCTCTTCCTGTTCGGCACGCTTAAACGTACCCATACGCTTGAACATCTCGTCCCAGTCAACCAGCGAACCATCGAACTCTGGTCCGTCGATGCACACAAAGCGGGTCTTGCCGCCAATGGTCAGACGGCAGGCGCCACACATACCGGTGCCATCAACCATAATGGTATTCAGCGACACATCGGTGGGGATATTGTATTTCTGAGTGAGCAGACAGCAGAACTTCATCATGATGGGAGGACCAATGGCAAACACTTTGTCGATGTGCTCTTGGTTGATGAGCTTCTCGATTCCGATGGTTACCACGCCCTTCTCTCCATAACTGCCATCGTCGGTCATAATCAGCGTCACGTCGCTGTTGGCACGAACCTCATCCTCTAAGATGATAAGATCGCGTGAACGACCTGCAAGCACGCTGAGCACACGGTTGCCAGCAGCCTTCAAGGCTTTGATGATGGGAAGCATGGGAGCTACACCCACACCACCACCGGCGCAAATCACTGTGCCGTAATTCTCAATATGGGTGGGATTACCCAATGGACCTACTACGTCGGTCACATAGTCGCCAACATTCAGGTCGCATAGTTTCATAGATGACAGACCTACCTTTTGTACAACGAGTGTAATTGTGCCCTTGGCAATGTCGGCATCGGCAATGGTCAGCGGCATGCGCTCACCCTTTTTGCCAATGCGTACAATGACAAAATTGCCCGCCTTGCGACTCTTCGCAATCAATGGGGCCTCAATCTCAAAAAGAAATACTTTCTCCGAGAATTGTTCTTTGCGAATGATTTTATTCATTTGTTGAGTTTATGAGTTCTTGAGTTTATGAGTTCTTGAGTTTATGAGTTCTTGAGTTTATGAGTTCAGACAATACCTCTGCATTCTATGGGATATGATGATTGCATCCGCACAACTATAAAAATCAATAGCAGGAGTATTCTCTCACCTCTTACCTCTCACCCCTATGGCTTTAATCAAAATTCTTATCGTCCATCATTTCGAAACCGCAGTAGGGAACGAGGCATTTTGGTACGCGGATGCCTTCGGGAGTCTGGTTGTTCTCGATAATGGCGGCTACGATGCGTGGCAATGCTAATGCAGAGCCATTGAGGGTGTGGCAAAGTTCAATCTTGCGGTCCTCGGCATGGCGATAGCGGCATTTCAATCTATTAGCTTGGTAGCTCTCGAAATTGGAAACCGATGATACCTCCAGCCAACGTTTCTGGGCGGCACTCCACACCTCAAAGTCATAGCAGATAGCAGAGGTAAAGCTCATGTCACCACCACAGAGGCGTAGAATATGGTAAGGAAGTTCCAACTTTTTCATCAAGCCCTCTACATGCTCCAACATTTCGTTCAGACTCTCATAAGAATGCTGAGGAGTATCGATGCGTACAATCTCCACTTTATCGAACTGATGCAGACGGTTCAGACCACGAACATCTTTGCCATAGGAACCGGCTTCGCGACGGAAACAACCAGAATAGGCACAGCGCTTGATGGGCAGCTGACTCTCTTCGAGAATCACATCACGGAAGATGTTGGTGACTGGAACCTCTGCGGTGGGGATGAGATACAGATTGTCTGCAGTGCAGTGATACATCTGGCCTTCTTTGTCGGGCAGCTGACCAGTACCATAGCCGGAGGCTTCATTCACTACGTAGGGAGGTTGTACCTCCAGATAGCCACTCTTGCGGGCCTCTTCCAGGAAGAAGGCCTCAAGGGCACGTTGTAGGCGGGCCATCTTACCGATATAGACGGGAAAACCACTGCCAGTGATTTTCACACCAAGGTCGAAGTCGATGAGGTTGAATTTCTTGCATAGGTCCCAGTGGCAGAGGGCATCATCGGGTAGGGTAGGGATGACACCACCCTCACGCACCACCACGTTGTCGGAAGCATCTTTGCCCTCGGGCACTTGGTCGTTGGGAATGTTGGGGATAGTGCAAAGCAGTGTGACAAGTTCTTTTTCTGCGTTGTCCATTTGCTCTTGCAACTCTTTGTCTTTGAGTTTCAACTGGGCTACTTGTTGCTTGGCTTGTTCTGCCTCTTCACGTTTACCCTGCTTCATCAGTGCACCTATCTGAGAGGCCATCTGCTTCGACTGCTGTTTAAGTGCGTCGAGCTCACGCTGTGCCTCACGGCGACGTTTATCAACGGCCAATACGTTCTCTACTGCCTGACGAGCACCTTGGAAGTGCTTCTTTTCCAGACCTTTAATCACTCGTTCTGTTTCCTCGCTAATCAGTTTGATTGTAAGCATAACTTGCTAAATATGATGTTTTTTATGTTGATTTCAATTTCAAACTGCAAAATTACACGTTTTTTTCGACATATAATAAATGTGTATAAAAAAAATGCGAAAAAGTGCTTGTAAAAAGTTAGGAGTTTATGGAGTTATTAGTTAGGAGTTATTAGTTAGGAGTTATTAGTTAGGAGTTATTAGTTAGGAGTTATTAGTTAGGAGTTATTAGTTAGGAGTTATTAGTTAGAAGTTATTAGTTAGAAGTTATTAGTTAGAAGTTATTAGTTAGAAGTTATTAGTTAGAAGTTATTAGTTAGAAGTTATTAGTTAGGAGTTAGGAGTTAGGAGTTAGGAGTTTCTTGCGTTTAGAGCCTAACTATCGTCTAAAGTCTAGCGTCTAAAAGACGGGTGGCCATTCTATGTAAAGTTGTATCGGTCCCCGACGCCCTTCTTCTTCCACTGGATTTGTCACTGTAATTCCAAGCAGGCGTACAGGTCTTTGCTGAAAGTCCACCTCGTTAAGTAATTCCTTGACCAAAGCCATGATTTTTTCCTTATGTTCGATGACGACATTTTCTGTGAGGCTATGGGTGGTTTGTCGGAAATCGCAGAATTTCACCTTCAGCACCAAGGTGCGTCCTTTGAAGTTGTTGCGTGCGAGCCTTGACTCCAGTTCATCGGCAAGGATGCTTAATTCAGCCAGCATATCCTCCTGCCTTGTGATGTCTTTGATGTATGTCCTCTCACATCCCACAGATTTCCTCACCCATTCCGTGACTACCGGACGGTCATCTATGCCACGAGCAAAATCGTAGAACACCTTTCCCATCTTTCCGAATTGGGTTGTGAGCTGCTGCAAGGTAAGGCCACGCAGTTGTTTTCCGGTGAACACTCCCATTTTGTGCATGTGTTGCGCCGTCTTCTCACCCACGCCCCAAAACTGCTCCACCTTCAGGTTGTCGATGAATTTGAGCGCACGCTCAGGGTGGACGGTGCAAAGTCCGTCCGGTTTTCTGTAGTCACTGGCCACTTTTGCCAGAAATTTGCAGTAGCTCACCCCGGCAGACGCTGTGAGGCCTGTGACTTGTCTTATCCTCTTCTTGATTTCCCTTGCGATATCAACAGCCATGTCTATCCCGAACTTGTTGTCTGTTACATCAAGGTATGCTTCATCAAGACTGAGTGGCTCGATAAGATCGGTATATTCATGAAAGATATCTTGCACCTGCCGGGACACTTCTTTATATCGGCTGAAATGTGGTTCCACCACCAATAGGTCCGGGCATAGGCGGTGTGCCACGGCAATGGGCTGGGCAGAATGTACCCCATATTGCCGTGCCACGTAGTTGGCAGTGGAAACAACACCTCTCGGTCCGTCGTGACCTACCACGACAGGTTTGCCTTTGAGTGAAGGATCGTCAAGTTCCTCCACAGAGACAAAGAAGGCGTCCATATCCACATGTATGATTTTCCGATGCTTCATTGACCGTTTTTTATCAAGCGAAGGGGAGACAAAAGGAAATAGGCTATATCCTACCATACTTCTTCTTTTATTATAAAATTGGGAGTATGGTTACGAATTTTACCAATTATTACTTTGCAAAGATATTTTGTTTTACTGGTTTCTCCAAACAATTATCTCAAAAAGATAATTAGTTTACTGAAGTTTCCCACCCTCACAAATTACGTAAAAGTTTTATTATCACGAATTTAAGAATTTTAGAATTGATAAGCAGATGAAAAGAATTTTGGAAATGACTTGTCATTTCATCTCAAATTCCTATAAATTCATCATAATGGAAAATTCTTTAATTCTCAAATTCGTGATAAAAAGGGTGGGAAAGTTCAGTTAGTTTAGTTTATGAACTACCTGTTTTGCAGATTTGCCAGTTGCAAAAAGCCTGAAAATCTGAACATTTGTTCAGACTTTCACTCTCGCCTTGTGTTTTTCAGGTTTGCTGGGCTAATAATCGTGTGGTTAGTCGTTATTTTGCCGATTAAAAAGCATTTTTTACTTTACCTTTTCCTTTCCCAATCGTGTTAAGAACAGAAGACAACATGCATGACGATTTTCAACATATAGCTATAGCCATACGCCCAAGGCTCATTTCCTTGTGTCGGAGTTTTTTCGACCGGCAGGAACTGGCATGTGATGCTGAGGATGCCGTCCAGGAAACTCTCTTGCGCTTATGGCAGATGCGCGACAGACTGTATGATTATCAGTATCCAGAGAAGCTGGCTATGCGTATAGCGAAAAATGTCTGCATAGATATGCTGAAACACGCAGGAACACAGCATAAAACATTGGACGGTGCGCTCGGTATATTGGCCAACACGCAATCCGATCATCAAGCCATCGTACACGATGCAGAGAGAATTGTAGCTCTTGCCATGGAACAGTTGTCTGGCATTGAGCGAAGAATGCTTCTTATGCGATGCGAGGGTATGACAATGAAGGAAATAGCTGCTGCCTGTGGTGCTACACCCGACAGTGTCAAGACGATGATATGCACAGCCAGAAAGCAATTGATGGCAACATTAAATATAAGGAGGAAAAGGAAATGACAGACTTAAACGATCAGACGAAACGACTGGAATTGGTTCATCGTTATTTGAACGCCGAGACGACTCTTGAAGAAGAACAACTTCTTCAGGATTACTATATACATACAACGGAGGTGCTATCCCCTGAAGAAGAGGATATGAAAATCATCATCATTTCTGCCGGTCAAAATGCAGTGGATGTTAAGTTGTCCGACGAAAAAGAGGCTGAATTCGACAGACTGATGCAAGAAAATATCGGGAGAGTTCATACACGCACGAAATCATCCATGATAATATGGTCGGCTCTCTTGGCAGCCGTTGTCATCTTTGCTTTTCTCATAATAACTCAAAAGTCAGACGAAACTCCTTTGGCACGACATTATACAAATTCAGTGAAAACATCGCAACTCCTACCATATGAGGAAAAGAATGAAGATATGTCGCTGCAAGATGAAGACGAATCAATCTGCCAAAACCCCGCAGAGGAAATAGGACCAGCATCACAAGCATCTGTGGCTATATCGGATGTCGTAGAAAAGGATGCGTTAAATACCGTTGTAAAAGATGATGAAAAATCTGAAATACCAATGCCCGAAACATCTCAAACGGATAAACCGGTAAGAATAGTGCTAAAAACAACTGTAGATGAACCAGAGGAAGACCGATCCCCCAGGAACGTCAGCATTGCCAATTATTCTGAGAGAAAGAGAAATGATTTTGAATATTTTCCATCGGGAAATGCGTCATACGTCACCCACAGCATATCCAACGCTAATTCAGCACTATTTATCTCCCTGATATGCTATATGGAGTTGCACGATGACTCCATTATCTATAAAGTAGATGGTGAATGGGTGAGTAGGGAAACGGTACTCCAACTCCCACCCGAATGTATCCATGAGATGCAAATACTGAAGCGTGGAACTGCTGCAGCCATCAAAGAAGAACCCGCGGGACAAACAAACGATATCATATTGATTACGACAAAAAAAACAAAAAATCATGACCAGAATCATTCGTCTGTTCCTATTAGATACTGTCCATTGATGTTGGAAAATGGGGAATACTTTATGTATGCTCGCATTTTAGGCAATTGTTGACGAACACATCCACGTTTTTCGGGCTTCAATTTTCATTTTTCAATCTTCAATCTTCAATCTTCAATTTTCAATTTTCAATCTTCAATATTCAATCTCCAATTTTCAATTTTCAATAGTAATGCCCCTTCAACTCCCCTTTAACTACTTCAAATTGAGCGAATGTGAAACTTGATTTTTTTAACATATAATCATTTGTGACACCATTAAACTCTCTCACTAATGGGTCATTCACGAGTAGCTTCGGCGTGATGTCGTGGCTACTCCTTGTGTTTCGCAAGTTAGAAAAAGCAATATATAATTCGACTTTTGCATTTCTCCGTCGTATTAATCAACAGAAAGGCTAACGAATGACAGCGACAGAAGAAACAAAAATACTCTCTCGATGCCAGCAGGGCGACAAAGCTGCATTCCGATGGGTGGTGCAGAACTATCAGCGTATGATGTTTTCGCTTGCATTGAAGATGCTGGCCGACGAGGAAGAGGCAAAAGACGTAGTACAGGAGACCTTCATCAAGGCTTGGACCTGCATCGACCATTTTGATTTGCAAAGGCCCTTTTCCACTTGGCTCTACACCATCGCCTCACGGTTGTGTCTCGACAGACTCAAGAGAGCGAGAATCATTATCCTGCAACCACATGACGAGCAGGTCATGCAACGCTTTTGTTCCGATGATGACAGTCATCATAACCTTGAGAACCATGAGTGGGTATCCGTCGTGAAATTACTGGCCGAGGGACTGAGCACCAAGCAACGGCTTGTTTTTACGCTCTGTCAACTTGAAGGGCTGTCCTCGACAGAAGTGGAACAGATTACAGGAATGGATGGCCAGCAGGTGAAAAATAATCTTTACGTGGCCAGAAAGACTATACGTAAGCAACTAAAGAAATTGGGATATGAACAAGATTGACGACATACTTCAAAAGCTCAGTCAGCAGCCGATGCCCGACATCGACAATCCTGACGAACTGACAGAAAGCATCATGGATAGTCTGCCGAATAGACAGCAACCAAGACGCCATCAGATATGGCTTTATATGTCCATCGCTGCCGTTGCCGCCTGTTTCCTATTATTACTGATGCCTCATCACAAAAATTATGACTTGGAGAAAGAGTACCTTTCTGAGCTGGCACGGCATACAGAACAGCGAGATAGAACCTTGACAATTAAGGAAGAGAAAGAAGAGAAGCAAGTGGCAGTCACGACACACAAAAAACGATTTATACCCAAACCTAAGAGGCGTAGTATGACGACCAAAAGAGTAGAGAGGTTGTTGGCAGAGGAAAAACCAGTCAATCAGCCCAAGGAAGTGACGGCAGGTAATGAAATCTTATCTCCAGATTTGTCTTATACCCAAGCAAAACCACAGCAAGTAGTGCTGACCGAGCGTGACATTCCTATCAGCCGTCCTGATAATTATCGCTACACACCAGAGGAACTGGCACTGATGCGACAACAGGCTAACAACGCCTACATGAAGAGACTGGAACTGGAGTTGGAAATAACGAATTATCAATTTGAACATTTAGTAAAACAATAAGACATGATTAATATGAAACGTATCATCTCCCTGCTGCTCATCGTATGCAGCCCCCTTGCAATCTTTGCTGACCCATCTGCCGACCAACCAAAACGGCCAGAGAAGGTCATAGCCAACCTAAACGCCATCATCGAACTCCATGGCTACAAGACGGGACAGTCGTTTGCCATCAACAGGAATCCGAACACCAACATCATTGAGTCGAGCGAGAAGATTGCCACCTTCTCATGCTTTACTTATGATGCCTCTTTTGAAACCATCGCTGAGAGTTTCATGGCCGACGAGCCGCTGTGCTATCAGATACTGCACATGGTGCCCGGCAATACTGAATCTTTCAAACTCAAGGTGGTGACCAACGAGGGCTCAAAGACCATCGTCCTGCGCTCAAAGAAAGAACAGGAAATGTGGCTCATGTGTACGAAGAACCCGGAGAACCCGCAACTGCGCGATGCCTATGCCATTGTCTGGGAAGAGATGGGTGACGATGATGTAAATTTCGAAGTGGAAGGCACGGTCTATATGATCACGTCGCTGCGTCCGGATGTCTACGAGAAGACTGCGGAGAGCAACAAGCGGATGTTTAAGATTGAGGGCCGTGTGGATGCCAACATCGCCGACTCGCTCTACAACATCTACATTGCAGACTCACGCGATGCCCTCTACGCCCTAAACGATGATGACTATGTGGCCTGCGTGCCCGTGGTAAATAAGCGTTTCGAGTTCCAGACCGAACTCGACCATCCCATGGTGGGCCGCCTGCGCTGCATCTTCCCCGATGGTTCGCTCTGTTCCGCGTGGATAGACCTCGATTTCGTTCCTGGCGAGACTTACCGCATCACCGTGCACAATGGCTACTACGATGAAGACCGTGACTACGAGCGTCGCGTGGGACGACAGTCGGGACGGAGTCTGTTGGTGCCTGATTCCCCTCGCGTGGCTGTTGGGGATACGACGAGTGTGGAATCTGACAGTGAAATGGACTGGTGGGTAAAGACCATCTCTCCCGAGCAGAAGATGCATTTTGAGATGAAAGGGAAAGTGCTTGAAAGCGATATGCAAGCATTGCAAGGAATCTATGAGCGCGTTGGCGAGAAGTTTAGCGAAGCCCAGGACTTTAATAAAAAGAGGGGTTTAGTGGGAAATGGGATGACTCCCCATTTAGACCAGTTTTATGAGGAGATTGTCAGTCTGAACAAAAAGATGGATGTCGATATCCAAGACTTCATAAAAGAAGCAAAAGCCGCCCATATACCCACATCTGGACTAATCGAACTTTACGGTCGCATGTTGGGAGAAACCTACTCCGAGCAAAACAAGAAACTGACGGTGATGCTGTTGGCTGACCCCAGTAAGAAAGGTAAGAAAACACAGAAATACGTGCAGAAAATGATGGAGAAATACATGGAAGAAATGAATAAACTGGTGAATGAACCCAAATGGTAAATGAAGGAATTATTCCAACAACGAAATAATATCAACAGATTTTGATTCATTAGTTCATAAAGCCCGGGAATGGCATGGGGCGCAGCGATGCGCTCCATGCTTTGGTCCGATAAATGGAAAGGAAATTTAAGACGGCAATATTTTTATAGTCTGAAACGATATCTTTTCACAAACATGTCGTATATAGAATAAAACGGAATGAATAAACAAGACATCATCACTTGTATAAGGGGTATTATCGGTCGCTTGCCGGTAGGAAAAGCAATTATCATCCTCGTGCTTGCTCTTGGTACATAAGAGTGAAAGATTTTCTTTTAGATTTTGTTAGATCTTGAGGCCGACAGGCCGACCTTGATACATGGCGATGGTCGCTTCGCTCAATATCAGAGATTAATCAATAAGAAAGAACTGTCTTATTGAGAGTGGCTTGCCACTTTTTCCATCTTCTTTTTTCCCTTTTTTTTCTTTTTCTTAAGCATAGCGTTTTTTTATTTATTGCTTATAGAATTCTAAAAATCTCAAATTCGTGACCAGCACTATCTCATGATAATTCATTGGTGTTTAATTTATGGTCATCCCTGGTAATTCATGTTGAAAAAAACAAAACAATTCTTTAATTCTCCAATTCGTGACTTATCAATTAATGTCGTTTTTCGGACATACACGGGGCATGACCCAACGACTAACAACTGTTTTATTTTCATATCACGAATTGGAGAATTAGAGAATTATCTTGAATGCTTTTGAATTTTATTGAATTTCAGAATATTTGGCAAGCCAAATATCCAATGCAAGCATACAGTTTGCGAGGCAAACATCAATTCTATAATTCACAATAATTCTATCATTGGTTGAAATAATTCTCAAATTCTCAAATTCGTGACTTATTAGTTAATCTTAAGCACACATTAATTCATGATAATTCCGATGCTTGCATCCCATAATTCATGCATTTTATGTTACCAACCAAGGAAAATTCGTGCTTAGAGTCCATAAAGTCCTAATAGTCCGTAAAGAAATAAAAGGAGAGGCACATGGTGGCGAAAACCAACGACAAAATAGTGAACATTTGTTCAGATTTTTAACTTCTAAGATTTTTTTTGAGGGATTTACCGATGGCTTTTTCAAAAGCAATGTGTAATTTTGCATTTTGTTCTCTCTGGACTGAGGGCAATAAACATTGGAATATAGACTTTAGACTCTAGACAAATAGAAACGAAATGAACAAGAAAGCCATTATCACCATACTTCTCGCCTTCGTCAGCATGACGGTGAGCGCTATCGACGATTATCTGTTTCACAGTGGAACGGCCGTTCTAAAGGGCCGCATACAAAACAAGGCAGAGGGCGAATGGAGCATTGTCTCTGTCGTCACTTTCAACCTGTTTTCTGACGAAGAGCAGGTACACGCCATCCCCGTTGCCCCCGACGGCTCGTTTGAGGGTAGTATCCCCTTGCAGCATTCTCACAGTGTATATGTGGAGGATATCGGTTATATGTTTCTGGCTGTTGGCGACACTTTAGAGGTGATAAAGGATGCAACGCAGGAGGATAAGGTGGGCGTGACGTTCGGTGGACAGGGCATGAGCACCGACGTCAATCGCCTCTGGCCAGGTGTCAAGAAACACTACTTCGGCGAAAAAGATTTGTTAGTCAAAGGTCTGGCGAGAGAGGAAATTCCGGCCTGGAAGCAGCAAATAGTCAAATTGTTGGACAACGTCATTGCCGACATCGAAGCCGATCGCTTGCCTGTGCCCGCTGCGACTGCCGACAATGTCAAGGAAGTGTTGGGTGCCAGTCTATTGGGCGACTTGCTCATGGCTACGATGGAGAACTATCGTTACAATATGACCACAGGGGGATTCTACCAAATCCAACGAGACGAACTTGGTGATTATTACGACTTTCTGGCAGGGCGCGAGCGGTGGCTGACAGATAATCCCTCTATGCTGTTCGCTATAGATTCGCCGAGTCATTTAATCAACTATGCAGGAGTCTATATTATGATTGATGTCCATTTCTCACCCAAAGAGAATGGGGAGAGCACTGCCGACTACTATCGAAAAGTGTCGAACATCATCACTTCGCGCTACGGACTCAAGAACATCGGTTTCATGCAGCAGATGGCACTATGCCAAGACGTCTTCACAGAAGATAATCTCGAAGCCGACTCCGATCCCAACATCTTGACCGGCAAATATGCCGCCATCATTCCCCTCATCAGCAATCCTATCGTGGCACATCAATCCCTGCAACGCTACCGCCAATATGTCGGACAGCGCGAAGGCAACGTCACCACCACAGTTTCTGCCACTCCCGAGGCCGATGCCATCTTCCAACGTATTATAGAGCCTTACAAGGGCAATGCGCTCTTTGTCCACTTCTGGGGGATGAGTTGTGGCCCCTGCCGAAGCGAAATGATGGAAGAGCGTGAGACGGTGGAGCGACTGAAAGACAAGCCTGTGCGTTTCCTCTACATTTGCGACGAGAAGGACAGTCCACGTGAACACACCGAAGCGTGGCTGACAAAGAACAATATCAAGGGTGAGCACATCTACGTGACGCACAATGAGTGGAACCTCCTTGCCGCAAAATTCAACATCTATGCCATCCCCTTTAAAATCGGTGTTGACATGAACGGCAACGTGGTGGCATTCAAGGAAATCAATAATTACGCGGAATGAACATGAAAAAACAACGATTTGCATTCATCGTGCTTTTTGCACTGATTATCGCTTCTATCCTAACAGGATTTGGCAGTTATAACTCCATGAGCAGGTTGGTGAGTGAGGATATGGATAGGGCACTTGCCCTAACCTTGGAGGAGCAGCAGAGCAATGTAATCAGCCAAGATACCATCCGAACATTTAATAAACATTTGCAGATAGCAGAACTGCGAGGTAAGGCAACACTGGTTGTAGATACCCGTGGGCAGAAGTTTAAGGCTTATGCACGTTGCTCTGAAGCCACCATCTTTAGCCTGTCCGACCAAAGACCTGCCACTATCCTCTGGGTGATGACAGTATTCTGGGCAATGTTTATATGGTATCGCCGTCGTCATTCGATAGACAGTGTTCCGATTCTTGCGCTATCTTCTGCAGATAACAGTTATGGCGGATTGACATACTCGGAGGTAGACGGCCGTTTCTATGCCGCGGATGGAAGCCCAGTACAGTTTACTCCTATGCAGTCTCAGTTGATGGAATTGTTCTTCCATTCTCCTTCCTATTCGTTGACGAAAACGGAGATTTGTGATGCCCTGTGGCCTAAGAAACCAGATGCAAATGATACGCTCTACACACTTATCCGCAGGCTGAAGCATGTGATTGAACAACATTCAGACCTAAAAATTGAGTCAGACCGCAGTAAAGCATATCACCTGAAAATCAAATAGATAGAAACTGACAATGGGTCTGACAGCGAAATGTCAGACAAATGTCAGGTTGCTCTTTCTGCCATTTGTAAATCTCTTCCTATTTTTGCCTTCAAAAAAGCAAGATATGAAGAGATTATTTTGTTGCTTGATGGCAGTCTGTGTGTTGACAGTTGCAGCGCAAGACATTGAAAAAAGTGTTACCCTTGACGCAATGACGGTAAAAGGAGCACGAGTCATTCAGAAGGTGGACGGGCAATGGTTCTATCCTACAAAACAACAGTTAGAGAGTTCTGCCAATGCTTACTCACTGCTCGCAAAACTGACGCTCCCACACATCCGGGTGGATGAGGCCATGAACAGCATCACGGCGCTGACAAACCTCGGAACAGTACAAGTGCGCATCAATGATATCATTGCTTCCAAAGAGGATTTGCAGGCGCTCGACATGAAGGGGGTTGAACACGTTGAATTTATTGACAATCCTGGTGTGCGATATGGTGAGGGGATAGCGTATGTCATCAATTTCAAGGTCAGGAAGCGAGTGAGTGGGTATGTCGTAGGCACGCAACTTACCAACACATTGACCACAGTGAATGGCAATGAGTCGTTATATGGCAAAATCAATCGTGGGCGCAGCGAACTGGCACTTAGCTATGGATTAGACTATCACAACTTCAAGGGGGCATCATACGACGAATTGTCAACCTATGAGTTGGAGAATGGCGAAAAAGTTAGGATGAACCGCCAAAGTCTGAGTGAGCAGAGCACGAATCTCAGTCATACGACACATCTGACATATAGTCTGAGCGACTCAAACTATGTGTTTCAAGCTAAACTCTCTGCCAATGCTGACATACAGCCACAGCAGAGGAATGCTGTGATGGATGTCAATGGCACTCCTTATGATGAGTGTTCGTCATCCCGAAGCACCACACCTTCGATAGACCTCTACTATCATCAGGATTTTCTCCGCCATCAGTCGCTGACAGCCAATGTCGTAGTTACAAGTATCAAGACAACTGGCGATACCGAGAACAATGAAAGTGCAGCCTATCGATACCATACTGACGGAAAGACATATAGTCTGTGGAGTGAAGCCATCTATGAGAACAGACTTAAGCCTTTCACTATTTCCAGTGGTGTACAATATTCGCAGCGATATAATCACAATGTATATCGAGGAGATGTCAATGCCACAAATGGTATCCACACATCCGACGTTTATCTCTTTTCGCAACTGAATGGACATCTCGGCAAACTGAGTTATATGGGAGGACTTGGCGTAAGTAGCAGATACTACCGGCAGGGTGATACACAACATCATTTCAGGCTATTCCGACCAAAGGTCACCGTTAGTTATCCATTGGCTACACATTTCAAGTTGAACTACAACTTTGAAATCTCTCAGCATGTCTCTCAGATTGCTCTCGTCAGTGATGTCAGTATCAAGAAAAACGCGATGGAAACCATTCTTGGCAATCCTGAGATTCATCCCAATCGTGTCACCTCTCATCAACTGAAACTCTCGTATACCACGCCACGCTTCACATCTGAATTGCAAGGCTATTATCGTCTCAATGCCCATTGCAATATGGAAAAATATATCCGTGAGGGTAACCGCTTCTTTCAGATACAGACCAATGCCGACAATTCGTGTAACTTCTTCTATATCGACAGTTACAACCAGTGGGAGATTATCCCCGAGAAGTTGACTGCTACCATCTATGGCGGTATCTATCGTTTCTTCAACTACGGAGAGGACTATACCCACACCTATACTTCTTTCAATGGCGGTTGCTCACTGCAAGCCTATATGGGACGCTGGACGTTAGGTGCCTATGCCGACAATGGATGGAACTTTATGGAAGGCGAGCATCGTGGACATCAGGCGCCAGCATGGTATTTCACTTGCAATTACCGTATGAATGAAACCTTCAGCGTTTCTTTGTATGTTCAGCATCCATTCAGCCAGCATCCACTTACCAACAAAACGGAAGTCGTGAGTCGTTATGTTCAAAAAGAAATCACGCAACACTATCGAGATTATGGCAATATGGTAACCCTGAAACTGAGTTACCGTTTAGATCATGGTCGAAAATATCGTGATATTCAGCGTTCCATGAACCATAGCGACAGCGAAACAGGTATTTTAAGTAAGTAACTCAAGTTTCACATTCGCTCAATTTGAAGTAGTTAAAGGGTAGTTAAAAGGTAGTTAAAGGGACATTACCACTGAAGATTGAAAATTGAAGATTCTCGAGTGCATTTATACTCGGATGACCTGAAAATCGCGATTAAGCGAAGTAAACGAAAGCTTGTTTTCTTTATACTGAGTATGAGTGATTTATCTAAAGGCTAAAAATCAGGGCGTTATTATTCTGATTTGCCTGTTTCGACACCTTTTTCTTTCACTTTAAGGTTGGCAATGAACACTCCTAAGAGAATGAGGGCACTTCCGATATATGCCATCAGCGTCATAGGTTCATGAAGGAATATAGCACTTGCTATTATCGTAGTAATGGGGTTGAGATAGACATAATTGCTCGTAGATATGGCACCTATCTTTTTCACTGCAACACTCCACCACAAGAAACACAGGAATGAAGCGACAATTGATAGAAACAGAAGATTCATCCAGACAACAGGTTGAACAAGGCGCTCCAAAGGGAAACTCCATGGTTTCAGAAAAAACAAAGGGATGACGGTCAGTATCCCATAGAAAAACACCTTGCGAGTGATGAATGTAGCACTATATCGGGATGACACTTTCTTGATGACCAAACTATAGATGGCCCAACTGAATGCCATATACATAGATAGGCTACAATGAATCGCAGCAGAAATATCTCCATCGGTTGTAATCCTTGCATCAGCAATAACTTGGTGTTGACAAATGTCACACCCCATATAGCGATGGTAACGATTACCAATAAATGATATCCAATATTTCTCATTTGTTCTCAGTCATTGTCTATGGACGTTCGTATTTAGCGTCGAGCCAGAGTGTTCCTGTCTTGAGACCTTCGCTCTTACAGTTGATGCATAAAGAGGAAGGCGTATCACACTGGATGATGATTTGAGCCAAACCGTTAAAAGCAGGAATGCTAAACTCTCGACAATTCAGGTCTTGAGGATGGTCTGCACCCAAGTACATCGGGTCGCCATTACCCACACCGAGGATGCGGCCTTCGCCCTCGAGGGTAAAATGAAGTAGCGGACACGCATCAGGTACGATTCGCCCTTTCTGGTCCTGCACCTCGACGGTGACGACGGCTATATCACGCCTTTCAATATAGAGGGTCAGCGAGTCAGTCTTCAATACAGTCTTATAGGCTGGTTTGGTGGTCTCAATGGTCTTGGTCATCATGCGTTTGCCATTCTTATAGCCATATGCTACTATCTTGCCGGGTTGATAGATAGCATTCCATTTCAGATGACCGTTTTTAGGCATCTGTTGGCGTCCCAGTTTTTTGCCATTCACTATCAGTTCCACCTCGTCGCAGTTGCTGTATGCCCATATCTCCACTTCCTCACCCTCATGACCTTGCAGGTTCCAGTGAGGGAAAATATGCAATGTGGGTTCTTCTGTCCACCATGACTTCAGATAGTATGCCTCATCCTTGGGAAATCCGCAATAGTCAAGAATACCATATTCAGAGTCGTGGGCAGGGAAGACGAGTGGATTGGATTCGCCACGATAGTCGAAACCTGTCCAATAGAAAACACCTGCTCCCCAGGGACGGTCGGTATAGAACTGCCAACCTCGTTCGATGACATTCTCATAATCATAGATTTTCTTCGAACGGTTGGTGCTGACCATCCGGCCCGGATAATCAGGTGACTCAAAATACCAGCCGCGGGTGCCACAACCCGTAAACTCCTCTGTGCCTACGATGGGCCAGGAAGGATTGGCCTTCTTACGATTATCCACATCGTTTTGTGAGATATAGTTGAAGCCGACCACATCGACACCCTTAATCAACTCACTGCCGCCGGCGTTGGCCACAGTGCTGCGACGTGTGGGGTCGTAGAGACGGGTATATTCACGCATGGCCTCTGCCAGACGGATGCCTTGGACATTATTCTCGATTCCCCATTCCTCGTTGCCGTCGCTCCAAAGGATGATGGAGGGGTGATTCCTGTCGCGTTTGATCATTCGCTCCAACAAGCGCAGGTGTTCATCGTTGATACCCATCAACCGGTTTTCATCGATGACAAGGATGCCCTCACGGTCGCAGACATCAAGCATGGCTGGTGTCATGGGATTATGTGATGAGCGATAGGCGTTGCAGCCAAACTTTTTCAACTGTTTGATGCGCCATGCTTGCAGTGCATCGGGGATGGCTGCACCCACACCTGCATGGTCTTGATGCAGATTCACACCCTTCAACTTCAGCGGTTGGCCATTCAACAGGAAACCGCGCTCTGCGTCAAAGGCGACATCGCGAATGCCTGTCACAGTTTGATATGAATCTATTATCTTACCATCCTTGCGGATGAAAGTGTTCACATAGTAGCGGTAAGGGTCGGTCGTGCTCCATAGATGTGGGCCGGTCACTATGATGCTTTGCTTGCAACTGAGTGTTTGCTTCGCTTCCAGATGAAGTGTTTCCTTTTCACTCTCCCCAATCTTGTTGCCTTCAGAATCGTAAAGTGTTTGTGACACTTCACAATCCTGTGCGGTCAATCCACTATTGTTCACTTCGGTCTCAATCATTAGTTTCGCCTCTGTGTATGGTGGTTCCATCTTCGAATAGACAAAGGTTCCAAAAGGTGCCACGCTCACTTCGGCGGATTTCAACAACCAAACATCACGATAGATACCTGCCCCCTCATAGAACCAACCTTCTTCGAGTGAGGCATCAGCACGTACACAAATAAGGTTGTCTTCACCATATTTCACATATGGCGTGATGTCATAGAGTTGTGTGACATACCCGCTGGGCTCTGTGCCCATATAAAAACCATTGAACCATACCTGAGCATTACGGAAAATACCGTCGAAACGCAAAATCAACCTCTTGCCAAAATCATCATTGCTGATATGCAGATTCTTGCGATACCATCCGACGCTGGTCTCGGGAAATTTCCATCCCACAGTTTTGTAACCATGCGAGTGACTGGCTTCTTTGGCATAGGGTAGTGTGGTCACCCAGTCATGCGGTATCTGAATTTCCTGCCAGGTGGAGTCGTCAAACTTCTGTGTGTATGGCCCTTCATTATGAATGGAATTTGCCTTGGTCAGATAGTTGAAATATTCTGTGCCACAGCCGAAGTCCTTTTGGGGGTCGCTGGCATGTCCAAATGAAAACTTCCATCCCTTGTCCAATAGGATGGCTTCACGAACACTTTGAGCATGAGCCACGTTAAGTTGCAAAAATAATGCAGATAGAATAATAAGTAGTTGCTTCATTGTTATGAGGTTTTGAGGTTGCTTCGCTTGCAGGTTATGAGGTTGTTTCGCTCGCAGGTTATGCGGTTATGAGGTCGCTTCGCTTGCAGGTTATGAGGTCGCTGTATTAATTAGCGGATACCGCCTCCTCCGCCTTCACCGGAGAATCCGCCACCGCCACCGCCCCAAGAGGAGCGCCCGCCATCGCCAGATGAGCGAGAAGATGAATAATTCCTTTTTTTTGAAGATTTATTTGTCTTACGTCGATTTTCTTCCATTTTGTCAAGCATACGATCTGTACCTTGGTAGATGGAAGTACAAACGATGGGAAGCACTGTGCTATCCAATAACTGACTGGCTTTAACGTCTATTTTAAAGAATTCAGGATTGATGGTTTTCATATCCTTCATCACTTGCTCCGCATTGCCATAGAGCGTGGCCCATACCATATAGTCGCACCACAGTTGGGTTTCAGTCAGGTGGCGCTCGTTCACCAGTGTAAAGTCATCGAGAAATCTTTTGAAACCATATACTTCTGACATTTCGTCCTTATGCTCTTTGTAGTATTTACTATCACGTTTGGTACATAATATATCTACGAACGAGCGTATTAGTTTTCTGTTGTTTTTATCTACCATAAACGTTTCAAGTTCTTTGGGCGCGAGCACGTGGTCTTCACCAGAGGCTTTCTTGAAAATGTCGTGCAATTTATAGGCCAGCGGTGACAAGTCTTTCTCCAATGGCAACTCCTCCGCAACCACGAAGCGTTTTGCCATCTCTCCTGATTCAGTCATCACAGACTGAATACTAAATGCTCCTTCGTTGATGAGTTGCAGAATGGTAGCGGATATGAGTCGCTTGTAATCATTGGTTTTCCCATAATCAAATGCGTTTAGTAAATCGTTAGCCTGCTGAAGATTGCCCTCTAATGGGATTGTCCTGAAGTAATCTACAGTCTGTGTCCACTTCTCGTGCTTCTTGCGTTTATACCAAGAAAGTCCTTTCTTAAAGAGATAGACCAACCCACCCAAGACGGCTAAGAGACCTAATACTTTGAGGATGACAATAAGATAATAGACAAAACCCCTTGTTTCTTCTTCGATGGCATCGCCATAATCACTGCCTTCAAAAGCAAGTTGCTTTTTGTGCTCAAAAGTGTCATCGGTGATTTGTATGGTCGGCTCCAACATCCCTTTTGGAAATTTCGCCATGATATAAAGTGCCGCCTCTGCATTCATCGGTTCTGAGGTCGTTGCTACCATCATGCCATTTTCAAAATCCATGTCGCCCTTAAACCGGAAGCCCCATATACCACAGTTCTCAGGTGTGAAAAATAGTGTGGTGTCTGCACCCACAATGGTAACCTTTGCTCGTTCTGGTTTCGGGTTGACACTTTGATTGAGAAATACATGACGAAGAGCATCTGCATCGGCGTATCCTCGCACCAACCCCGTGATGGTATAGCGAGTGACATATGTGTGTTGCCCGCTCTCACCAAGTCCCCAGCATAGTTCGTAACCACCGTTTCCTTTTTCTACAATGCCGCAAAGACCTTTTTTTTTCGGTCGGTCAAGGTCTTTATCCCATGTCCCTATGTCTTTGTATTGGCGGTTGGTTTCATCGCTGACAGAAAAGTCTTTAATGGTGCTTGGACTTATATTACCCAATCCGATGTAGCACTCTGATCCTTTGTCGTCTATAGTCATCTTTCGCGTTTCGGTGATGCGGGCATCGCCGTTTTTGCTCAAGACAACACGGATGTCGAGGTCGTGCAACCGAGACTGTGCAAATACTATTGTCATTGACGACAAATAAATCAACGCCAAAGCAACACTTCTTATATTCTTTATCATATATTCGTCTTTTTACTATTGTCTTGCAAATTTACTCCATTCATTTGAAATAGCCAAAAAAACAACGGAAAACACATAAAACTCCACTCCTTTAAGCATTTTGAGGGAGTGGAGTTTTATTGTGAGTCAATCATGGTTGCCCATGATGTATGTAAAATGATGTTTACTTCACTATTCGTTTTTGCCCGTTATGGATGTAGATGCCCCGACTAGGCTCACCGTTAAGCCTGCGTCCTTGTAGGTCAAACCATTCAGATGGGCTGTTTTGAGAATGGATGATGTCGGAAATGCCATCCGTCAGGTCTGGCAAAGGATATACCGTACCACTATAGACTTCTTGGTATTTCTCCACTTCAGACGGTTGCACAAAAACCTTCGTCTTTTTGCCCATACCGTCGAACAAGAAGGTGCTAATCCAACGGGATTCAACGATTCCCCTGATAAATAAAGTGTCCAACTTGCACCCTGAAAAAATCGAGTAACCTAATCTGTTAACGCTTTCTGGCAGGTCCAGTGTTTTCAAGGCCGAACAGTTCTGGAAGGCATAAGACATCACTTCGGTCACACTTTCAGGAATTTGAACTTCTGTCAGACTGCTACAATTGAGAAACATTTTATGAGGGATTTGGCTAAGATTTGATGACAGGGTAATATGTGTTAGCGATTTACAATTATAAAATATATTAAGTATTGATAATCAACGACTTACATATTAAACGGTAGAGAGGTGGATTTAGGGTTGGACAATGTCAGAAATAAAGAGGCAAAATTAACGTATTTAACCTTTGTTTGGGTAATTCATTGGTTCGTCTGTGGATATTACTATGATTTCCTCAGGATCTACACCCTGATATAATCAGCTTGATTTTCATTCCATTGAATTAAAGCCCTTCC